>JAHJTW010000100.1 GCA_018829565.1 bacterium | reverse complement strand
GTGAAGGTGCTGGACTTCGGGCTGGCCAAGGCCGCGGCGCCGGGCCAGGCGGAATCGGGCCCCGACCTCGCAAACTCGCCGACGATGACGTATGCCGCGACGCAGGCCGGGATGATCCTCGGCACCGCGGCCTACATGAGCCCGGAGCAGGCGCGGGGGAAGGCGGTGGACAAGCGGACGGACGTCTGGGCTTTCGGCTGCGTCCTCTACGAATGCCTCACCGGACGGCGGGCCTTCGCGGGAGAGACCGTTTCGGACCTGGTCGCCGGAATCCTGAAGACCGAGCCCGACTGGGATCTGCTGCCGGCGGCCACCCCGGCCCGGGTGCGCGCCTTGCTGCGGCGCTGCTTCTGCAAGGACCCGCAGGACCGCCTGCGGGACATCGGCGAGGCCCGCATCACGCTCGGGGCCACGGGGGAGACCGAAGCCCCGGCGGCGACCCCGCCGCGAGCGGCAGGGGTGCGGTGGCGGGTGACGTTGACCATGACGCTCGCGGTGGCGCTCCTGGCCGTCCTGGCGACGCTGCGATTCGGCCGAACCGGCGAGCCGGGCCCGCTGCGCAAATTCGACCTGGTCGCAGGCGACCTGGTCGTCGACTGGCCGATGGCCCCGGTCCTATCCCCCGACGGCTCGCGGTTCGCGTACGCCTCCGAGAACAGGATCTGGGTCCGCGATCTGGACCGGCTCACGCCGCGCGTCGTCGCGGAGGTCGTCGCGGGGGGCCCGGTCAACTGGTCGCCCGATTCGCGTACGGTCGTGTACGCCGACAACCGGAAGCTCTGGCAGGTTCCCGCCGAGGGCGGGCAGCCGACCGCGATCTGCGAGATTCCGGGCACGGGGAACATCATCGGTGCGACCTGGAGCGCCTCCGGGAAGATCGCCTTCTCGGTCTGGCGGGACCGGATCTACGAGGTCCCCGCCGGCGGGGGCGTGCCCACGGTCCTGGTCGACCTCGACCCCGTCACCCAGATCGATTTCCATGGCCCGTCCTGGCTGCCGAACGGCGAACTCATGTACGTGACCCACTGGCAAAGCGGACGCGACAGCACGGGGCAGAAGGCGCCAGGCCTCACGTTCTTCGACGGCCGGCGTCAGATCCTGGTCCCCGGCGATTTCGGGAGCACCCAGGATTCGCCGATCCTCACGCCGTCCGGGCACCTCCTTTACCTGCTGAGCGGGGCCACGCCGGGCATCTGGGCCGTTCCGTTCGACCTTAAGGGGCATCGCGCGACCGGCGCGCCGGTCCTCGTGGCGCCCGCTGCCGTGACCCTCAGCGCCTCGGCGGACGGTTCGCTGCTCTACTCGGAGGGGTCGGAGCTCGACGTGCCTCACGAACTCGTCTGGGTGGATCGGTCCGGCGTGGAGATCGAAGCGGTCGGCAGGCCCCATGGCAGACTGGGCGGACCCCGCCTGTCGCCGGACGGCCGGCGCGTCGCGTTCGCCGCGGCCGACGGCGGCAACGTGGACGTCTGGGTCCTCGATCTGGAGACGGGGATCGAGACGCGGCTCACCTTCGGCCCGCAGCCGGAGTCCTCGCCGGAATGGCTGGCCTCGTCGTCCCGGCTGTCGTACGTCGAGCGGGACGGGATGCAGGCCCGCGTTCTGGCGATCAACGCCGACGGGTCCGGCGGGCAGCGGGAACTGGCGCCGACGGCCTCCAGCGCAGACTTCGACAACATCGCCATGGCGCCCGATGGCCGGTCGGCGCTCCGCATCATCGATCAGCGGGGGCACGGCAGCCTGCGGATCGGGCCCGTGCTTCCCGACGGCACCCTCGGTCCCCTGGAACCCCTGCTGAAGCGGGTTCCCGAGCCGAACGTGGGGGCGGCGACGATCTCGCCGGACGGTCGCCTGGTCGCCTACTCGACCAACGACCCGGGGCAGGTCGACGTCTTCCTGTCCCGGTTCCCCGCCGGCGAGGGTCAATGGCAGGTCGGCACCCAGGGCGGGTTCAGGGCCCGGTGGGCCCCGGACGGCCGCGAACTGTTCTTCATCGCCGGCAGCGGTCCGACGAAGCGCTCCATGGTCTCGGCCCGGGTGGACCCTGCGCAGGATCCACCGCTGGGGCCGGTCACGATGCTGTTCGAAAGCCGTGGTTTCCGCGATTTCGACGTGGCGCCGGGCGGGCAGCGCATCCTGACCACCCGCCCGGCCGGAGGCGGCGAGGGACCCACCCGGCACCTGGTGCTGGTGCAGAACTGGCAGTCGGGCCTCTCGCGGTAGAGCGCATTCGCTCTAGGCGTTGCCGGCCAACGCCCGGGGGAACAGGATGTTGTTCTCGAGATGGATGTGCTGGTGCAGGTCCTTCTCCAGCGCCGCAAGACCGTGCCACAGGGCCCGCCAGGTATTGCAGGCCTCCGCCGGTACGGTGTAGTCGTCCGTCAGTTCACGCATGCGCCGCAGGGCTCCGCCCACCGCCTCGTGCTCCTTTTCCATGACCGCGACCGGTCCGCCGGTTTGGGCGCCCTGCCCCTGCCGGATCATCGGGAACAGGATCTGCTCTTCCTTCATCATGTGCTGCTTGAGTTCAGCCTGGATCTCCAGGTAGAGGGAGAACAGTTCCGAAAGCCGCTCGGGGTCCTTGTCCCGGTGCACGTCGAGCACCTTGCGGGCCATCGATTCCAGGCGGGGCAGCTCCTCGTAGAGCGGCTGGTGGAAGGTGACCATGATGTGGTCGATCAACGCGCCGAGGGGGGCGGTGTCCCAGCGGCCCTCGGTCTCGTCCGCGACCTCCAGTTCCTTGGCGATCTCCGCCAGGATCGTTGCGGTTTCCAGTCCCTTGCCGGCGCACACGGCGCCAAGCGGTTCGCCCCCCCCGCAGCAGAAATCGATGCCGTGCCGGGCAAAGACGCGGGTGGCCAGCGGGTGTTGGGCAGCCAGTTGCCCCACTTTGGTTTCACTCGTGATCGTCATGGCAAGGTCTCCTCTATGGTCAGGTTATCGTGTCAACATTCGGGCTGAATCGGATCGGAGTCGCCCGGAACACGGTCCGTGGGCGCCAGCAGAATCGCCAGCGCAGCCAGAACACGGGCCGTACTGCTGCCCCTGGTCCGGCCGGCGGTCGCGTGGATCCCGGCCATGCCGATCAGGGCGTGGATCGTGCCCATGACGGGCACGAAGAGGGTTTCGGGTGCGATGTCGGTTCGAATCGTCCCATCCGCGGAACCATCCCGGAGCGCGGTCAGGACGAATCCCTTGGAGCGCCTGACAAGGTCCCGCAGCTGGGCGACGGCATCGGGGGGCAAGCTCAGGTAGGCCTGCTCGGAGCGCAGAACCCATGCCACCCCCGGGTCCGCTCCCACGATGCGCACCCGGTTTTCCGCCAGGGCGAGCAGGCGCTCAAGCGGTGGGAGGGTCGGATCCGGAAAGGTGGATTCGATCTTGGCCAGGGCGTGCCTGGCAGCTTCCTGCAGTATCGCCTCGCGAGACTTGAAATGCCTGAACAAGGCGCCTGTGGTGACCCCGACCTCTTCGGCCAGGGTGGACGTGGTCAGGGAGGCGATGCCCCGTTCACCGATGATGCGCAGGGCCGCGACCGCGATCTCCTCGCGACGGACGGCGCCTGATTTGCGTTTCGTGTTCTGCATGACCACAAGTAAGTAAATGGTTACTTGCTTGTCAAGGGGGAAGGAGTCCCGGTCGGATCCAGGCGGCGCGGATCGTCGGCGGCGCGGGTTTCGGCCTCGAGTTCGTCCGCGAACCAGTCTTCTCCGAAGAGCTCGATGGGGTGGGGCGTGCGGATAAAACCACTGCCGCAACGGAGGTCGCCCGCAGGGCAGTACTTGTCACAGCCCCAGCAAATCCGTTCGGGATGTTTCGGCCGCAGCAACCCGCGGGGAAGGCATTTTTCAGACATCGAGTTGATCCCCTCCGGCTTGTCTCGCCCCGCCGGGAACCGCAGAAATTCTGGCACTTGGCGGGCATTGCCCTGCATTCTTGCAGGTATCCGCCGGCGTCGCTTGTGGCGCACCAAAATCAATTCTGGACATCAAGGTACAGATTTAAGGTAGCGTCATTGACCCGGACGTCAAGGTCTACCCCAATTTTGCATAAATTCCTGATCAGGCGGCCTTTTCCAGACTCCGCATGATCCGATCGTAGTATGGTTGAACCTCCGCGTTCCGGCTCATCGTCAGGGTCAGCCCCCCGTTGGGACAGTGGAGCCGGCTCTTGAACGCGAAGGCGTGGCCACACGTCTGTTCCATGCCATGCCAAGATCGAAAGGGAGACGGAGTGCCGCACCCCGCACGCCTTGCCGAGTTCATAGATTCCCGTTCGCCGCAACAACTGCGGGAAATGCTGCATGAACTCGTCGCCGAATTGCCGCAAGTCGCCCGATATGTGAAGGACCGGGAGATGGCCCTGACGGAGGGGCCATCGGCGCTGCTCTCGGCTCTTCGCCAGGAGATCGACAAGATCTGCGACGGCGACAGTTACTGGGATGCCCACAACCGAGAGTGGAACCTCCCAGGCTTTGGTCGTGTGCATTCGCTGCTGGAGGATTTGATCGCCGCCGGCGGTGCCGATGAAGTTGCGGATCTGGGTGAAGATCTGATTCAACGGTTCTCGCAGGTCGTGGCCGAGTGCCACTGGGACGATAACCTGTCCTACGAGTTGCGGCCAGGGGTCGAACTGGTCGTCGCGGCGGTCAAGAAATCCTCGTGGTCACCGGAAGAGCGCCTGATCTGGGCCCTGGACATCGTGCTCGACGACGAATATGGGCTGGCAGAGCCTGTCGGCGACTACCTGCGGGGGCGGCATTCACGCAAGTCGTGGAATGTCGCCGCCGAACACCTGTTGGATCGCCTCGCCGACCTATCCCAGGCCCGCTCCGACAAGGACAATGCGGGATCCTGGCGACGTCGCAACCTCGTCCGTTTCGTCGTCGACGCCCTGGAACGCGCCGGACGCGTGAACGAGATCACGGCCCTGCTCGAAGAAGAAGCGGTCGACCACGGGCATTGGGATCTGTTGATCGATCACCTGATGGCGGCAGGCAGGTATGCCGACGTCGAAGACAGGATCGCGAAGTGCCTGCCCGAGATGACCGCGTCCCTGCCGGGCGTTGCCGCACGATTTCGCGGTATACTGCGGGAAATCAAGGCCCGAGCCAAGGACTGGGCGACCGTAGCGGTGATGGAGACCTTCGAATTCACGGAGTCTCCTTGCGTCGAGAGGTACCGGAGCACCATGAAGGCGGCGAGCAAGGTCAAGTGCTGGGAGGCCGTCCGTCGCACCCTGCTGATTCATTTGCAGACGGGGACACCGCCTTGGAGTCATCCTGATTGGCCCTTGGCGCAACCGCCGGCAATGCTAAGGACGGGGCGTCGCCGCTCCGGATCTGCGTATCCTGATTACCGCACGTTGATCGATCTCGCCATCGACGAGCGCGACCCCGAGCAGGTGCTGATCTGGTACGACCGGCTGAAGGCCGGCCGCGGGATGTCCGGTGTCGCCGACGAACATGTTGCCGAAGCTGTTCGGGACCATGCTCCCGAGCGAGCCGTCGAAATCTGGCAGACGCTGGCCCTGCGGGAGATCAACCACACGACCCCGACCGCGTACAAGGTCGCCGGCCGCTATCTGCTCAAGGTGAAGCAGACGATGACGAAGGTCGGCCTGAACGAGGAATGGGGTCGTTACCTGGCCACCGTCCGTGAGGCCCACCGGCGGAAACGCAGACTGCTGGACGTGCTGGATGGTCTGGAGTGAACGTCGGCAGCGAGATGAGCGACCTGGGGGCGACCGAGTAGTCGGCTATTTGCCAGCCGATCCAAGGTTGGCCGTTGCCCTTGTTCAAAAGTCCGTATTGGCCCGCGGTAACAGCCGACTCCCACCTTGCCAAGTCATACCCGGAATTTTTCAGGAATGATTCCAGCCCCCCGGGGGGCCTACATTGCGGAAATTGGACTCGAAATGGGGAATTGGAGCCGATTTTCGGAATTTCCCAGGATCCAGGAGATACGCCCCCATCATCCGGGTCGCAGCTTGACGACATCCCCACCTACGACCTGACCGACCAGGCCATTCCCAGCGCCAACGATGGCATGGCCAACGATGGCCTGGCGGTCGATCCTGAACAGTCGTCCGGGTCCCAGGCCAGTGTGAGGCGCCGGCCCGACCGTGTGCAATCGCGGAGGTAGAGGTTGATCAGCGTCTGGTAGGGGATGCCGGCCTCGTCGGCCATGGCATGGCCTTGAAGGAGGCGATGGTCGGCGCCTCGAGCCGGATCGTGACCTGCCTGGAGCGGGCGTTGAGCGCGAGTTGTACGCCCGGAACGGGACATGATACACTGGGCGACGGGTACCACCTGAACCGATGGGAAGCACCTTGCACCGAATGATCTTCGACCGCGAATTCATCCTGCAGACGCTGCAATCGCTGATCCGGATCGACTCGCGAAATCCCGGCCTCGAGGCGGATGCGCCGGGTGAGCTGGAGATCGCGCTCCATGTCCGGTCGCTCCTGAAGTCCTGGGGCTACGAGCCGGAACTGCACGAGCTCGGCGAGCGGCGGGCGAACGTCGTGGCGCGGCGGCCCGGCGCCGGTTCGGGGCCCTCCCTGATGATCAACGTCCACCTCGACACCGTCGGTACGGCGGGCATGGATGAGCCTTTCTCGGGGACGGTCCGTGATGGCCGCGTATACGGACGGGGAGCGCAGGATACCAAGGGCGGGATGGCGGCCGTTCTCGCGCTGGCCCGCGCCCTCGGCGAATCGAACGAGGAGATGGCCGGAGATCTCGTCCTTGCTTTCGTCGCCGACGAGGAGGACGCCAGCATCGGGACCGCCGATCTCACGGCGCGACTGCGCACCGACGCCGCCGTCGTGATCGAACCAAGCGGCCTGGATGTCGTCGTCGGCCACCGGGGATTCGGGATCTTCCGCATCCGCACGAGAGGCCGCACGGCGCACGGCGGCCGGCCGGACCTGGGCGTCGACGCGAACCTGCACATGGGACTTGTGCTGGCCGGCCTGGACGAACTGCGCCGGGATTGGGAGCACCGGTGGGTCCATCCGCAGCTGGGTTCGGCGTCGCTGCACGTTCCGGTCGTGGGCGGCGGCCGCCACCTGTTCGTATATTCGGACGCGTGCCGGGCCGAAGTCGAGTGTCGTACGGTACCGGGCCAGACCGCGGATGAAACCGAGCTCGAATTGCGACGCGTGGTGGAGCGAGCGGGCGCCGGGCGGCCTGATTTCGACGCTCGGGTCGAGCCCGTGATGTGGCGTTCGCCCCACGCCATCGATCCCGACCTGCCGATCGTGCGCGCACTCCGCGCCGCCGGCGGGCGCGTGCTCGGCCGCGAGCCCAGCCTCGGCTGGCATGGCTGGTGGGAAGACTCCGGTCTGCTCGGCGAGGCGGGGATCGACGCGGTCGTCATCGGTCCGGCCGGCGGCGGATTGCACGAGGAAACGGAATGGGTCGATCTCGATTCGGTGGTCCGGCTCGCGGAGATCCTGCTCGATACGACGCGCGCCTACTGCGGCGCTGAAGGAAAGGACATCCAGCATGACTGAACGCAAACGCGAACCCGGCATCGGAACCCGGGCCGTCTGGGGCGCCGAGGAAGGGGTGACCTGGCAGGGCGCCACCCAGGTGCCCGTGGTCCACAGCGTCACCTTCGGATTCGACGATCTCGACGAGTGGTTGGACGTTGGTTCGGGCAGGACCCGCGGTCACATCTACAGCCGCAACACCAACCCCACGGTGGAGGTTTTCGAGGAGAAGATGCGTCTGCTGGAGGGGGCCGGGGCGGCGACCAGCTTCGCCACGGGTATGGCTGCGATCAGCAACACGCTGTTCGCTCTGCTCGCGCCGGGCAAGCGGGTGGTCAGCATCCGCGACACCTACGGCGGAACGAGCCGGATCTTCCTGGAGTTCCTGCCGAAGTTCGGAGTCGAGGTCGAGCTGTGCCCCACCGAGGACCACGAGGCGATCGAGGCTGCCCTTCAACGGGGCTGCGACCTGCTCTACCTGGAAACCCCGACGAACCCGACGATGAAGATCCTCGACATTGAGCGTCTGGCGCGCGCGGGTCATGCAGCCGGCGCGGTCGTGGTCGTCGACAACACCTTCGCCACGCCGGTGAACCAGCGCCCCCTGGAGCTCGGCGCCGACCTCGTCGTGCACAGCGCGACGAAGTTCATCGGGGGCCACTCCGATGCCATGGGCGGGGTCCTCTGCGGCCGGGAGGATCTCGTCGGCGAGGTTTTCCGCTTCCGCGAGATCAACGGCGCGACCCTCGCACCGCCGGTCGCCTACTTCCTGATCCGCAGCCTCAAGACCCTCGAGTTGCGCGTGCTACGTCAGAACGAGAACGCGCTGGGGCTGGCGCGTTTCCTGCGCAAGCACGCGGCCGTGGACAAAGTGTTCCATCCCGGCCTGGAGGACGATCCGGGGCACGCGGTCGCCCGTCGGCAGATGAGCGGCTTCGGCGGCCTGGTGAGCTTCTCGCTGCCCGGCGAAATGAAGGATGTCGGCCGTTTCCTCGGCCGCCTGCGCTACGCCCATCGCGCCGCCAGCCTGGGATCGGTCGGCACCCTGATCGGTCCGCCGGCGGTGACGAGCCACGTCGAACTGACCGCCGAGGCGCGGGCGGAACTGGGGATCCCCGAGACGCTGATCCGCTGCTCGGTCGGTATCGAGAATCTCGACGACCTGATCGCCGACTTCGATCAGGCGCTAGGGTAGGCGTCGCCGGTGGCTGCCCCTGTTCAAGAGTCCGTATTGCCCCCCGATAACAGCGGGTTCCCACCTCGCCAGGTCAAACCCCCGTCCTCCCCAGGAAAAATTTCTGCCCCCCGGGGGGCCTGCATTGCGGAAACTGAGCCCCAAACGGGTCATTGGAGCCGGTTTTCGGGATACTCCCGAGTCCTGGAAACCCGCCCCCATCATCCGATCCACCACGGGACCGGGGACCAACTCAGGCCGCGACCCGGAAGAACCGGCCTTGCAACCCGCCGACCATGGTTCATCGACGACCTGATGCGTTATCTGGCCCAGCCCTACCATGTGGGCCTTCTCTCGGCGGCCGCGATTCACGGTGCGGCCCACCAGCAACCGATGGTCTTCCACGTCGTGACGGCAACGGATACGAATAAAGTTGGCTTCCTGGACAGATATGGACTACCTTGTCGCCACCTTCAGTGGCGTTCGCTGAGAAGCGTCAGCGGCGCGACCCTCCCGCAGCGTAGAATCCGCCCACAGAGAAGTCGACGGAAGCCCTGGTTGCAACGGACCGGGGGTCTCGATCTGGAAATATCGGTCCTGGCGCCGTTTCGGTCAGCAGGGCCAAGAGATTCTCCCGACCGTCGGGAGATGGGGTTCGACCATCATCGCGATGGCCGGACCAGTTCGAAGCGCAGGGGGTTTAGCCGGAAGAAGCCGGCGATCCTGAGCGCTTGGTTAAGCCGGTAAGTCCGGCATCTGGAGAAAAGTCTTGAAGAAACTGTACGTGGGCAACCTGCCCTTCACCGCGAGCGAAGATGAACTCAAAGGATTGTTCGGGGAGCATGGCGCGGTTCACTCCGTGGCCCTGATCATGGACCGGGAGACCGGTCGTCCCCGTGGCTTCGGATTCATCGAGATGGATGATGAAGCAGCGATGGCTGCCCAGCGAGCCCTTGACGGCAAGGAAATGGGTGGTCGCGCCCTGAAGGTCAACGAGGCCCAGGACAAGCCTCGCGGCGGCGGCGGTGGGGGCTACGGCGGCGGCGGCGGCGGCTACGGCGGTGGCCGTGGCGGCGGCGGCGACCGTTGGTAGGTTAGTCCATCAGCCCGAGGGTTGATAGCGGAACCCCGCTGCTCGATGAGTGGCGGGGTTTTCTTTTACAGAAGATCAGGCTGCCGATCCTGCTCGAATTCGACGAGCCGACCGCGGGCCCATCTGATCGCATCAGGACACCGCAGGCATCCGACAACTAACCCGAGTGATCCATAACCTAAAACGACAAATTTCATTCTGATCAGATCTTGTATTTTGGTAAGCAAATTTGGGGCAGCCTGGGCGGGCGATTATCAGTCAATGTGCATGGATGCATGGACGACCCGGGTAGGCTCCGACCACGCTCGTGGCGATGACGACCGCCATGAACCTCGGCAAGATGTTCGTCTGCGGCCTGGTGATCCCCTAGTAGCGCATCACCGCACCCACGGCCACGCCGTCGGGCAGGCGCGAGGCCTGCCGCGCGATCACCTCCGCCCCGTTGCGCAGACCCAGGACGGCCAGCCGGTCCAGAAGGTCGACGTCGCCCTCCTGGAACTCGTCGTGGACCTCCACCGAGCCGTCGCCCTCGAGCGTGCCCCAGACGGTGCGGTCGGCGGCGATGAGCAGGGATTCGACCCGGCCGGCGGCGGCGGCCCGACCGATCTCCTGCAGCTTGGCCGATGCCCGGTCCGTGCCGCGCAGCTCGACGAAGCGTTCGGCGGCCCGGCGGGCGGGGGCGCCGAGGACGCCCCGGGCGACCTCCCAGGCCTCCTCGTGCAGCCGCCGCGACTCCAGGCTGTCGGGGTTGCCGGCGACCCCGCCGGGGATCAGGCCCTGGTGCTTGCTCAGGTCGTGGAACCGGTGGATCAGCTTGTCGACCCCCGCCAGCACGACGGGCGCCTGGAGGTTCTTCAGGCGGGCCCGCAGTCCGTCGTCGACCAGCTGCAGGAACTTGATGATCTCGCCCGTCTTGTCGTCGTCGCCGGCGCCGTGGCCGTGGAAGATGCCGGTCTCCCGGCCGGGGCCCGGGCGGGCGCCGGCGTGGTGCTGCAGGCTGGGCTCCTCGACGTCGTGGCCGAGGGCATCGGCCAGGCTGGCGGGGATGTCCCCGGCGTCGATCTCCTCCAAGGCGTCGGCGGTGACCTCGTACAGCGCGACCTTGTTGAGGCTGAGGGCCAGCAGGTGGAACGAGGTCTCCCAGCGCAGCAGGGGCAGCAGGGGCTTCAGGTGGAAGTGCTCGCCGACGAAGTGGAACTCGTCGAAGCGCCGCGGGCACTGGAAGTCGCGCAGGCCGTCGCCATCCAGGAACAGGGCCAGCCCGTCCAGCTGGTGCTCCCAGTAACCGCTGCTGTCGAGCAGGGCGCGCACCGGCGCGAGGAAGGCGTGGCACTCCTCCGGCTTCAGCCCCAGTTTCAGCAGGTCGGCCTCGGCCTCCCTGATCAGGTTCTTCAAGCGGATGGGATCCTGCCGGACGTTGCGTCCGGCGCGGTGGGTGGGCAGGTAGATGCTGAGGTGAGGGCCGGGGCCCTCCGACTCCAGCAGCTGGTCGAAGCGATGGCGATCGATGGCGCTCATGGGTCCTCCTTCGCGAACGGGGGCTCGCGGCGGAAAGGGGGCCCGCCGGCGTTTCTCCCGTTGCAGGCACACGTTAAGACGGCCGCCGGAAGCGGCAACCCGGAGGCGGGACAGCCCCTTGCGGCGCCGTGCGTTGGGGCGGCGAGGCGGCGATCCCCGAACACGGATCTAATTGGTGGGAAACGAGTTGGAATCCGGGGGCGGCTTGCGGCGCTCGCGGATGGGATTACCGTTTAAGAATATGACTGGAATCAGGACCGGTCCGGGAACGAGGGGACAGGGGCCATGCCGGGAGGAATGCCATGACCGATTATCACGAGAACTGGGAAGCCTTGCCCGACGACGTCAAGGACATGCACCGCGCCCTGACCAGCCTCAAGGAGGAGATCGAGGCCGTCGACTGGTACCATCAGCGCCAGGCCCTGTGCACGGACAAGGAGCTGCGGCAGGTCCTGATCCACAACCGCGACGAGGAGATCGAGCACGCCTGCATGTCGCTCGAGTGGCTGCGCCGGAAGGTTCCCGCCTGGGACGAAGAGTTGCGCACCTACCTCTTCACCGACGCCGGGATCACTGCGGTCGAGGAGGGCTCCGGCGACGGCGAGGACGACGCCCGGGGTTCCGGCTCACGCGATCTCGGCATCGGCGACATCGACTGACCCCCCCTCGGCATGACCGGAAAGAGAGGCAGGAAATGGACATCTTGAAACGTTCGCTGGCGCCCATCACCGACCGCGCCTGGGAGGAAATCGACGACGCGGTCCGCAGCATCCTGATGACCCGGCTCTGCGGCCGCAAGGTGGTGGACGTGATCGGTCCCGAGGGCATGGACAAGGCCGCGGTCGGCCTGGGCCGCCTGGAGATCCCCCGCCAGGACAAGACCGGCGTGGGGTACGGCATCCACCGCGTCCAGCCGCTGGTCGAGGGACGCATCGGCTTCGATCTCGACGTCTGGGAGCTGGACAACATCGAGCGCGGCGCCGGCGACATCGACCTGAAGGCCGCCGAGGACGCCGCCCTGGCCATGTCGCGCTTCGAGGACCAGGCCGTCTTCAACGGCTTCAAGGCCGCAGGCATCACCGGGCTGACCCGGCTGGACGGCCACAAGCCGCTGCCCCTGAAGCTGGAGCCCGGCGCCCTGCTGGACTCCCTGGCCCAGGCCGTGGTCACGCTGAACGACGCGGCGATCAAGGGCCCCTTCGCCCTGGTCGTCGGGACGGAGGTCTTCAAGGCCCTGTCCAGCCAGCAGACCTCGGGCTACCCCTTGCAGAAGCAGGTGGCCAACCTGGTGGACGGCAAGGTCCACTACAGCACGGTTCTGGAGGGGGCGCTGCTGATCTCCCGCCGAGGCGGAGACTTCGAGCTGACCCTGGGCCAGGACCTGGCGATCGGTTACGAGTCCCACGGCGAGGGCAAGGTCAGGCTGTTCATCACCGAGTCCTTCACCTTCCGGACGCTCGACCCGGCGGCCTGCATCCATCTGCCGCTGAAGGGCAAGTAGGGCCCGGGGGCGGATCCCGAGCCCTCATCCCCTTCATGGGGGAATTGACGCCTTTCCCTGTTCGGGGTGCGCGAAGTCACGATCCAAGGTGTTGATCAGGGGCCGCTTGGACCGAGGAAAGGCGATCCCGTGGACATTCGCCAGCGCTGGCGCCGCCTGCGCCGTTTCCTGCAGCACGACATCTGGCACCTGCCCGAGCTGGGCGATGACCAGGGTCCGTCCTACCCCCTGCGGCTGCTGCGCATCGTCGTCCTGGCGGCGCGGGGATTCGCCGCCGACTCGCTGCAGCTGCGCGCCTCGGCGCTGGTCTACTACACCCTGCTGTCGCTGGTGCCGGTGGCGGCTTTGGCCTTCGGCCTGGCCAAGGGCTTCGGCCTGGAGCCGGCCCTCGAGCAGACCCTGCGCCAGCGCCTGGCCGGGCAGGAGGAGATCCTGGACCGGGTCATCCAGTTCGCCCGCACCATGCTGGCCAACACGAAGGGCGGCGTGGTGGCGGGGGCGGGCGTGCTGCTGCTGCTGTGGTCGGTCGTCCGCCTGCTGGGCAACATCGAGAAGTCCTTCAACGCCATCTGGGGGGTCGAGGTCGAGCGCAACCCCGTGCGCAAGCTGACCGACTACCTGGCGATCACCATCGTCGCCCCGATCCTGCTGCTGATCAGCAGCAGCGCATCGGTGTTCATCAGCGGCCGGGTGACCGCCGCTCTGGAGGCCGTCGGGGTCTACGAGCCGGTCAGCGGCCTGGTCCAGGTCGGGCTGGAGCTGGTCCCCTTCGTCTTCATCTGGCTGCTGCTTGCCCTGCTCTACCTGACGATGCCCAACACCTCGGTCAGCGGGGGCGCCGGCCTCACCGCCGGCGTCGTGGCCGGCACCCTCTACCAGCTGCTGCAGTTCGTCTACATCCAGTCCCAGGTGGGGGTCTCGCGCTACAACGCCGTCTACGGCAGCTTCGCCGCCCTGCCCATGTTCCTGATCTGGCTGTACATCAGCTGGCTGATCGTCCTGGTGGGAGCCGAGGTCTCGTTCGCCGTGGACAACGCGGGGGACTACGCCCGCGAACGGGCTTCGGCTGCGGCCAGCCAGGCCCGGCGGCGTCTGCTGGCGGTCGCTCTGGCCACCATCGGCGCGGGACGGTTCGTCCGGGGCGAGGAACCGGCCACCGCGGCCGGGATGGCTGCCGAGCTCGAGGTCCCGTCCCGCCTGGTCCATGCGGTGATCAACGTGCTGGTGGCCGCCGAGATCCTGGTCGAGGTGCGCGGCGCGGGGGAGAGAGAGCCGGGCTACCTGCCCGCCCGGGATCC
>JAHJTW010000099.1 GCA_018829565.1 bacterium | reverse complement strand
CCACCATCCCCTTGAAGAGGACGACCCACGGGTAGAGGAACACCGCTTCCAGGTCGAACAGGAGGAAGAACAGGGCGACCAGGAAGAACCGGACGAAGAACCGGATCTGGACCGATCCCCGCGGGGGGATGCCGCATTCGTAGGTCGACGACTTCAGGCGGTTCGGGCGGCTGGGGCCGAGCCAGAAACTGATCCCGAGAAAGAGGGCCGAAAACGCCGCGGCGACGCCCAGGACCAGGATGACGGGGATGAACTGCTCGAACATCAGATCTCCCATGGAAATGCAACCCGGTCAGGCGGCCCGGATCTCTTCCGGTGGATCCGGATGCCGCGCCGGGTTGGCTTTTGTTGCAAAAATAACAGAGAGATTGACAGTGTCAACACCAACTCCCGGGTGGTCGAAACAAAGTCGCCGGAGGTCTGGAACTGGCCGGTTTCCGGCTATCCGGCGGATCCGGATACGGCGCCGGGCCGGCGGGAACCCGCCCGGATCGCCTGTTTCCCCCTGCTGACAGCCTGGAGAAGTCGGAGGCGGTCTTCCTGATCCGGCACGAGGATTGCCTTCCCTGCCCGATGCCACCATCGACGGGCCAGCCGCCCATTCGCCTCCGGGAGCACGATCATGCAGACCTGCCAGCAGAAACTGAACGACGAAGCGACGGTTGTTTCCCGTTCCGAGGACCTCGCAAGGATGGTCCAGGCGGGGGCCCTGGCTCTCCGGGAAGGCGACATCCCCGGAGCCCTGGGCCTGTTCGAAAAGGTGATCGAAGCCTTCCCCGACCGTCCCGAAGGTCACAACAACCTCGGCGCCCTCTACACCTCCCTGGGCGAATTCGCCCGGGCCGAGGCCTGCTTCGACCGCGTCCTCCAGCTGATCCCCGACAACGGGAACATCCTGTACAACCGGGGTCTGGTCCGGGCGCGGCAGGAGAAATTCGAAACCGCCCGGCTCGACTTCGAGGCGGTGCTCGCCCTCAATCCACTGGACCCGGACGCCCACAACAACCTGGGCGTGGCCGCTTACGTCCGGGGCGACGTCGAGGAGGCCCGTACGCACTTCACCGCCGCGCTGGCGACCCACCGCACGCACCCCAACGCCGCGATCAACCTTTGCGACCTGGAAGCAGCCGCCGGGGACATTCCCCGGGCGGTGGCCACCTGCCGGACCTTCCTCGAACGGAGCGGGAATCCGGAGATCCGGCGCAAGCTGGTGGACGTGGCCACGGCCGGAGCCGTGGAATACCTGGATCTGGCCATCGGCGTATTGGAATCCCTGGTCCAGGAGGACGAAGACCGGAAGCTCAGGCAGACGCTCGGGCGCCTGATCACGGCCAGGTCGGCCCTCCAGGGGAACACCCCTCTCTGACCCGGTCTCCGGCCCGGTACCCGCTTGCCCCCGCACCCGTCGTGTGGGAAGATCCGCGGGAAATCCGATCTCCGCCCCGGCGCACCGCCGGGGCGTTCCCCCATCGTCGCGGCGGGACACGATGCACGTCTTCCTCAACGGCCGGATCATACCGGCGGACCAGGCCATGGTTTCGGTGTTCGACGGGGGATTCCTCCACGGTGAGGGGGTCTACACGACGCTCCGGCTCTACGGAGGCCGCCCCGCCGACCTCGCCGCCCACTGGGACCGGCTGGTGAGACACGCCCAGGCCCTCGAACTGGATCCTGGCCTCGACCAGGACCGGCTGGGGGCCATCATCGCGGACCTGGCGCGAGCCAACGGACTGACCGGAACCGACGGCAGGCTGCGGATCACCGTCAGCCGCGGCGGCGATGCCGCCCACCCGGTTCCCCTGACCGACCCGGCCGCGGTCCCTCCCTCCGTGGTGATCACCCTGGTCGCGGTGGCTCCTGAAATCGAACTCTGGCAGCGGGACGGCATCGCGGCGGTGGTGCTCGGGCCCGCGTACGCCCGATCCCACTTTCCCGAGCTGAAGACCCTCAACGGCCTGACCACCATCCTGGCCCAGCGCCAGGCGGCCCGACTGGGATGCCAGGAGGCCATCCTCACCGCCCGGGGCGGACGCCTGCTCGAGGGCGCGGTCAGCAACCTGTTCCTGGTCCGGCAGGGAAACGTCCTCACCCCCGGCGCCGAGGGGCATTTCCTGCCCGGTCGGACGCGCGAGCACATCATGGCCATCGCCGCCGGCCTCGGCCTGCCGTTGCGCGAAACGACCCTGCGGGTGACGGATCTGGCGGACGCCGAGGAAGTCTTCGTGGCCAGCAGCGTGCGGGAGGTCCTGCCCGTGGTCGCCGTCGACCGGAATCCGGTGGGGACGGGCCGGCCCGGCCGGGTGACGCGCAGCATCCAGGCAGCCTACCGTCCGGCCTTCCTGGCCGGCCTTTCCTGAGGATAGGGAGCCGCCCGGGAACGCCGAAGGCCCTGCACCGGGCAGGGCCTTCGGGTCAGAACGGCGGAACCCGCTCAGAAATCGAAGCTGGTGTCCTGGATCTTGTAGGAGTCGATCTCGTCGTTGCCCGGAGGCGGCAGGTCGTTGCGGATGTCCCGCGGCGCCGGGGCCGACAGGGCGATCTCGTCCTTGAGCGTGGCCAGGTCGGTGTACTCGTCGGAGGCGGCGATCAGGTCCGTGCTGGTCATCTCGCGCAGGGCGCAGACCTCCACGTGGACCCCGCGGCGACCGACAGCTTCCACCAGGGCCCGGAAATCCCCGTCGCCGGTGCACAGGATCACCGTGTCCAGGTAAGGGAGGAGTTCCAGGACGCCGATGGCCATGTCCATGTCCAGGCTGCTGCGGATGTTGCGGGCGTTGGAGTCCATGTCATTGAACGATTTGATCTCCCTGGTCACGACGGTGAACCCGTTGAGCTTCAAGAAGTTGATGAAATCGATCTTGCCCTCGGACTGGTTGCTCACCGCCGTGAAGAAGTAGGACCTGACCAGGCGCCTTCCGGCAGCCAGCTTCTTGCACAGCTTGAGGTAATCGAGCCGCATGTTCAGGTGTTTGGCACTGTAATGGATGTTTTCGCCGTCGATGAAGATCGCTATGCGGTCATTGGGGTTGGGAGAATACATGGGATATCCACCTCATTGCATGGAATTCAGGTCTCATTACGGACCCGGTTGGGCGAGTGAAAACAGGCCGGGCGTCTTCCAACCGGACGCCTTGCCTGCCTGCTCCCGCCAATATAGAAACCATCGGCCCCTAATGCAATGGAGATTCGATTTCAGCGGGGACCCGTTCGAGGGGACTCCGGTCCGCCGCGCCACCCCCCGCCCAGTTCCTGCGGGCGGTCGCGAACCGTCCGGCCCAGACGGTGATCAGCCGGTAATAGGTCGGCATGACCAGCAGGGTCAGCAAGGTGCTGGAAGCCAATCCACCGCTGATGGCCCTGGCCATGGGGTAGTATTCGGCATCCCCCACGTGGGCCCCGTGGAAGACCGCCAGGGGCAGCAGACCCAGGATGGTCGTGCCGGCGGTCATGAGGATGGGCCGCAGGCGGTCCCCGCATCCTTCCCTGATCGCTGAATCCAGGTCCAGCCCCGCCTTGCGCCGCCCGTTGATGTGATCCACGAGGACGATGCCGTTGTTCACCACGATCCCGATGAGGATCACCATCCCGATCATCGCCATGAGGTTGAAGGGCGTGCCCGTGGCCATCATCAGCCAGAACACACCGAGGGAGGCGAACGGGACGGTGCCCATGACCACCAGGGGATAGACCAGGGATTCGAAGAGGCTGGCCATCACGAAGAACACGCAGGCGAGCGCCAGCAGCATGTTCATGCCCATCTCGGACTGCTGCTGACGGGACCGGATGATCTCGCTCCCGAAGTTCCAGTCGTACCCCAGGGGCAGATCGAGGCTGTCCATCACCGGGCGGATCTGCTTGAGCGCGTCGTCCAGCTTCTCGCCGTCCCAGGTCCCGGTGACGGTGACCCCGGTGCGCTGGTCCCGGCGCATGATCCGCTCGGGGCTGCGGCCGAAGGTGAAGTCCGCCACCTGGGCCAGCTGCACCGCCTGCCCCTCCACCGACCCCACCGTCAACAGGGACAGGTTCTCGAGGGATTCCCGGTCCTCCGGCAGCAGGCTCACCACCAGGTCGATCTCCTTCTCCCCGGTCTGCAGGCGGGGCAGCATGACCCCCCGGTAGGTCAAACCCATGATCCGGGAGATGCTCGCCGGGGCGATGCCGAACCGCCCGGCCAGCTCGGGATCGACCCGGATCTGGACCTCGGCCTTGCCGCGATCGCTGTCGCTGCGGAGATCGCCGACCCCTTCGATCCTCGCCAGCCGGGCCTTGGCCGTCTCGGCGAACTCGGCCAGGAACTCGGTCTCCTCCCCCGAGATCGTCACCGAGAAGGTCTTGGCCCCCGAGTCCTCGCCCTCGTCCCCGCCGAAGCGGTACTTCAGGCCCGCCTGCACGGGCAGGTTCCCCCGCAGGTCCTCGCGCACCTCGGTGAAGAACCGGTCCGACACCACGCCCTTCTCGAAGAAGACGGTCACCGCGGCCTGGTCCGCCCCGTACCAGGCGTAGATGTCCCGCAGGTCGAGCTCCTCGCGCCGGCCTTCCAGGTAGTCCGCCACGGTCTGCACGTATTCCTTGCTGGAATCGATGTCCACGGGGCCGGTGTAGTCGAAGCCGACGTAGAGGCTCTCCCGCCGCATGCCCCGGTCCCCGCTCGCATCGGGCTTGAAACCGGCGAACTTCATCCCGGCGACGGTGACGGCCAGGACCATGGGCACGATGACCAGGGCTGTGACCAGGGGGTGTCGGACCGCCGTCCAGTCGAGGATGCGCAGGTAGCGCCCCTTGAGCCAGACGAGCCAGCGGGATTCGGGGGTTTCGCCCTCGTCGCGGGACATCCGCACCGAGAGCGCGGGGATGACCGTCAGGCTGATCAGGAGGGAGATCACCAGCGTGATGCTGATGGTCACCCCCACCTCGCCCAGCCAGACGCCCATCTCATCGGACTTGGCGATGACGATGGGCGCGAAGACGATGACGGTGGTCAGGGTCGAGGCCACGATGGCCCGCCCCACCTCCCGGGTCCCCCGCACGGCGGCGGCCAGCGGGCCGGCCCCGGCATGATGCCTGCGGTGGATGGATTCCAGGACCACCACGGCGTTGTCGACCAGCATCCCCACACCCAGCATCAGCCCCATCATGGTCAGCACGTTCAGCGAACGCCCGCTCAGGAAGATGAAGATGCAGGTGCCGAGGATGGACAGGGGGATGGCGACGCTCACCACCAGGGTCATCCCGACCCGGCGCAGGAAGAGGTACAGGATCGCCACGGCCAGCACCGAGCCGAAGACGCCGCCCTGCAGGAGGCTCCGCAGGGAGTCGGTGATCTGGTCGGCCTGGTTGAAGAACGCGAAGCTGCTGATGCCCGCCAGCGTGGGATCGCGGTTGATGCGCTCGAGTTCGGCCTCGACGGCCCGGCACACCTCGACCGTGTTGTAGCCCGACGCCTTCTGGATCCAGAAGGCGATGGCGGGTTCCTGGTTGAGGATGCGCCCGTAGCTCAAGGCCGGCGCGCCGTACACGACCTCGGCCACGTCCTTCAGCCTCAGGCCGCGGGCGTCGATGGGCAGGTCGGCGAGGTCCTCCACCCCCGCGATGCCGCTGACCGTGCGGACGTCGTAACGCAGGCCCCGGTCGGTGATGCGGCCCACCGTCAGCTCCACGTTCGCCGATTCCAGTTCGGCGAACAGGGCGGTCACGTCCACCCCGTACTCCATGATCTTGTCGAACCTCAGGTAGACCGAGGCCTGGGTCGGCAGCACGCCGTCGATGTTGACCCGGCCCACGCCGGGGATCCGCTGCAGGGGGGCGATGATCTTCTGGTCCAGGAGATCCCAGCTCTCGGACAGGTCCCGTCCCCGGGCGGCGATGCGCCCCTCGATGATGGGGATGTCGTTGGTGTTGAAGGTCAGCAGGTAGATCTGCTGGATGTCCCGGGGCAGTTCGCCCCGGATCTGGTCGATCTTCTCCTTGACCTCCATCCGCAGCAGGTTCACGTCCCGGCCCCAGTCGAAGGTCACCCCGATCTGGACCTCGCCCGCGTCGCTGTAGCTGAACACCTCCCGCACGCCGCCCAGGGTGGCGAGGATCTCCTCCACCGGGCGCACGATCTCCCGCTCGTTCTCGGCCGGGATGCCCCCCTGATAGGGGATGTAGACCGCGATGAACGGGAACTCGACCCTGGGCAGGAAGTCCAGGGGGATGCGCGTGAGGGAGATCCCCCCCAGCAGGACGATCGTCACCAGGGCCATGGCCAGGGTGACCGGACGCCTCAGGCTCAGCGTGGTCAGCCACATGTCAGGCGTCCTTTCCCGCGGCGACGGGAGCTGCGCCCGGCGCCGGGGAGCCGGAGGGAGCGGTTTGGAGTGCGCCGAGAGCGGCCTCCCGGCCGGACATCAGGGTGTAGACGACCGGAACCACCACCAGCGTCAGGAGCGTGGCCAGAAGCAGTCCGCTGATCACGGCCACGGCCAGGGGCGCCCGCAACTCGGCCCCCTCTCCCAGCCCCAGGGACATGGGCAGCAGGCCGAGAACCGTGGTCACGGTGGTCATGAGGATGGGGCGCAGGCGCTCGCGTCCGGCCCTCTGGACGGCCTCGGCCAGGGGCAGGCGCAGCTGACGCAACTGGTTG
This sequence comes from bacterium, assembly GCA_018829565.1. GTDB lineage: Bacteria > Krumholzibacteriota > Krumholzibacteriia > LZORAL124-64-63 > LZORAL124-64-63 > JAHJTW01. Next base: position 9,168 of record JAHJTW010000099.1, on the reverse strand, counting down.
ATGCGGTCCACCAGGACGATCCCGTTGTTGACGACGATCCCGGCGAGCATGATGGCCCCGATGATGGCGATGACGCTCACGGACAGGCCCCTCAGATACAGGCCGTAGACCGCCCCGGACATGGCCAGGGGCACGGTGAGCATGATGATCAGCGGGTAGAGGAAGGACTCGAACTGCGCGGCCATCACCAGGTAGACCAGGAAGACCGCGAGCAGGATCGCCAGCTGCAGGGACCGGAAGGAGGCGTCCATCTCCTCGTTCTGCCCTCCCAGCTCGACGGTCACCCCGGCCGGCAGGGCGAGCCCGGCGATCCTGGCCCTGATGTCCCGGGTCACCGAACCCAGATCGCGCCCCGTGAGGTTGGCCGAGACGATGGCCACGCGCTTGCCGGACAGGCGGTGGATCTCCGCCGGCCCGGTGACGACGTCCATGCCCGCCAGGGCCGCGAGGGTGATGGGCACGCCGTCGCGCTCGGCGACGATGAGCTCACGCACCGCCGTCAGGGTGTTGCGCTGCTGGTCGGTGTTCAGCACCCGGATGTCGACGTGCCGCTCCCGATCGCGGAAGCGGCTGGCGACCGTGCCCCGCACCTTGCCCCGGACGGTCTCGGCCACCTCGCCCAGGCGCAGGCCGTACTGGTTCAGCTTTTCCCGGTCGAAGCTCACCTGGACCTCGGGCGAGCCCGGCTCCATGCTCAGGCGGACGTCCCGCAGCCCCTCGATGCCGGCGATCCTGGCCGCCACCTCGTCCGCGGTGCGCTGCAGGTCCTCCAGGTCGTAGCCGTAGATGTCCACCTCGACCGGGGCGCCGAAGCTGAGCAGGGTCTGGCGGCGCAGCTTCAGGTCCAGGTCGGGAAACTCGTTCAGCACGGTGCGGATGCGCTCGAGGGCCGCGGCTTCCGCGGCGGCCGAGGCCTCGGTCAGGCGGACCTGCACCTCGGCGCAGTTCTCCTTCTGCCGCTGGGCCGAGGTCTCCCCGTCACGGGATATCCCGGTCTCTCCCGCCACCATCGCGATTCCGGGCAATGCCGCCAGCTTCATCGACACCGCCCTCACCACGGAGTCGGTGCGGCTCAGGGGCGTGCCTTCGGGCAGCTCCAGGCCCAGGGTGAACTCGCCCCGGGCCAGGGGCGGCACCAGTTCGCTGCCCAGGCGCGGCCAGACCACCAGGGCGCCGGAAGCCAGGGCGGCGACCAGGCAGACCACCAGGAAGCGGTGCCGCAGGGCGCTCAGGAGGACCCGATCGTACAGGTCCTGGATCAGGGGGAAGACCTTGCCGAAGGTCCAGGTGCCCGGCCAGAGGATCAGGTCGGTCAGGCGGCGCAGCCTTCCGCCGGTCCAGCGCCCGGCCCGGTAGACGAGCAGGGGCAGGCCCAGGACCAGGAACAGGCCCGCCAGCTGCGGCCAGCGGCGCCAGAAACGGCCCGGTCCGGCGTAGGTGGTCCAGGATCCGCGCCAGGTCCGCGGCGCCGGGTCCGGCCCGCCGGGTCGGAAGGAGTCCTGCCGCCTGCGGCCGAAGGCCACCGCCATGGGCGTGAAGGTCAGCGCAACCACCAGGGAGACCAGCAGGGCGAAGGTCACGGTCAAGGCCTGGTCGCGGAAGATCTGGCCGGCCACCCCGACCACGACGAAGACTATGGGCACGAAGACGGCCAGGGTGGTCAGCGTCGAGGCGGTGACCGCGCCGGCCACCTCGGCCGCGCCCTGGACCGAGGATTCGACCGGGTCGTCCGCATCGCCGTTCTCCTCGCGGCGGCGGTGGATGGCCTCCAGGACCACGATGCTGTTGTCCACCAGCATCCCCACGCCCAGGGCCAGGCCGCCCAGGGACATGATGTTGAGGGACACCCCGCGGGTGAGCATGAGGATGAAGGTGGCCACGATGGACACCGGGATGGCCAGGCCGATGATGGTCGTGCTGCGGTAGTCCCTGAGGAACACGAAGAGCACCAGGATGGCGAGCGCGCCGCCCAGCAGGGCGTTGTCGCGGACCTCGGTCACGGCCTCGGCGATGAAGGTGGACTGGTCGAACAGCACCTCCAGCTTCATGGGTTCGGGCAGGCGGTCCTGGAGCCGGTCGAGCTGGGCCCGCACCGAGCGCGCCATCTCCACGATGTTCGCGTCGCCTTCCTTGTAGATGGCGATCTCCACGCTCTCGACGCCGTCGATGTGGGTGATGCTGGTGCGTTCCTTGTGGGTGCGGCGGATCTCGGCCACCTCGGACAGGCGGATGGGCCGTCCCTGGATGTTGGCCACGGTCACCTTGCCGATGTCCTCGAGGTTCTCGAACCGGCTCAGGGTCCGCACGATGTACTCGGCGTTGCGGTCGCGCAGGCGGCCGCCCGAGGCGTTGATGTTCTCCTCGGCCAGCACCCGGGTCACCGCCCCGATGGGTACGCCCAGGGCCGAAAGCCGGGTCTCGTCGATCTCGACCCTGATCTCCTCCTCCAGGCCGCCGGCCACCCTCGCGGCCGCGACGCCCTGCAGCGCCTCGATCTCCTTCTTGAGGATCTCGTCGGCCACGTTCCGCAGGCGCATCAGCTGGGGATCCCCCGTCAGGCCGACCCGCAGGACCGGATCCTGGCCCGGATCGTACTTCAGCAGGACCGGCACCCGGGCCTCCGCGGGCAGGCGCACCAGGTCGATCTTCTCCCTGACGTCAAGGGCGGCGTAATCCATGGCCGTGCCCCAGTTGAACTCCAGGGTGATCTGGGACACGCCCGACTGGCTGATGGAGTGGACCCGCCGCAGACCCGGCACGACGCCCACGCTCTCCTCGAGGGGCCGGGTGACCAGGTTCTCCACGTCGACGGGCGCGGTGCCGGGGAACTCCGTCTGGACGGTGAGGCTGGGGTAGCGGATCTCCGGCAGCAGCCGCATGTCCAGGCGCCCCAGGGCGGTCAGACCGAAGACCACGGCGGCCAGGGTCACCATCCAGACCGTGACCGGATGCGTGACCGCGTAACGGATGATCTTCATGGGTCAGTCCGCCTTCGCCACGAGGGATCCGTCGCCGTCGCGTGCAGGGTCGTTCCCGCTGGAATCCCCGGTCTGGTAGCCGACCTCGGCCGGGTTGAGGACCTTGATGACCGTGCCGCTGCGGAGCCCGCCCTGGCCCATGGTCACCACGAAGTCCCCCGCTGCGACGCCCTCGAGGACCTCGACGTGGGTCTCGTCGTAGAGGCCGGTCTCGACCTCGACCTTCCGGACGGTGTCGGCCGCGGCGACGAACACGCTCCGCAGGGCGCCCTCCTCCACCAGCGCCAGCTTGGGGATGGCCAGGGCGTCGTTGCGCCGGTCGGTGGTGATCCGCACCTTGACGAAGGCGCCGACCCGCATGGCCGCGCCGTCCTCGTCCAGCAGCAGGGTGAGGCGGACGGTGCTCGTGGCGGGATCGACGACCGGGGAGATCCTCTCCACGACGGCCTCGAGATCGGTCTCCACCGCCTCGGGCGCCACCAGGACCCTCTGCCCCTCCTCGATCTTGCGGGCGACGGCCTCGGGCAGGTGGACCCGGACGCGCAGGGGCGAGAAATCACCCAGGGTGAATGCGGCGGCGGCGGCGGGCACCTGCTGGCCGGCCACCACCTTGCGGTCGGTCACCCGGCCGGAGAAGGGGGCCCGGATGCGCGTGTCCTCCAGGTTGATGGCCGCCAGGTCGCGCTCCGCCTCGGCCAGGCGGCAAGTCGATTCCACCTCGTCGAATTCCTGCCGACTGATCAACTCCTCGGCGAGCATGCGCTCGGTCCGCTCGAGCAGGCGCTGCTTGTCCGCCAGGGTCAGTTCCGCCTTGCGCAGTTGGATCCGCTCCCGCTCGTTCTCGAACTCGGCAAGGACGGAACCCTTTTCGACCCAGTCCCCTTCCTCCACCTGGATCGTCTGGATCCGGCCGGGGACCTTGGCCACCAGGTCCACCAGGCGGTCGGCCTCGACCACCGAGGCGGCCCGGTAGTAGGCCGCGATGCCGCGGGCCTCGGCCCGGGCGAGTTCGACCGGGATGGGCATGACCTCGGGCCCGTCCTTGTCCTTCCTGACGGACGCGACATCCGCGGTGGCCGTGGAATCGGCGGCGGCGACGGTCGCACCGGGCAGGAACGGCAGCTTCCCGGTGCGGAACAGGACGGTCCCGCCCCCGGCCGCGACGACGATGACGACGACCAGCAGGACACCCAGCGATTTCTTCCCGATATTCATGATTCTCCCCCCGGCCGGCGGGCTGGTATGGGCCTGGAGCCCAGGATTCTCGAATGAAGGACGTATCCAGTAGACGCACGCGCGCCGCCAAGGTTGCATGGCTGCCGCGGTTCCCACCCCCCAGGAGCGGCCGGCCCCTTCCTTGGTCCTGGAAATCACCTCCGCCAGGCACTATTTTTCGAGGCGCATCACGCGGGAGATCCCTTCGGCACGTTCTCCTGCGCGTTCCCAGACGGCCCCAATCGTCGAGGTCCGGATCATGAAGAAGCTCGTGGAGTGCGTTCCCAACATCAGCGAAGGCCGGGATCCCAAGATCATCGACGCGGTGACCGCCGTGATCGGGGAGGTCGAAGGCGTCCACCTCCTCGATGTCGATCCGGGCGCCGAGACCAACCGCACGGTGATCACCTTCATCGGTTCGCCCGAGGGCGTCGCCGAGGCCGCCTTCCGCGTCGTCAAGCGGGCCGCCGAACTGATCGACATGTCCAGGCATCACGGCGCCCACCCCCGGCACGGGGCCACGGACGTGTGTCCCTTCGTCCCCGTGCGGGGCGTCACCATGGAGGAGTGCGTCGGGATCGCCCGGTCCGTGGCCCGCCGTATCGGCGAGGAACTCGACATCCCCGTCTATCTCTACGAGGATGCCGCCACCCGACCCGAGCGGCGCAACCTGGCCGCCGTCCGCAAGGGCGAATACGAGGCCCTGGCCGGCAAGCTGGGCACCGAGCAGTGGGCGCCGGACTTCGGTCCCAACGTCTGGAACGACCGCAGCAAGCGGACCGGCGCGACCAACGTCTCGGCCCGGGGGTTCCTGGTCGCCTACAACGTCAATCTGAACACGCGCGACAAGTCGGTGGCCTCCCAGATCGCCCTGGACATCAAGGAGGCAGGACGGGCCGACCGGGACGCCGACGGGAACATCGTCCGCGACGACAAGGGCCAACCCGTCCTGGTTCCCGGCCCCTACCGCCTCGAGGCCTGCAAGGCCGTGGGCTGGGTCATCCCCGAGTACGACCGCGCCCAGGTGTCCATCAACCTCGTCAACACGGCCGTGACCAAGCCCCACCAGGCCTTCGAGGCCTGCCGGGCGAGCGCCCGCGACCGCGGCGCCCGCGTCACCGGCAGCGAGCTGGTCGGCCTCATCCCCGAGGGCGACCTTCTGGCTGCGGGGAAGTTCTACCAGCGCCGGGCCGGGCAGTCGGCAGGCCAGCCCCGCCGGCTGCTGCTGGAGACGGCGATCCAGAGCCTGGGCCTGCGGGATCTGGCGGGGTTCGACGCGGCCGACAAGGTGATCGAGTACCGGGCTGGCCTGGTCGACGGCCCCCTGGTCGGCATGACCAACCGGGAGTTCGTGGACGAGCTCTCCACCGACTCCCCCGCTCCCGGCGGCGGCTCGGTGGCCGCGCTGTGCGCCGCCCAGGCGGCCGGCCTGACGGCCATGGTGGGCAACCTGACGGTGGGCAAGAAGAAGTACGACGACGTCCAGGACCGGGTGAAGGAGATCGCCGAGCTCGGCCAGGATCTCAAGGATTTCTTCCTGGCCGCCATGGACGACGACACCGCCGCCTTCAACGCCGTCATGGATACCTTCCGCCTGCCCAAGGGCACCCCGGAGGAATCCCGGGCCCGGGATCTCGCCATCGCCGCGGCCACCCGGCAGGCCACGCGGGTTCCCCTGTCGGTCCTCGAGAAGGTTCCGGGATTGCTCGCCCTGGCCGAGGAGGTCGGCCGGATCGGCAACGCCAACAGCCTCAGCGACGCCGGCGTCGCCGTCCTGACCGCTCTGGCCGGCGCCGAAGGCGCCTACTACAACGTCCTGATCAACCTGGACGCCCTGAAGTCCCTCGACCAGGGCGAGGAACCCGGTTTCGCGGCCGACACCCGCGCGCGGGCCGCGGCCGCCATGGCCGCCTGCGAAAAGGCCGCCGGGGCCGCCCGGGCCAGGATCAGGGCCCAGCTCGAGGGCAACCTCGGCAAGTGAACCCTGCGGGAGGGCGCGGTCCCCGGCACGGACGGCCGTCCCCACGAAACCATGGACAAGCAGGGAGGCCCGTGTGCTATTTTCCTGCGATCCCAGTCACGCGAACGGCCGGGCCCACCCCCGACCACGAAAGGTGCATGATGGCCACGGTCAATCCTGATAACGAGCAGCAAAGCCCCTGGCGGGAAATCACCCAGCCCTTCGTCGACCTCGTGCATGCGCCGCGGGCCCTCTGGGGGATCAATCTGGCCTACTTCCTCGAGGGGTGGGTCTACTTCGGGATGCTCGGCTACCTCGCCATGCACTTTTCCGATTTCGTGTTCGTCAACGAGCCGCATCCGGATGAACTGTCCCACCCCATGGTGGGAGTCCTGACCGCCGGGATCACCATCTCGATGTTCTTCCTGGGCTCGGTCGCCGACAAGAAGGGCGTCCGCAAGACCCTGCTCGCAGCATTCAGCTTCCTGCTCCTGGGTCGTGTCATCTGGTCTCTTGCTCCGTCGGTCTTCCCCGAACCCGGCCTGTGGAGCAACATGCACCTGATGACCATGATGGGGATCTTCTTCGTCATCGTCGGTTACGGGATGTATCAGCCTGCGGCATACGCAGGCGTTCGCAAGTTCACCAGCCCCAAGACCGCCGCCATGGGCTACGCCATGCTCTACGCTCTGATGAACCTTGGCGGCTGGCTGCCCACCTTCTTCACCTTCGTGCGCGAAAAGGTTGGAATCACGGGGGCCTTCTGGGTCTACACGGGGATCACCGTCGTCGGCCTCCTGGTCACCTTCCTGATCCTGACCCCGCGCGTCGAGCGCGACGCCATCGCCAGGGCCGAACGGGAAAGGGACGAGGCCAAGGCGCAGGAGAAGGCCGATCACGAGAAGGCCGGCACCACCGCCGCGCCCGAGGTCACCGTTCCCCTGCGCGAGAGCATCCCGCCGCACATGTGGGGCACCCTGGCCGTCATCGCGGCTGCGATCTACTTCCTGCCCCCGACGATTCGGCTCTGGGTCTGGGGCCTGCTCCTGTGCACCATCGTGGCCCTGGCCGCCGTGCCCGCCTGGGGAAAACCCGCCTACCGCTGGCTGGCCAACCACCCCCTGGCCGATCCCAAGTTCTTCTTCTTCATCTTCGCCCTGATTCCGGTCCAGACCCTGTTCACGTACAACTGGCTGGTCCTGCCCCAGTACCTGGAGCGTGCCTTCGAGGGCGGGTTCGTCAGCGATCGGTTCGAGTTCTTCTCCAATCTCAACCCGATCCTGATCTTCATCGCGGTGCCCATGGTCACCGCCCTGACCCAGAAGAAGAACGTCTACAACATGATGATCATCGGCACCTTCGTGATGGCTGCCCCCGCCTTCCTGCTGTCCTTGGGGACGAGTCTGCCCCTGCTTCTGGGCTACCTGTTCATCATGACCATCGGCGAGGCCATGTGGCAGCCCCGGTTCCTCCAGTATGCGGCCGAGATCGCCCCCGAGGGCCGGACCGGGGCCTACATGGGCGTCGCCCAGTTCCCCTGGTTCCTGACCAAGATGCTGGTTCCCCTGTACTCCGGGCTGCTGATGCAGAAGTTCGTGCCGGCCGTCGGAGACAGGAATCCCGAGGCCATGTGGCTCGTCTCCGCGATCGTGGCCATGGCCTCGCCCTTCCTGCTCATCCTGGCCAAGGGCTGGATCGGAAAGGACTTCAAGACCAAGGCGGATTGACGGCCTGGCTGGGGATGCAACGAGGCTCACCGGAGTCGGAAAACCGTACTCCTCCGGTGAGCCTCGTTGCGTGCCCAGCCAGGACCCGTCTCCCTTTCTTCCCCTGCCCCTCCGGACCGTCCCCGCCTGTTGTCGCCTGATCGGGTGAACGGGCGTTCCTGCCGGGACTTTTGGCCGGGCCTGGAAATTGCCATCCGGGCTCGCCTCCCCCGGCCCCCTCCCCGTGACCACCATGCAATTGCTCCGGTTCCGGTTCCGGCCCGTCCTCTGGCCTGTCCTGCTGCTGCCCCTGGTCCTGATCCCTGCCTGCCGGACCGATCCGCCGCCCACCCGGCCGGAGAGCCGGGACGCACCGCACGGTTCCCCGCCCGGGACGATCCTCCCGGTCCAGGTCCTTTACTGGGACGAAGCGGAAGACCTCTTCGGAGGACCGCACCGCTGGACCTGGGTCCAGGCGGGCTCCGCCGGCGGGGAAGACGGCCCGGCAGCCGGGACCGTGGAACTGCAGTGGGACGCCGGACCCAAGCGGTTCGCCCGCACCCGGCCGGCCCGCTGGATGTTCCCCATCGGTCTGAAGTATCCCCTGGAGATCCGGCTGACTCCCGAAGACACCCTCCGGTGGCATCCCTTCCGCTGGGTCATCAGGGATCCCAAGACCCCTCCGGTGCCCCTGGTGCGGATCCCGGTCGAGTCGCCGGACTACCCCGATCTCCTCGGTTTCACGCGGGCCCTGACCGCAGGCCTGTTCGACGAGGTCGTGCGCCGCTGGCCCGGTGAACCAGTCCCGGTGCGGGCCGGCGATCACGTCAGCGGCGATGTGGACCTGTCGGAATGCCTGAGGGTCGCGGTGGGAATCTGGAACGACGACCCCCACGACCCCTGGTTCGTCCTGGACGAGGAGGCGACCTGGGGCGTGCGGCTGGTGCACTACCGGGACGCCCTGCTGTCGCCGCCCCTCCGGGTCCAGCTCACGCGCCGGGACGGGCGCGGCAATCCCATCCGTATGAACATCCTGGCGGGACGCAACTACGACGACGCCACGGACAGCGTCTACGTCGTCCGGGCGATGGTCCACGAACTCGTCCACACCCGATTGCTCTGGGGGCACTCGACGGACCGCCGGCACAGCGTCTGGGGGGCGGCGCCGCCGCTGGTCGGCGCGCCGTCGGCAGATGAGAGGAAGGCCGCGCAGCTGCTGCGCGGCCTTCCCGAGGGGCTGGACCTGAAGCTCTACAGGCCCGTCAGCGCAGGCGGATGACCATGGGCATCATGGCCACCGGCCGGCCGT
>JAHJTW010000098.1 GCA_018829565.1 bacterium | reverse complement strand
TGGCCGCCCTGCTGGCGTCCCCACCGGCCTGCGCCGGCGACGCGGAGGTCCAGGTCGATGCGGGGTGGCTCATTCCGGGCGGCGACCTGGCGGACGACTTCCTCGCGACCCGGTGGGGTTTCGGGGCCGATGCCGGCCTGGAACTCGGCTTCCACTGGCGTTACAGGTTCAACGAGGCCTGGTCCATCGCGCCCGCGTTCCGATTCGCCGATCTGGGGGATTTCAACGGGGACGTCGACACCCCCCAGGAGTACCGCATCCAGTCCAGCAGCTACCGCTACACCCTGGAGATCCGGCGGACCTTCCGGGGCGGGTTCCCGGGCCTGGAACCATTCCTCGCCGTGGGCGGGGGCGTCTTCCGCAATCGCTATCTCGGCTGGGACAAGGAGGTCCTGACCGCGGTGGACCAGTCCCAGTCGACCCTGGGTCTCTTCGCCCATGCCGGTTTCCGCTTCAAGGAGGTGGAACTGGGGTTGGTCTACAACCGGAACCGGTTCACCAGCTGGCGGTTCTTCACCGGCGACCGGGAGCATGAATTCGACTGGGACACCATCTGCGTCCGGATGAGCTGGGTCATCCCCGGCACCTGATGACGGGGGGGGCTCCCGACCTCCGTGGCTTCCGGCCCGCCGTCGCCTGGACGGGCCTGGGCGCGGCGTTCCTGGGCCTGCTGTCGATCGGCTTCTCCTTCCACTTCGTTTCGCCCATCCTGCCGGCCATGATCGCCGATCTGGGCATCGGCCACGGCGCCGCCGGTCTGCTGATGTCCCTGTTCGCACTCCCAGGCATCGCCCTCTCCTTTCCCGCCGGCTGGCTCACCGACCGCTGGGGGCCTGACCGGACCGGTGGCCTGGGCCTGCTGGTCATGGGGCTGGGGACGCTGGCCGTGGGCGCGGGACCGACCTTCGGGGTGATCCTCGCCGGCCGCACCCTGACCGGAGTGGGTGTCGCCCTGGCGGTCGTGGCCCTGCAGCGCATGATTGCGGCCCTGTTCGCGGGGCGAAACCTGGGACTGCCCATGGGAGTCAGCGGGATGGCCGTTCCCCTGGGCATCATCCTCATCCTGAACCTGGCCGGTCCCTGGTCCGAAAGGGCGGGCTGGCGACAGGTCGCCCTCGGAACGGGATCCTTCGCCGTCCTGGCCTCCCTGGTGTTCTTCGGCGTGGCCCGCCTCCTTCAGGGATCATTCCGGAACGGGACCAGGCCGGCCGCCGGCTCCGGTTCCTCCGCCCCCTCGCCGGCTGGGATCCCCTCCTTCCGGCCCATCTGGCAGGCCGGGTGGGTGTGGTTCCTCGCCAACGGCGCCATGACGGCGTTCATGACCTTCGCCCCCAACCACTTCTTCGAACTGGGCTGGGACGTGCAGGAGCGGGGGCTGGTGACCAGCCTCCCCATGTGGGGCTCGGTCCTGCTGGGTCCGTTGATCGGGTGGCTCAGCGACCGGCAGGGCGGCAAGCCGGCCTTCATGGGTCTGGGGATGATCCTGATGTCCCTGGCCCTGGTGGCCGTCCCGGACGGGCGGATCCCCCAGCCGGTCATCGGGGTCGCCCTCGGCGGCGCCCTGGCCGCGGTCGTGACCCCCCTGCTCTCCCTGCCGGGAACGCTCCTGGCCCCGCACCAGGTCGGCCGGGGATACGGGATCCTGGCGACCTGCGCCAACGTGGGGATCTTCTGCCTGCCCCCGGCCGCGGGCCTGGTCCGGGATGCGACCGGGGGCTTCACCGGTCCGTTCCTCCTGCTGGGGGGCGCGGCCGCCGCGGGCGTCCTGGGCGCCGAGGCCCTGCGCCGAAGCCGGGTCGTCCCGGGCTGGTCGTGGCCCCGGCGGTCCAACCATTGAGCTTGAATCCGGTCGGCCGGAGTGTGAAATTTCCCTGCACGACGACCCCTACCCCGCACCCGAAGGAGCCGCCATGAACCCCGAAGTCCACGCCCTCTGGCCCGAACTGGACTGGATCCAGGACGACCAGCTTCGCGAAGCCACCGCCCGGACCTGGGAGCTCGCCCTGGCACGCAGCCCCCTGACGGTCGAGGATCTCGATACCATTCCGTTCACGCTGCTCGTTCCCGACCTGAAGGTCAGCTTCATGGCCCACAAGCGCTGCGTGGTGCACGTGGCCCGGGAATCGGCCCTGAAGATGAACGAGTTCTTCGGCGACGACCTGCCCGTCGACCTGGACGTGACCATCGCCGGAGCCATCCTGGCGGACGTCGGCAAGCTGCTGGAGTACGACATCAGGGACGGCAAGAGCTGCAAGAGCGACATGGGCGTCTACGTCAGGCACCCCTTCAGCGGGGTGGGCCTGGCCATGGAGGCCGGAGTGCCGGCGAAGGTCTGCCACATCATCGCGGCCCATGCCGGCGAGGGAGACATGGTCAAGCGGACCACGGAGGCCTACGTTGTCCACCACGCGGACTTCATGACCTTCCTGCCCTTCAAGAACAGGTAAAAAAGGGTTGGCGCGGGGAACCGTTTGGTTTATCTAGGTCTCAATGAAAGCCCCTGGGCCGGAAGGCGCTCCATCCGACCCGCGCCGCCGCCATAGCCGGGAGGATGACAATGGCCGACAACACCGACAAGGTTCCCGATAACGCCGAAGGGCCGTTCTACGTCGACAGCAACTGCATCGACTGCGACCTCTGTCGCCAGACGGCGCCGGACAACTTCGAGCGCAACGAGGACGAAGGCTACTCCTTCGTGTCGAAACAGCCCGAGACCCCCGAAGAGGAGCAGGCCTGCAAGGACGCCCTGGACGAGTGTCCGGTCGAGGCCATCGGCGACGACGGCTAGCCCGGAATCGCGCCCCATTCGCGGCCCGCCCCGTGCGCGGGCCGCTTTTTTTTGTATCCTGGTGGAAACCAAACCGCCCGCCGGCGGTTGAAGCGCCCGAAAGGTCATCGTGCGCCCCGACGGCGCTGCAACCACAAGCAGGAGGACTCCTGATGAAATCCCTGATGCGACGCGGTCCGGCCGCCTCGGCCTTGATGGCCCTGGTCCTGGCCGCCCTGATCCCGGCGGCGGCCCCTCTTTTCGCCCAGCCCGTGGCCGCCGGGCAGCTCCGCTCCTACGCGGACGTGGCCGACCTGACCATGCCCGCGGTGGTCAACATCTCCACCGACAAGGTGGTCGAGAGCGGGGGGCTCAATCATCCCTTCCTGGATGATCCCATGCTTCGCCGCTTCTTCAACATGCCCGACGACGACATCCACGGGGGCGGCAACAACAACGAACGGGTGGAGCACTCCCTCGGCTCGGGCGTGGTGATCTCCGCGGACGGCCTCATCATCACCAACAACCACGTGGTCGAGAACGCCTCGAAGATCGTGGTGACATTCATGGGCGACATCGAGTACGAGGCCGAGGTCATCGGGACCGATCCGCCGACCGACGTGGCCCTCATCAAGATCGATGCAGGCGAGGAACTGCCCTTCATCCGGATCGGGGACAGCGGCAAGCTCCGTCTGGGCGACCAGGTCATGGCCATCGGCAATCCGTTCGGCGTGGGGCAGAGCATCTCCCTGGGCATCGTCAGCGCCCTGGGCCGCAACATCGGCCTGATGGACTACGCCGACCTGATCCAGACCGACGCGGCCATCAACCGCGGCAACAGCGGCGGGGCCCTGGTCAACATGCAGGGCGAACTGGTGGGGATCAATGCGGCCATCCTCAGCAGCAGCGGGGGCAGCCAGGGCATCGGCTTCGCGATTCCCACGGCCATGGCCATGCGGGTCGTGGACGCCCTGCGCACCGTCGGGGAAGTCCAGCGGGCGTACCTGGGCGTGCTGCCGCAGGCGGTGGACCAGTCCATCGCCGACGCCCTGAAGATGGACCGGCCCCGCGGAGTCCTCATCTCCCAGGTCAACGAGGACACCCCGGCCGCCAGGGCGGGCCTGCAGTACGGCGACGTCATCCTGACGGTGGACGGCAAGGAGATCCGCAATCCCAGCATGCTGCGGAACGTGATCAGCCTGTCGGAGGTCGGCCACGAGGCCGAGCTCGAGATCCTGCGGGACGGCAAGCCCCGGAAGGTCATGGTGCGCCTGGACAGGCTGCCCGACCAGCAGGTGGCCGCCGGGGGCGGCAACCGGGCCGAGCCGGACAGCGACGACTCCCTGGAAGGGGTCACGGTGCGGGCGGTGGATGCGCGGCTGCGGGCCATGGCGAACCTGCCCGACGACGTCGACGGCATCTACGTGGTGAGCGTCAGCCCCACCAGCAACGCCGCCCGGGAGGGCCTGGCCGAAGGGGACGTCATCCAGGAGATCAGGGGGCAGAAGGTGGCCTCCCTGGCCGATTACCAGAAGGCCCTGGCCGGGGACAAGGACCGGCCGGTGTTCATGCGGGTGTACAAGCCGCAGCAGCGGCTGAGCATCTTCATCGCCGTGCCGCGGTAGTCCCGGCGGCCGTTGATAACAAGGAACCCCCGGCGCTCGGAGCTTCGCACTCGCGCCGGGGGTTCCTTGTTATCAACGGCTGCCCATTCCAGCGGCACCGGGAGGAAGATGCTCGACCGGGGGAAATGGATGCGGCGGGAAGGGGCTTGTGGCACAATGCAGGCGAGGGGGAACCCATGGAGACGTCCGCCATCAGCACCAAGAAATTGACCAAGTTCTATGGTTCCCGCCGCGGGATCGAGAACGTGGGCCTGGACATCGCTCCGGGCGAGGTGTTCGGGTTCCTGGGGCCCAACGGCGCCGGCAAGACAACGACAATCCGCCTGTTCCTGGATCTGTTGCGGCCGACCCGGGGCCGCGCCTGCATCCTGGGCCGGGATTGCCGGCGGGAGAGCCAGGCTGTCCGGCGACGGGTCGGATACCTACCCGGTGAATTCCAGCTTTACGAGAATCTCGACGGCCGGCGGCTGATCGCCTATCTGGGCGGACTCGGCGGGGAGGTCGATCCGGTCCGGGTCCGGAATCTCGCCGGACGCCTCCAGGCGGAACTCGACCGCCCCATCCGGACCCTGTCCCACGGCAACAAGCAGAAGCTGGCCATCCTGCTGGCCTTTCTCCACCGGCCGCCCGTCCTCATCCTCGATGAGCCCACCTCGGGTCTGGATCCCCTGATGCAGCAGGAATTCTTCGGGCTGATCGATGAGTGCCGCCGGGAAGGGAGGACCGTCTTCCTTTCCTCCCACAACCTGCCCGAGGTGGAGAAGGTCTGCGACCGGGTGGGGAGCATCCGGAACGGTCGCCTGGTCGCTGTCGAGAAGGTGGCGAACCTGAGGTCGGCGATGGTGCGGGTGGTCGAACTGTTCTGCGAGCGGGAACCCGCACCCTGGGCCTTCGCGGACCTTCCGGGCCTGGGTGACCTGGTCCTGGATGGCCGGAGGATCGGGTGCACCCTGCAGGGGCCGATCGGTCCGCTGCTGGACCGGGCGGGGCCGTTCGGCATCGTGGATCTTCTCAGCCGCAGACCGACCCTCGAGGAATTCTTCCTGGCGATGTACGGGGAAGGAGGAAGCGGGCATGATCGGCAGCATCTTCCTCAAGACCCTCGCTGATCTCCGGGGTCAGACCCTCGTCTGGAGCCTGGGGCTGGCGGTCCTGGGTGCGGTGAACGTCCTGCTGTATCCCACGGTCCAGAACATGCCGGGGCTGGTCGCCTTCCTCGACAACCTGCCTCCGGCCTTCAAGGCCATGATCGGGGACGTCCAGGCCCTGGCCCGGATCGAGGGCTTCCTTCGGGTCAAGCTCATCGACCCCTTGCCCTTGCTGCTGGCGGTGTTCGCCGTCGCCCAGGGGGCCGCCTTGATCGCGGGGGAAATCGAGGCCCGGTCCCTCGACCTGCTGCTGGCGCGGCCGGTTTCCCGGTCGAGGGTCGTCCTGGAAAAGTTCATGGCCCTGGCCGCCGCGACCGTGATCATGACGGTGGGTCTGGTCCTGGGTCTGGTAGGTGGCGCAATCTTCGTCGAGACCGGCATCGGTGTCGGTTACTTCCTGCGTGGGGCGGCCAACGCCTTGCCGCTGACCTGGCTGTTCGCGGCCCTGGCCTTGCTGGCGTCATGCCGCTGCTCCCGGTCGCGGACCGCCGCCCTGACGGCCGGCAGCGTGGTGGTGGCGGCCTACGTCTTCGAGACCCTGCGCCTGACCACCCCCGCCCTGCGCGGTTGGGACGAACTCTCCCTTTTCGCCATCCAGAAGGCGGGCTTCACCGGCCAGGGATCGCTGGATCCGGGACCGATCTGCGGGCTCCTGGCGGCGGCCATCGGGTTGGGGCTGGCCGCCGCGGTGGTCTTCGACCGCCGTGATCTGGCGGACTAGCCGCCTGCGCGGCGGCTCAGGGGAGCATCGCAGCCACCGTTTCCGAAAGCAGCCTGTTGAACTCCTGCGGGTCTTCCTTCATCAGGAAGTGGCCTCGGCCGGGCATGTATCTCACCTGGTATCCCGGCACCGCGTCCTTGAGTCCGGCCTCGTCGGTGGGCTGGTTGTCCGAGTTGATGCACATCAGGGGGCAGCGCAGCAGGGGCAGCCTCTGAGGCGCGGTAGCGCCGTACCATTGCAGCAGATTGTGCATGGCGCTGATCGCCACCGCCGGAGGCGCGGAAGCCATGTCCTCTGCCACGGCCCGGGCCAGGGAGCTGTCCGCCCCGGCGGGGAACATGCTCATCACCCAGGGAACGCAGGTGCCCCGGAAATCGTTCCGGAAGGCGTTCAGAAAGCCCTCGATCTGGGCCTCGGGAAGGTCGAAGGACACCTC
Organism: bacterium; assembly: GCA_018829565.1. GTDB lineage: Bacteria > Krumholzibacteriota > Krumholzibacteriia > LZORAL124-64-63 > LZORAL124-64-63 > JAHJTW01. Next base: position 2,611 of record JAHJTW010000098.1, on the reverse strand, counting down.
GTGGAAGTTGTCGATTCCGACCAGGCCCTTGACCCGGTCCGGGGCGGCCAGGGCGGCTTCCACGACGACCCCGCCGCCCATGGAGTGGCCCACCAGGACGGCGTCGTGGATGTCCAGCTCCTCCAGGACGGCCGCCACGTCGCCGCCGAAGGCCTCGATGGTGTAATCCTCCCGGGCCTGGCCCGAATCTCCGTGGCCTGCCAGATCCACCGCCACCACCCGGTGGGTGGGGGCGAAGTGATCCAGCTGGGCCTTCCAGTATGTCCCGTCGCAACTCCAACCGTGGACGAAGACCAGGGTGGGGGAACCTGTCCCCTGGACGAGATAATGGATCGGCGTGCCGTCGGCCGAGGTGACCAGACCGTCGATGGGGTCCGCAGCGTCGCCCCCGCCGCAGCCGGCAAACAGGGCGCCCATCATGGGAATGATCCAAAGGATTCTACGCAACATCGGTCTTCCTCCTACGATCCCGAAACCCAAAACCGGCGCCGGGGTGGCCGGTGGTGACTCCCCGGAGCGGTCCTTCCCTGATCCAACCACATGTCCGGCCCGGCGGACAACCCGCAGTGGCCCCCCAGTCATGACGACAGGGGGATGGTGTTCTGCAGGACCATATCAGCTTTCCTGCCCGGAAAAAATGGTCATCGGACCTGAAGGCCGAAAATGTCTTGGGGCCCCATCGTGGATGGGTTGAGGGGGTGCGATATCCCAGGTGATTGATGTGATAAATATGACGTTAGGATCACAACAGTGGAGGATTTTGCCCGAAACGGTCTCAAAATCAATGCGATTGTGCTAGAATCATCACGAGGCTGATCCGGCCCTTGGCCCTTCCCACCCCGGAGGGGGGACCCCATCCACCGAAAGGAGACCGCCGGATCAGGAACAAAAACATCTTCTCACAACCGACAGGAGCCCTCATGCGTCCATCTCGCCACGTGCCCATGTTGCTCGTTCTCCTCCTGGCAGCCGGCACTGCCCTGGCAGCCGGAGACCTCGGACCCCGACCCTTCGCTCCCGCCCAGGAGGGTTTCACCAGCCAGGCCCAGCAGGTCCTGCCCTATGCTCCCGACCGGCTTCTGGTCCAGTTCACTCCCCGGGCCATGGCGGCCCTCGACGTCGGCCGGGACAAGGGATCCCGCCTTGCCGGTTCGGTCACCGGGTTCGCCCGGGTGGATGCGCTGACCAAGGGGGCGGGCGTCTACGCCATCGAGCGCCCCTACCGCCCGGGTGTGGACAAGGCTCGCGCCGAGGCGTTCGGCAAGGATCGCTGGTTCATGTTCCGGTTCGAAGAGGGCGCCGATCTGCCGGCCTTGGCGGAGGCGTTGCGCCGTGACGCCAACATCGACGCGGTGTCCCTGGACTGGGTCGCCTTCCCGGCGGTGGTCCCGAGCGATGATTACTACCTGGACAACTGGGGCCACAACAACACGGCCCAGCTGCCCGACCTGGACTGGGGCGGCACCTACGATCACACCCTGTCCACCACCGTGGGCACCCCCGGATTCGACGCCAACGCCGAGGCGGCCTGGGACGGCTCCCAGGGATTCGGCAGCAGCAGCATCGTGATCGCCATCCTGGACAGCGGTGTGGACATCGATCACCCCGACCTGCGCCTGATCTCCGGGTACGACTTCGGTGACAACGACAGCAACCCGGACGACAACAGCGCCCAGCCGGGGCACGGCACCTGCTGCGCCGGCGTCGCGGCCGCCGTCAACAACGGGTTCGGGGCCGTCGGCATCGCCGCCGGCTGCAGCATCATGCCCTGCAAGGTCGCCGACAGCGGCGGTTCCATGTACTTCAGCTACATCCAGGACGCCCTGTACTGGGCGGCCGACAACGGCGCCGACGTCATCAGCATGAGCCTGGGCGCCGCCATTTCGAGCGACCCGGCCACCGACGCCGCTCTGGCTTACGCCCACAATGCGGGCTGCGTGGTGCTCGCCGCCACCGGCAACGAGAACGCCTCCTCCATCAGCTATCCGGCCATCCACGCCGACGTCATCGGCGTGGGCGCGGCCTCTCCCTGCGGCGAGCGCAAGCGCTCCAGCTCCAGCCGCCTCGAGGTCAACTCCGGGGTCAACACCGACCCCAACGGGTACACCTGCGACGGCGAACGCTGGTGGGGCTCCAACTACGGCGTGACCACCGTCGATGCGGCCGGGGCCGTGGACATCATCGCCCCGACGATCCTGCCCACCACGGACATCGGCGGCAGCGGCGGCTACCGCAGCGGCGACTACGAACCCTTCTTCAACGGGACCAGCTGCGCTACCCCCTATGCCGCGGGAGTGGCCGCCCTCATCAAATCGGCCAATCCGACCTGGACCAGCAATCAGATCCGCGACCAGCTTGTGAACACCGCCCAGGACGTGACCAGCGTGGAATCGGGCGCCGGCTGGGATCGCTATGCGGGCTACGGCATGGTCGACGCGGCCGCGGCCGTGGGCGGCGGCGGGCCGGTGGCCCCGGTCGCCAATTTCACCGGGACCCCGACCAGCGGGGACTATCCCCTGGTCGTCGCCTTCACCGACCAGTCCAGTGGTGCGCCTACCGGCTGGAGCTGGACCTTCGGCGACGGCGGGACCTCGACCCAGCAGAATCCCTC
>JAHJTW010000097.1 GCA_018829565.1 bacterium | reverse complement strand
TGGCCGGCGATGAGGGAACCACCGGTTATTACGAGGACGCCCTTGCGGGCACCGGCCTCTCCCATGCGGTCTGGCCCCGGCAGGTGGCGGGGTCCCTCACCAGCGCGGAGATCTCGTTCTTCCCCCGGGTGGTCTGGTTCGCGGGCGACCGGTCGCCCGGCCTGGACGACCCGGACCGCGCCGTCCTCGCCTACTATCTGCAGCACGGCGGCGCCCTGTTCCTGAGCGGCCGGGACCTCGCCTACGAGGCCTGCGATCCGGCCAGCCCCTTCCACGGAGCCATGGCCGCCTCCTGGTTCTCCATCGTGCTCGGGACAGGGTATGCCGGGGACGGCGCCCCGTACCAGTCGGCCGTCGGGCCCTCCGGCGATCCGGTCACCGGCGGGCTGGCCTGCGGCCTCCAGGGTGGAGACGGCTCAGGGACCAACACCGACTGCGACCGGCTGGCGGCCGAGGCGGGCGGAACCGTCAGCCTGACCTACGAGGACGGGACGCCGGCCGCCGTCCGCAGCACCTACGGGACGGGCCGCAGCTTCTTCTGCGCCTTCGACCTTGCAGGCGTGGCCACCGCCGCCGAGCGGGCCGCTCTGCTGCAGGCCTTCCTGGACTGGGCCGCGGGTCCCTCGCCCGTTCCCGAAGGCGTTCCCGCAGCAGGGAGCGCCCGGGTGGCAGCCTTCCCCAATCCCTTCAATCCCAGGACGACCCTGCACCTCGACACCGGTGCGGACCAGGCCGTTCCCGTGGCCGTGGACATCCACGACGTGCGCGGGCGCGTCGTCCGGAAGCTGTTCCGGGGCAACCTACCCCCCGGCGGGCAAAACCTCGACTGGAAGGGAATCGACGACGGCGGCCGGCCGGCCCCGTCCGGCCTCTACTTCGTGGTGATGACGACCCCCGACGGTCCGGCCGCGGGCAAGATCGTCCTGGCCAGATGACCGTGAACACTCGACCCGGGAATCGGCAGGAGGAATCGATGAGGAGACTGACGGCAAGCGTGTGCCTGGCCGCCCTGGTCCTGATGGCGGCGTCAGCCCCGGCCGCCGTACCCACCTTCATGTGGTCGGACGATCATGACGGCGGGGGCCTGTTCACCGACGACGGATTCCGGATCCTGAGCGACCCCGTCGGCCACGCCGTGGTCGCCGGGGAATCGGCCGACGGCGTCGGCGGCATCGACCTGGCCATCCGCAAGCTGGACCGCACCGACGGCCACGAGATCTGGCAGAGCCGCTACGAGGGCTACGACGACAAGGACGTCGCCGTCACCGACATGACCTGGGATTCGGTGGGCCAGTTGATCGTCGCGGGGTACATCCGCGGCTGCGTGGGCTGAGGTCAGGGCGACGATGTCGTCGTCCTCAAGCTGGACGGCGCGACCGGGGAGGTTCTCTGGTCTCAGCATTACCAAGGTTCCGAAGGACTGGATGAGGCCGCCCTGGCAGTGGCCTGCGACGCCCAGAACGACGTCTTCATCGCCGGCCGCGGCAACAAGCCCGGCCAGGGCATCCAGATGCTGACCATGAAGCTGGCGGGCGCGACCGGCCAGATCCTCTGGAGCGATTTTCACGGTACGACGTCCGGCCTGGACGACGTCGCCTGGGACGTGGCCGTGGGCCCGGACGGGCATCCGGTCGTCACCGGAGTCTCCCTCGACGGTTCCGGGGGCGCGGTCTGCGTCACCCGCAAGCTGGATGCAGCCGACGGTTCCCTGCTCTGGCAGGAAGTCCTGACCGGCGGCGTCGCCGACCTGGCGTCGCCCGACGGATGGCTGGCCATCCTCGAGGGCGGAGACGTCGCGGTCTGCCACAAGGGGTACGGCGCCCAAAGCTACGACGTCCTTGCGGCCCGGTACGGTTCCGCCGACGGCGCCCCCGTCTGGACCACCATCTACGATGGGCCGACCCACGGCGGGGACAATCCCCGCCACATGATCGCCGATGCCCAGGGGAACCTGCTCGTCGCCGGGGTCCAGGACGCCTTCTGGAACTACGACTTCATGGTCCTGAAGTTCTCGGGCGCGGACGGCTCGATCATCTGGGAAGCTCCCGGCTACGACGGTCCGCCCGGATGGTATGACGTCGCCAACCGCCTCGCCGTCGGGCCAGGCGGCGTGGTGATCGCCACCGGTCTGAGCGACGGCTCGGGTACGGGCTGGGACGTCGCCACCGTGGGGTACGACCCCGACACCGGCGATCAGCTCTGGGTCCAGCGGCATGACGGACCTGCGGGGCAAAGCGACGAGGGGCGCGATCTCGCCCTCGACCCCTTCGGCGACCTATACGTCACCGGGTACGCCTACGGCCCCGGATCCGGCAAGGATCACCTGACCCTCCGCTACCAGCTGCCCCTGGGAAGCCCCGCCCTTCCCCCGGCTCCGCGGCTGGAACTGACCGCCCCCTACCCCAACCCCTTCAACGCGGCCACCACCATGGGCATCGATCTCGACGGCGGGCAGACGGTCCGTCTGGACGTCTTCGACCTCCAGGGCGCCCACGTGCAGACGCTCCATTCGGGGTTCCTGCCGGCCGGATTCCACGCCATCCGGTGGGACGGCAGGGACGACCGGGGAGCCGGCCAGTCCTCCGGCATTTATCTATTCGTCCTGTCCCATGCCCGGGGTCGGAACTCGGAGGCGGCGATTTTAGTGAAATAAGGATGATACTTTCATTAACGACAGCCACCAATCCCGTCGCGGCAATCTGATTTTATGTAATGTTATAATGCTGATTTATGGATTTTTTGGACAAAATAAATATTGGTTAAGGTCTCGTCCTGTGATAGACTGATTTCGGGATGGGGAGTCCGTACGCAAGTATGGAGGAGAATATCACCGAACCATATCATTGTGGCTTCCCGTCCAGATGATCATTCCATGCGGGCCTCCGGCCTTGCACATCACCTCAGGAGGGGAGAATTACCATGTTCAAAAAGCTAATCATCCTGGCCCTTGTGTCGCTCGTGGCCGCCGGCGCCATGGCCGGCGTTCCCGACGGCGCGCTCCAGTCCACCAGCAAGTTCCCGGTGATGAAGGATGACGCCGGCATCAGCAGCGCCACCGGCCTGCTCGACTGCTCGGGCGCCATCGAGATCGCCCTGGACAACGTCTACTACGGCACCAACGTCGGCGCCCCCAACAACGTGGACTACTACAGCTGCTCCACCTGGCTGGAATCCGGCGGGGAAGTCGTCTACCACCTGTTCCTGGCCGAACCCGCCATGTGGGAAGCCAGCATCGTCGGCAACGGCTGCGACCTGGACCTGGCCGTCCTGGACTCCTGCGATGAGGACCTGGGCTGCCTGATCGTCGCCGATTCCGGCGTGGTGACCAACGTGCCCGTCTCCGGCGATTTCTACTTCGTGGTGGACGGCTACAGCGGCGCCGCCTGCAACTTCAACTTCACCATCAACTCGGTCACCCCGCCCGAACCGGTGGACTTCTGCGCCCTGGTCGATCAGGGTACCGGCAACTTCTTCACCGGCACCACCTGCAACGGCCAGAACCTGCTCGGCAGCCTCGACTGCGCCGCCTACACCCACGCCGGCCTGGAGTACTACTACGAGATCTTCATGCCCAGCGGCAGCAGCTTCACCGCCACGGTGACCAACACCGCCGACGGTGCCCTGTGGCTGCTGGACGCCTGCGC
>JAHJTW010000096.1 GCA_018829565.1 bacterium | reverse complement strand
CGGATCTTCCGGACGTTGATGGAGTTACGGGATCGGTGGGCGCAGTACTATGATCGGGCGGTGGAAACCCCGGCGCTGGGGAAGCAGAGGCGGCATGAACTGAAGTACGCGTACTAGAAAGGAACCCCCTGGCGGGATAGACCGCCAGGGGGATCCAATCAGGCACAATTTCGACGGCACAACCCTTGGCTTTGACAGTCCACCCTGGGGATGATACTGTAGGGTGTCCGGAGGCCGGGCCTGCAGGCCCAGGCGGTAATGGAGTACGCTCATCTTCCAAACCTGGAAAGGTTTGCCGATCTTGGCTGAGACATCACCCCAAGGCGCGCGCAAGATCATCCTCAGCGGCAACCGCCCCACCGGGCGTCTGCACTGGGGGAATTATACCGGTGCGCTCGAAAACTGGGTCCGGCTCCAGGACCAGTACGACTGCTACTTCATGGTCGCCGACTGGCACGTCCTGACGACCGCCCTGGACCGCGCCGAACTGATCGGCCACCATAGCCGTGAGATGTTCCTGGACTGGCTGGGCGCCGGGCTGGACCCCGAGAAGTCGGTGCTGTTCATCCAGTCCGAGGTGAAGGAGCACGCGGAACTCTACCTCATCCTGGGCATGCTCATCACGATGGGCCGGCTCGAGCGGAATCCCACCTTCAAGGAACAGGTCAAGGACCTGGACCTGGGCGGGGAGATCAGTTACGGCCACCTCGGGTATCCGGTGCTGCAGGCCGCGGACATCCTGGTCTACAAGGCTCACGCCGTTCCCGTCGGCGAGGACCAGCTGCCCCACCTCGAACTGACCAGGGAGATGGCCCGGAAGTTCAACCGGCTGTTCGGGGAACTCTTTCCCGAGCCGGAACCCCTGGTCACCCGGTTCGCCCGCTTCCCCGGCACCGACGGCAAGCGGATGAGCAAGTCCCTCGGCAACACCATCGAGATTTCCGCCACTCCCGACGAGATCCGTGAGAAGATCCGGCCGGCCTTCACGGATCCGGCGCGCCTGCGGCGCAGCGACCCGGGTCATCCCGAGGTCTGCGCCGTCTACACCTGGTACCAGAAGTTCCTGCCGGAGCAGGAGGCCTTGACGGCCGAGGAATGCCGCTCCGCCGCGCGGGGATGCGTGGACTGCAAGAAGATCCTGGCCGAGGGCGTCATCGAGTATTTCGCCCCCCTGCGCGAGCGGCGGGCCGCCTACGAGTCCGATCCCGGGAAGCTGGACGAGATCATCTCCCACGGCTGCGAGCAGGCCAGGAAGGTCGCCCGCGGCACGATGGAGGACGTCCACCGGATCATGGGAATCGGCTAGCGATACTGCGGAATTAAGGAGGATCCCGTGATTCAACCAGCCAACGATCCCCGGTTCGCGGGCAAGGACGCCCCGGCCGGCGATGTCGCAGGCACCTGCGCCTGGACGCTCGATTCCCTGCCTCCGGACCTGGAGTATTTCCGGACCAGCGAGGCCTATCAGGTCGAGCTGAGCGACTTCTTCCAGGGCCCCCTGGACCTGCTTTTGCACCTGATCAACCGGGAACAGATCGACATCTACGACATCCCCATCGCCCGGATCACGGACCAGTTCATCCGGCACATCGAGGTCATGCAGAGCATCAGCCTCGACCAGGCCGGCGAGTTCATCGCCATGGCCGCCACCCTGCTGGTCATCAAGATGAAGATGCTGATGCCCTCCCGGTTCGATTCCGATGAGGTGGAGGAGGAGGACCCCCGCGCCGAGCTGGTGAAGAGGCTTCTCGAATACAAGAGATTCAAAGAGGCCGCGGAGATCTTCCACGCCAGGGAACGGGAGCGCCAGCTCTACCACCTGCGCCAGTCCCGCTTCCCGTTCACCCGGGACCTCGATCTCCAGCCCCAGTTGCGGATCGAGATGTTCGACCTCCTTTCCGCCCTGGCGGGGGTCTTCGACCGCGTCCAGAAGACCCACGAACACGCCGTGGTCCGCGAACCCTTCACGGTCGACGAGAAGATGTCCCTCATCGACGAGATGCTCGGGTCCGGCGGCGTCGTGGCCTTCGAGGATCTGTTCTCCGGCGACACCATCAAGATGGAGGTCATCGTCACCTTCATCGCCGTCCTGGAGATGGTCAAGCGGGGGCGGCTGATGTTTCTGCAGACCGAGGTGCACGGCCCGATCTGGATCCAGCGCCCGGGCCTCGACCAGGAGGTCGACGAGGACCTGCCTGCCGATGCGGCATCCCCCGGCGAGGCCGCCGGACTCCTCGAGATGGAGAGTGAATCTTGAAGAGGGAACTCGAAGCCCTGCTCTTCGCCGCCGACGGCCCCCTAACCGTGGCCCGCCTGAAGAAGCTGCTGCCCGGGTCGGAGGCGGGGGACATCCGCACGGCCGTCAAGGATCTGGAGGCGGAATACGAAGCCGCGGGAAACGCCTTCACCGTCGTGGAGTTCGGGGGCGGCTGGCAGATCGCCACCCGCCCGGAATACGCCCCGATCGTCGAGAACATGCTGAAGGCCCGCCGCTTCACCCGCCTGTCCAAGGCCGGCCTCGAGGTGCTCGCCATCATCGCCTACCGGCAACCCATCACCCGCCTGGAGATCGACGAGATCCGCGGCGTCAACAGCAGCGGGGCCATCAGCACCCTCACCGAGCGGAATCTCATCACGGTGGTGGGGCGGTCCCAGACCGTGGGCAATCCCCTGCTCTACGGGACGACCCGGGAATTCCTCAACCATCTGGGCCTGAAGGGCATCGGCCAGCTGCCGGACCTGCCCGACATCGAGGATTTCGTCCACGACCGCGACCAGCTGCGGGACTTCGCCAACCAGATCGGCCGGGAAGTGTCCGACGAGGAACTGGAGGACTACTTCAGCGCGCCGGAAGAGGGGGTCGAGCTGGATCCTTCTTCCGACCCCGATGAGGCGGCCGATTCCCCGGACACCTCCCCGCCCGAAGGACCCCAAGAGGAAGATGCCGGGCATGACCAGTCCCGGACCTGACATCCGTCTGAACCGCTTCCTGGCCCGGGCGGGCTTCGGATCCAGGCGCTCGGTCGAGGAACTGGTCCGGCAGGGCAGGGTGAGGATCAACGGGGAACTCGTCACCGACCTGGGACGGCGCGTCGATCCCGCGACCGATACCGTGGAGGTCGACGGGCAGCCTGCCGGATCCGTGCAGGGGTACCGGGTCTACGCCTTCCACAAGCCTCTGGACGTCGTCGCCACCCTGAAGGCCCAGGGCGGCCAGCCTTCCCTGCTCCCCTACAAGCGCCAGGCCGACCTGCCGGAACGCTTCATGCCCATCGGCAGGCTTGACTCCGACTCGACGGGGTTGCTCCTTTGGACCGACGACGGCGATCTGAACCAGCGGCTCTGCCGGCCCGATTCCGGGGTGTGGAAGGTCTACCAGGTCCACCTGGCCGAACCCCTGCTGCGGGCCCGCATCCCCGAGATCACCGGCGGCACCATCGTCCTGGACGGGCGTCCCTGCAAGCCCTGCCGGCTTGAGGAGGATCCGCCCTACGAGGGCCGGTCCTGGACCATGCATCTGCACGAGGGACGCAAACGTCAGATCCGGCGGATGTTCCGCGCGGTGGGCAATCGCGTGTCCGCCCTGCACCGGATCCAGTTCGGCCCCGTCCGGCTGGGCAAGCTGCGGCCGGGCGACTTCCGGCGACTGGGCGTCGACGAGGTGGAGGAGTTGCGGCGGGCAACGTCGCTGAAATAGAGGAAAGCGACCGCAGGGGGTTCGACATGGATTTCACGCGCCTTTTCCGTCCGGGTATTCTCGCCACCCGGCCCTATTCGCCCGGAAAACCCGTGGAGGAGGTCCAGCGCGAACTTGGCCTCAAGGACATCGTCAAGCTCGCCAGCAACGAGAACCCGGAAGGACCGCTGCCCGCCGTGGTCGAGGCCATCTGCACCGCCGCCCGCGGGGTCAACCGCTATCCCGACGCCGCCTGCCATTATCTGACCCAGCGCATGGCGCGGCACCTGGAGGTCAGTCCCGGCAGCCTCATCTTCGGAAACGGCAGCAACGAGGTCATCGACATCCTCATCCGGGCCCTGGTCAGCCCCGGCGAGAACGTGATCTACAGCCAGCACAGCTTCATCGTCTACGCCCTGACCACGGCGGTCCATTTCGAGAGCGGCCGCCCCGTGCCCCTTGCCCCTGGCGACAAGCACGACCTGCCGGCCATGGCGGCCGGGATCGACGACCGCACCAAGCTGGTGATCGTCTGCAATCCCAACAATCCCACCGGCACCTACAACACCAGGGAGGAGTTCGATGCCTTCCTGGCCGCCGTGCCCCCTCACGTCATCGTCGCGGTGGACGAAGCCTACTACGAGTACGTCACCGCCGACGATTATCCCCAGACCATCGGGATGCTCTCCGCCCATCCCAACCTGGTCATCCTGCGCACATTCAGTAAAATCCACTCACTGGCCGGCCTGAGGGTGGGGTATGGTGTGGCCCACCCGGATCTGGTGTCCGAACTGCACAAGACCCGGGAACCCTTCAACGTCAACATGCTGAGCCAGGCCGCAGCCGTCGCCTGCCTGGACAACTGGCACGAGGTCGAGGGCCGGCGGCGCCGCAATCGCGAGCAGCTGGACTGGCTTTGCGGGCAACTTTCCGGCCTCGGTCTGGAAGTGGTGCCCAGCCAGACGAACTTCGTGCTGGTGCGGTGCCCTGGGAATGCGGGTAGATTGACCCAGGACCTGCTGCAGAGGGGCGTGATCGTCCGTCCCATGCATGCCTTCGGTCTGGGCGAAGGCGCCCTGCGCATCAGCGTGGGGTTGCCGGCGGAGAACCAGCGTTGCGTCACAGCACTCAAGGAGATCCTGAACTGATGGCCCAAGCCCGGCCCGCCCCGAGCCAGCCCCTTTACGAGCGCCGTCCCGGCCAGGCCACCAGCCTGGTCAAGGTGGGCGACGTCGTCTTCGGGGGGAAGACCGTCGTCCTGATCGGCGGTCCCTGCGCCGTGGAGAACCTCGACCAGGTCCTGGACATCGCCGGACACGTGAGGCGGTCCGGCGGGGCCATGCTGCGGGGCGGGGCGTGGAAGCCCCGGACCAGCCCCTATTCCTTCCAGGGACTCGGCGCGGAGGGGCTGCCCCTGCTGGCCGCGGCCAGGGCCGCCACCGGGCTGCCCGTGGTGACCGAGGTCCTGGACCCGCGGGACGTGGAACAGGCGGCCGGAGCCGTCGACATGCTCCAGATCGGCAGCCGCAGCATCCAGAACTTCCCCCTGCTCAGGGAGGCCGGCGCCAGCGGCAAGCCGGTCCTCCTCAAGCGCGGGATGATGACCACCGTTCACGAATGGCTGAACGCCGCGGAGTACGTCCTGGCCGCCGGCTGCAGGGATCTCGTCCTCTGCGAGCGGGGCATCCGCACCTTCGAGAATTCCCTGCGCAACACCCTGGACGTGGGTTCGGTCGCCGTGCTCAAGGAGGTGACCCACCTGCCGGTCATCGTCGATCCCAGCCATGCGGCCGGCGCCAGCCGGTTCGTCATTCCTCTGGCGCGAGCTGCCGTCGCCGCCGGCGCCGACGGCCTGCTCGTCGAGGTCCACAACCATCCGGAGGCCGCCCTCAGCGACGCCGACCAGTCCCTCACGCCGGAACAGTTCTCGCAGCTCGCCGAGTCCTGCCGCGCCGTGGCCAGGGCCATCGGCCGGGATCTCCAGGCATGAATCCAGAAACGGTGACGGCCCTGCCGACCGAAGCCCTGGATCCCGTTCCCCGGGACGCCGTCATCGCCATCGACGGACCCGCCGGATCGGGCAAGTCCACGACCGCCCGGAACCTCGCCGAGCGCTTCGGCCTCATCTACATCGACACCGGCGCCATGTACCGGGCCCTGACCCTGGCGGCCATCAGGAAGGGGGTGGACCTCGGGGACGGTCGCGCCCTTGCCGACCTCCTTCTGCCTGCGCGCCTGGAGCTCGGATCGGTGCGGGGGGAAACCACCGTGCACTGGAACGGCCAGGATTTTTCCGGCCCCATCCGATCCCCGGAAGTCGACGCGGCTGTCTCCCTGGTGAGTTCCCACGAGGACGTCCGCACCGAGATGGTCCGACGCCAGCAGGAATTCGGGCGCCGGGGCGGAGTGGTCATGGAGGGCCGCGACATCGGAAGCGTTGTGTTTCCCCTGGCCTCCACCAAGATCTTCCTGTCGGCCGGTCTCGAGGCCCGGGTCCAGCGTCGGGTCAGGCAGTATCGCCAGGCCGGGAGGGAGGTCCAGGAATCCCAGGTCCGGTCCGATCTGGCCGAGCGGGACCGCAAGGACACCCAGCGGGAGGTCAGCCCCCTGGCCATCAGTCCCGATTCGCTGGTGGTCGACAGCAGCTCGATGAGCCTCGCCCAGCAGAACGACGCCTGCGCCAGGGCCTGCCGGATCAACCCCACCCTCGACAGCCGGCTGGATCGCGACCTGGAGGCGGCCCGCAGGGACTTGCCCTGGCACTATCGCCTGGCCTACGCCGTCTTCGGGGCCTTCAGCCGTTTCTACGGGCTCAAGCAGATCGGGAACGAAGGCTGCGCCCTGCCCCGGGGTTGCATCGTCGCCGTCAACCACATCAGCTTCTGGGATCCGCCCCTGGTCGGGTCGACCCTCCACCGGTACCGGGTGCACTCCCTGGCCAAGGAAGAGCTGTTCCGGATCTGGCCCATGGGGCCGCTGTTCCGGTCGATCGACAGCATCCCCATCCGCCGCAAGGGTTACGACCACAAGGCCTTCTCCCAGGCAGCCTCAGCCCTCCAGGCCGGGAACAACCTGGTGATCTTCCCCGAGGGGACCCGGCGCGCCATCGGTAGTCCCGGACCGGTCCGCAACGGGCTGGGCATCCTGGTCCAGGCCACGCGGGCCCCCCTGCAGCCGATCTTCATCCGCGGCAGCTACGGGCGCGCCCCCGGCGGATCCGTCAAGTCCCCTCTGGAGGTCAGTTTCGGTCCCGTCGTCTGGTGGCACGGGCTGGACGCCCTGCTGGAGAATCACGATCCCAAGGACGTCAGTCGCAGGATCGCCCGCCTGTGCGAGGCCATCTTCTACGAGCTTCAGGACCGGTCCTACGCCCGCCATCCCCGGACACTTTTCGAGAAAGAACTGGGGGACAAGCAGTTGCAGGCATTCACGAAGCGGCACAAGAAAGTTTTCGGGACCGGTTGACACCCGCCTCCGACCCTTCCCGGATCGGAATCCGCCTCGCGATGGACTTGCAAATATCCCCCCGAAGGTTTATTTTGGGCAGCTTGCCGGACCACGAGGTCCCGGTGCATTCATCTGTCACTAGGAGGCAACCGTTCATGACCACCAACCCCAACCCCGGTTCCGACGAGGGGCGCGGCAACGCCCGTCCTTCCCGTCGGCCGGAAGCCGGCGATTCACCCAGGACCTTCGGCCGCAAGTTCGGATTCGACGACCAGGACGACGAGGATGAGGGACGTCATCCCGCCGCCGAGGTCCTGCCGACTCCCGCGGCTCCGAAGCTGAGCACCGAGTACCTGCCCGATTCCATCGTCAACCTCGACTTCATCGAGGAAGAGGCCGACGAGGGCGATCTGGCCGGCGACGTCATGCTCGCGCTCATCAACCAGTACGAGGAAACCCTGACCGACATCCAGGAGGGTCAGATTCTCCAGGGCACCGTGATCGAGGTGCGGGAGAACGAGGTTCTGCTGAACATCGGCTTCAAGAGCGAGGGTGTCATCCCTCTGGAGGAATTCGGCGGCACCGAGATCAAGGTCGGCGATTCCTTCGACGTTTTCCTCGAGAAACTGGAGAACCAGGACGGTCTGGTCGTGCTTTCCAAGGAGCGCGCCGACTTCCTGAAGGTCTGGGACAAGATCAAGACGGCACACGAGTCCGGGGAAGTGGTCAACGGGATCGTCGATCGGCGCATCAAGGGCGGCCTGGTCGTCAAGCTGTGGGGCGTGGACACCTTCCTGCCCGGCAGCCAGGTGGCCCTGCGTCAGGTTCCCAATCTGGAGGACCTCATCGGCCAGGAAATCCATTGCCTCATCATCAAGAAGAACAAGCGCCGCCGGAACGTGGTGGTCTCCCGCCGCATCGTCCTCGAGCAGGAGCGCGAGGAGAAGAAGCGCGCCCTGATCTCCGAACTGGAGAAGGGCCAGGTGCGCCGCGGCGTCGTCAAGAACATCACCGACTTCGGGGCCTTCGTGGACCTCGGCGGCATCGACGGCCTGCTCCACATCACCGACCTGAGCTGGGGCCGCGTGAGCCATCCCAGCGAGGTCCTGACCATCGGTCAGGAGATCGACGTCAAGGTGCTGGACTTCGAGGAGGAGCGCGAGCGCATCAGCCTCGGCCTCAAGCAGCTGCAGTCCTATCCCTGGGACAACGTCGAGGAGAAGTACCCGGAGGAGAGCATCGTCCGTGGCCGCGTGGTGAGCATCACCAACTACGGCGCCTTCGTCGAGCTCGAGAAGGGCGTGGAGGGTCTGATCCACATCAGCGAGATGAGCTGGACCCGCCACATCAAGCATCCGTCCAAGGTCGTCTCCATCGGGGACGAGGTGGACGTGATGGTCCTGAAGATCGACAAGGACAACGAGAAGATCAGCCTCGGTCTCAAGCAGTGCGAGACCGACCCCTGGCTGACCCTCGCCGAGCGCTATCCGGTCGGGACCGTCATCGAGGGCAAGGTCCGCAACCTGACCGATTTCGGCGCCTTCGTCGAGGTCGAGGAGGGCATCGACGGCCTGGTCCACATCTCCGACATGAGCTGGACCAAGCGCGTCCGCCATCCCAAGGAGATGCTCAAGCGCGGCGACAGCCTCGAGGTCCAGATCCTGGACATCGACACCAACAAGCGGCGCATCAGCCTGGGCATCAAGCAGCTCCACGAGAATCCCTGGCCGACCCTGGCCGAGGACTTCCCGGTCGGCCACACCATCGAGGGTGAGATCAACCGGATGCTGGACCACGGCATCATCGTGGAGATGGGTGACGATCTGGAAGGCTTCGTGCCTCTCGGCCATCTGGGCATCCCCAAGCTGGAGAAGCCCCAGTACTACTTCAAGGAAGGCGAGAAGGTCGACCTGAAGGTCATCAAGATGGACGTCGAGAACCGCCGGATCGTGCTCTCCATCGCCGAACGCCTGAAGGAATTCGGTGATGAAGCCGTCGCGGAGTTCATCGCCGCCCATCCGCGTCTCGAAGAGGTGGTGGAGGCCGACAAGGCCGCCCAGGCCGAGGGCGCCCGGATGCTCAGCGACGATGCCGATCGGGCCGAGGACGAGGCCCTCGCCCGGGAAGCCGCCGAATTCGGCGTCCCCGCCGACCACGGCGAGGACGGTGAAGGAGAAGAGGACGCCGCCCGGGAATAGGACGGATTCCGTTCATCGTCGTGTTCCGCCTGTGAGAGGGGCGGGGGTTTCACCTCCGTCCCTTTCCTTTTCCCGACGCTGCGCAGGAGAAGACATGAATGACCTGACGCCTGAACTCGCACCGATGCCCCAGGCCGGCCCTGTTCCCGCCGGCGGGGTTTTCCCGGCACTCAGGGTGGCATTCTGGACCCTGGGCTGCCGGCTGAACCAGTACGACACCGAAGGCATCCGCACGGCCATGGCCGCCCGCCTGCCCATCGAGGTCGTGTCCTGGAACGCCGAGGCCGACCTGTACGTCCTGAACAGCTGCACCGTGACCGCCAAGGCCGACCAGGAGTGCCGCCGTCTCGCCCGCCAGGCCAAGCGGCGCCACCCCCTGGCCAAGGTCGTGGTCGCCGGCTGCTATGCCCAGACCCAGCCCGATGTCCTGGCCGCCATGCCGGAGATCGACGGCGTCGTCGGCAACACGGCCAAGGAGGACGTCGCCTCCTGGTTGCCGGAAGTCATGGGGAACGGGGGCCAGGCCCTCAAGGTCGAGGATTTCGCCGAGGATCCCGTCTTCGACTCGCCCCTGATCGATTCCTTCAGCGGGCGCAGCCGGGCCTTCATCAAGATCCAGGACGGCTGCAATCTCCGCTGCACGTATTGCCTGATCTGGAAGGCGCGCGGCCCCGGCCGGTCCCGCACCGTTCCCGAAGTGGTCGAGCAGTTGCGGCTGCTCGTCGCGGGCGGGTACCGGGAGACGATCCTGGCGGGCATCCACCTGGGAGGTTACGGCCGGGATCTCGAGACCCGCGCCTCCCTGACCGGACTGCTGCGGACCTGCCTGGCGGAATTGCCCGAACTGCGGATCCGCCTGAGCAGCATCCATCCCAACGAGGTCACCCCCGATCTGCTCGGCCTCTTCACGCAGTACCCGCACCTGAGGCGGCACCTGCACATCAGCCTCCAGAGCGGCAGCGACACCGTCCTCAAGCGCATGAAGCGCCCGTACCGGGGCGCCCGGGCCTACCAGGCCCTGGGGGAGATCGCGCGCCTGGACCCGGATTTCGGCATCGGAGCCGACGTCATCGTCGGGTTCCCGGGTGAGACCGAGGAGGAGTTCGAGGCCACGCGCAGGATGGTGGCCGAGTTGCCGTTCACCTACCTGCACGTCTTCCGTTTCTCGCCCCGACCGGGAACGCCGGCCGCCGACATGCCGGACCAGGTCCATCCCGAGACCATCACGGAGCGGAGCGCGGTCCTGCGGGATCTGGCCGCCGCCAAGCAGGAGGCCTTCCTGCGCCGCCTGATCGGCCGACCCAGGGAAGCCGTGGTCGAGGCCGAGGACGACGCCTCGGGTTTCCGGCAGGCCACCACCGACAACTACGCCACCGTCCTGGTGCCTCCCGGGAGGCCGACGGGGGAACTGGTCACCGTCGTCCCCGAGACCTATCATGGCGGCAAAATCATCGCCCGGGTGGAGAACTGAACCATGGCGGATTTCCAGGCCGAACTGCAGCCGCGCTTGTCGCCGGATGAAGCCCCCGCCCGGGGGGGGCGATTCCACGTGGAGACCTACGGCTGCCAGATGAACTCCTACGACAGCCAGGCCATCTCCGGCCTGCTGCAACGGGCAGGGTACGCCAGGTCCGACGACCCCGACGTGGCCGACATCGTCCTGCTCAACACCTGCAGCGTGCGCGACCATGCCGAACAGAAGATCCTCAGCCGGATCGGGGAGATCCGCAGCATCCGGCGCCGCCGCGGCCTGGCCCAGCCTCTGATCGGCGTGTGCGGATGCATGGCCGAACGCCTGGGACCGGAGCTCCGGAAGGGCCAGCACCGGGTGGATCTGGTGGTGGGGGTGGACCGGTACGAGACCCTGCCCGGTCTGGTCGGCGAATTGCTGGCCGGGGAGCCCGCTCTCGAGGCGGTGGTCACCGGGCACACGGACGAGGCGCGGCTCGTGGCCCCGCCCGAGCTGTACCCCGTCAACAACAGCCATCTGGTGACCATCCACAAGGGCTGCGATTACAAGTGCACCTACTGCATCGTGCCCATGACCCGGGGTCCCCAGAAGGAGAAGGCGCCGGACCTCATCCTCGAGGAGATCCGGGGCATCGTCGCCGCCGGAGGCCGGGAAGTGACCCTGCTGGGGCAGAACGTCACCGCCTACGCCTGGCCGGGCCTGGATTTCGCCGGGCTGCTCCAGAAGGTCGCGGAGATCCCTGGCCTGGAGCGGATCCGGTTCCTCACCGGCCACCCCCGCGACATGCACCGGCCGCTCATGGACGTCATCGGACGGCTGGACAGCGTCTGCCCCTGGCTCCACGTCCCCATCCAGAGCGGCAGCGACCGCATCCTGCGGCGGATGAAGCGCCTGTATGACCGGGCCGAGTACCTGGACATGGTGGATTACGCCCGGCGGGCCATTCCCGGCGTCACCTTCTCCTCGGACTTCATCGTGGGTTTCCCCGGCGAGACGGAAGAGGATTTTCAGGCTACCCTTGAGGTCCTCCGGGAGGTAAGGTACGATCAGATCTTCTCGTTCAAGTACTCCGAGAGGCCGGGGGTGCCCGCGGCGCGCCTGGCCGACGACGTACCGCTGGACGTCAAGAAGTCCCGTCTGGCCCGCCTGATGGAGCTTCAGGACGAGGTGTGGGCCGGTGCGGCCGCCGCCTGCACGGGCCAGGTGTGGCACGCCGTGGTCGAGGGCCCGGCCCGGAGACCCGAGGGCGCCTGGCAACTGCGCACCGGCAACAACCGCAAGGTCATCGTCACCGGCGGGGAACTTGTCCCGGGGCAAGGTGTTGCGGTCCGGATAACCGGCCACCGAAACACGACCTTTTTCGGTTCGTGCGAGGAATGCTGATCGGTCCTGAACGCATTGAAAGAAGGTAGTTCCATGTGGATCTTCAAGGGCCTCCTCTTCCTGGTCCTGCTTTTCGTGCTGGTCTACTTTTTCATCGACAACAGCGACCATTCCGTGGACATCGACGTCTACGGCCGGACCTACCTCGACGTGTCCGTCTACTGGATCGTCGTCGCCAGCTTCCTGCTCGGGTTCGCGACCAGCTTCGTCATCGCCGGGTTCCGGGAATTCCGTTTCCGCAGGGACGTCTCCCGGCTCAAGCGGACGGTCAAGACCAGGGACAAGGAAATCGCCGACCTGAGGACCATGGCCCTGCACGAGCCCGACGAGGTCGCCGCCGCTCCGGTCAGGACCGGAAAATCCCTGGAAAAGGGTGCCGCCCGTGAATGACGCGCTGACGGTCCTTTTCGCCCTGGCGGTGGTGGGGCTGGTCGGCTACCTGCTCTGGCGGACCTTCGACCGCAAGCCCCGCAAGCAGGCCCGCGACTCGCATCTCCTTGCCCTGCAGAAGTGGCTCGCCGGCGACCTCGACGGCGCCGCGGCCCTCCTGGAAGCAGTGATCCGGGAGCAGCCAGACGCAGTCGATCCCTACCTCCAGCTGGGCGACCTGCTGCGCATGAAAGGGGATCCCCGGCGGGCATCCGCCCTGCACCGCGGCCTGACCGTGCGGCCGGACCTGCCCCTGGGAACGCGGATCCAGGTCGGGCTTTCCCTGGCCGAGGACCTGATCGACCTGAAGCAGTTCGCCGAGGCCGGCAAGGTGCTGGACACCCTCGTGCGCCACGCCACCGGGGAAGCCCGGTACTGGAAGTCGCGGTTCCAGCAGTGGTACGGACTGGGTGAGCTTCCGGACGCCGCCCGGGCCCTGAAATACGCCCGCACCAAGGTGCCGCCAGCCGACCTGCCGTGGTTCGACCGGGCCTACGTCGCCTTCCAGCTCGACCGCGCCCTGATGCACGCCCTCGAGGGGGAAACCGGCGACGCCCAAGCCCGGCTGCGGGACGTGGCCAAGCTGCCCGGTGCCGCGGAGCGGACTTCCCTGGTCCGGGCGATCCTCGCCGCACGGGGGGGGGACGTCCGGACCGCCCTGGACGTCGCCTCCAGCGATCTGCTCGATCATCCCCGGGAACTCGATCTGTTCCTGCCCTTCCTCCAGGAGATCCTGTACAGCCAGGGCCAGTACGAGAAGACCATCCCCCTGCTCGAGCGGGCCTGCCAGGGGGAAGGCGCCCCCATCCGCATGGTCGTCGACCTGGCCGTGCTGTACGAGAAGCTCGGGCAAAGGGACAAGGCCGTCCAGTTGATCACCGAGAAATCCGGCAACCCCGACCTGACTCCGGCGGCGGCCGTCCCGGTGCTCCGCCTGCTCGCCCGCAACTCCAGGGATCCGGACTTCCGCCAGGTCTGGAAGGCCCTCTCGTTGCCCGCGCCCCAGAAGCACTGGGTCTGCGGAGTCTGCGGGATGGGCAGCCCCAGGGTCCGGTGGTTCTGCCCGGACTGCCGCAGCTTCTACTCCTTCTCACCCGCCCCGGCCAGGGGAAAGGAATCCTGAGATGACCAGGGCGTTTCCCGGCAGACCGCTGATCTCCGCCCTGGTCCTGGTAGGCCTATCCCTGACCCTGGTGTCCTTCGGCCAGTCAGGAGCCCTCGAGGATCTCTTCGCCGCGGGCGATTACCAGGGGGCCAGGGAGGCCCTCGCCGCACCCGGCCAGGGGATCGATCCCGACAACGAGCTCTTCTGGAGGATGAGACTGGAAACCAGGCCCGAGGTGGTGCTCTCCCTGGCCGGCGGGACGTTCACCGATGAGCCGGACGACCGCCCCCTGGAACTGGCCGCAAGGCTGGAGGCCGCGTCCATCGAATTCACGCGGGGAAAGTTCGGCGAATGCCTCGCCGTTCTCGAACCCGTCCTCCGGCAGGATTCCAGCTCTGTTCCCGGGGCGGCCTTCCTGTGGGCCGGGCTGGCGCACCGCGCCCTCGGCCGTCTCCAGCAATCCCGCGAGTTGCTGGCATCGGTCCTGCCAGGAGACGAGGCCTTTCCCCTGGCCAGGTACTACCTGGGGGACATCGCCCTGGACCAGGGCGATCCCGTGCTTGCCCAGCGCTACCTCGAGGCTGCCCGGGAGGCGGGCGGGGACCGGATCGGTGTCCTTGCCGACGCCGCCCGCTGGAGGGCCCTCGAGGCGCAGGGCGAGACCGGCCCGGCGGCGGAACTGCTCGCCGGATTGAGACAGCTTCCCGCGGACCGCCTTGCGCTCCTCGACCTTCCCCAGGAATCCCCGGGCTCCGAAACGACCGCAGGGGAAACGGGGGAGGAGTTGGCTCCTCCGGAAGACGACCGGGAACGCTATTGCCTGCAGTTCGGCGCCTTCGCTGACCGCTCCCTGGCCCTGGCCTTCGTCCGCAGGCACCAGGCTGATCTGCCCGACCTGCGGATCGAGCGGTCCAGGGACGAGACGGGACGGAATTTCTACAAGGTGCGCAGCGGCGGATTCGCCAGCCCCGTCCAGGCCCGCAGCGAAGCCAACCAGCTGAAATCCCGGCTGGGGATCGACGTCTTCGTCATCGAACGGGACGCCGACCCCGGAAGTCAGGATTGATCCGCCCATGACCGGTTCCCAGGCCAGCAGGCAGCACCCCCGCATCACGCCCATGCTGACCCAGTACCTGGACATCAAGGCTGCGCACCCGGACGCCCTCCTCCTGTTCCGGATGGGGGACTTCTACGAGACCTTCTTCGAGGACGCCCAGGAACTGGCCGCCCTCACCGGGGTGACCCTGACCAGCAGGGACGCCAAGAGCGACCATCCCGTACCCCTGGCGGGGGTTCCCTACCACGCCCTCGACACCTACCTGACCCGGCTCCTCGAGGCCGGCAAGACCGTGGCCATCTGCGAACAGGTGGAGGATCCGGCCCAGGCCAAGGGCCTGGTCAAGCGGGAAGTCGTCGAGATCATCAGCCCCGGCACCGCGACGTCCAGCGAGATCGTGGCCTCCGATTCGGGCCGGTATTGCCTCGCGTGGGCGCCGGGTGAGGGGGAGGAGGCCGGCTGGGCGATCCTCGATGCAACCACCGGGGACTTCCGTTGCGGCCAGGAGCGCACGTCCCTGGTGAGCCTCGTCCAGCGCTACCCCGTGAGCGAGGTGATCGTCAGCGACAACGCCGGGGAAGACGCCGTGCGGGGGTGGCGGAGGGCCATCGGGGACACCGTCCTGAACCGGGTGAACGCGGCCTGGTTCCATCCCGCCTTCGCCCGAAGCACCCTGCAGGAACACTTCCAGGTGGCCGGACTGACGGCTTTCGGTCTGGCCGACGAGTCCCGGGATCCCGCGGCCGTCGCCGCCGGGGCCGCCATCCGGTACCTGACTTCCCTGGCGATGCGCAGACCCGCCCAGGTCGTCACTCTCCAGTACAACCGCACCGGCCAGGGCCTGCTTCTCGATGAGGAGACCCTCCGCAATCTCGAGATCTTCCGGACCTTCCGGGGCGAGAGGGGTCCCGGGACCCTGGTCCACCACTGTGACCGCACCTCGACGCCCATGGGCAGGCGCTTCCTGGAGTTGCGCCTGGCCTCGCCCTTGACCGACCTGGACGAACTGGCGGGCTGGCACGCCGGGGTCGCGGGCGCCCTCGCCCACCCCGTCTGGAGGCGGACCCTCCGCACCGCCCTGCGCGGCCTCGGCGATCTCCAGCGGCAGAGCGCGCGCGCGGCTGCGGGTCGCATCGGGCCGGCCGCCCTGCGCCAGCTGGGGGAGGGCCTGCTCACGGTGGCCGGCCTGAAGGATGCCGGGGCGGAGGGTGTTCCGTCGGATCATCCGGTCCTCAACTGGATCGGCCAGTTGCCGCCGGTCGCCGATCTGGCGACCCGCATTCTCGGCAGGCTGTCCGCCGAGGCGCCCGCCAACCTGCGCAAGCCCGGCTACATCGCCGCCGGGGTCGACAGCGAGCTCGATCGGGCGCGGTCCATCGCCCGGGACAGCAAGGGATTCCTGGCCGGCCTTCAGCAAAGGGAGAGGGAACGGACGGGCATCAGCACCCTCAAGGTCGGATTCAACAAGGTCTTCGGCTACTATTTCGAGATCACCAACAAGCACCTGGAAAAGGTCCCTGCCGACTACCAGCAGAAGCAGACCCTGGTGTCTTCGGCTCGGTTCCACACCGAGGAGCTCAAGGAGGCCGAGAACACCATCCTCGCCGCCGAGGAGACCATCGGACGGAGGGAAGCCGCCCTCTACCAGGAGCTGCTGGGGGAGGTGGCCGCACGGCTGGAGGATTTGCAGCGGGTCTCGTTCCTCGTCGCCAACATCGACCTCATGCTCGCGTTCGCCGAACTCGCCGAGGATCAGGACTATTGCCGGCCCATCATCGACGATTCCCACGAACTGCACATCGGCGGCGGCCGCCACCCGGTCATCGAGCAGCTCCTGGACGGGGATTTCATCCCCAACGATACCGGGCTGACGGGAGACGACCGGCGGGTCATCCTGCTGACGGGACCCAACATGGGAGGCAAGTCCACCTACCTGCGCCAGATCGCCCTGATCGCGCTGCTCGCCCAGGCCGGCGGCTTCGTGCCGGCGCGGTCGGCCCGCTTCGGGGTCATCGACCGCATCTTCACCAGGGTCGGGGCCAGCGACAACCTGGCGCGCGGCGAATCGACCTTCTACATGGAGATGAGCGAGACGGCGCACATCCTGCACCAGATGACCCGCCGCAGCCTGGTCATCCTGGACGAGATCGGCCGCGGCACCTCCACCTACGACGGGTTGTCCCTGGCCTGGTCCATCACCGAATTCCTGTGCCACCCGGCCGGCCCCCGGCCTCGTGCCGTCTTCGCCACCCACTACCACGAGTTGACCGAGCTCGAGGGCGACCTGCCGGGCCTGGTGAATCTCTGCATGGATGTCAAGGAGTGGGAGGGCAAGATCATCTTCATGCATGCGGTCAAGGACGGCCGCAGCGACAAGAGCTACGGGATCCACGTGGCCCGTCTCGCCGGCCTGCCCGAATCCGTCCTGGCCAGGGCCCAGGAGATCCTGGCCTCCCTGACCGCCTCCGACAGCCGGGATCTCGCCATCCGCCGCAAGCCCTTGCCGCACGCTCCGGAGGTGTCCGGGTCCGGCCGACCCCAAGCCCAGCTGTCCCTCTTCAGGGAAAGCGAAAGGGATGCCCTGGAGACCTTGCGGACCATGGACCTGGACTCCATCAGCCCCCTGGACGCCTTCATGTGGCTGGTCAAGATCAAGCGCCAGCTCGATTCCTGACGATCAGCGGGGTGCCCCGCCGACCGATTCCCGTTAAACTATTCCCCACAAGTGCCGATCATCAGGCAGGATGCCCGCAATGGCCGGGGGGAGGAGGACGCTTCCCCGGTTTCCGGCCGCCGGCGGGCAGGGAAGGGTCCAGCATGGCCGACATCATCAAATGGCCCGTGATTTTCGCCTGTCCGGGGGAGGAGGACCTTCCCCTGCTGGCGGATCTCGCCGCGCGCAGCGACGCCCAGATCGTCGCCGTGGCCGATCGCGACCGGTCCAGCCTGGGTGCGGGGCTGGCCGAGGTCATGGGGCTGACCGTCATCGGCGACCTGGCCGAGGTTCCCGCCGGGCAGGCCCGCTACCTGATCTATCCCCGGCTGGATGACGAGGTGGCCGCCTTCGTGGACCTGGCCCCGGAATTCGGCCTGGAGGCCCTGCCCGTCAGCCGCTTCACCCACCTGATCGCCGATCCCTCCCTGAGACGCCCGGACCCCGCACCGAGGTCGCGAAAACACCCGGACCACGAGGCGCTGGAGACCGAGACCGCGGCCATCCACCGCACCCTGAGCCGCATCGAGGAGGCCCTGGACAGGGAGGCGCTCCTGCGCTGGCTGCTGGGGCTCGCCGCCCGCGCCACCGGCGGCGCCAGCGGCTCGATCATGCTGCTGGATCCCGCCTCCGAGGAACTCTACGTCGCCTTCGCGCACGGCCTGAGCCAGCAGACGATGCACCGCACCAGGGTCCGCCTGGGCGAGGGCATCGCCGGCCGGGTGGCCCGCAACCGCCAGGCCGAGATGATCACGTCCAACCAGCACCCGGGCGCCCGCCGCGACCGGTCGGCCGCCGCGGCCGCCGTGTGCGCGCCCCTGGTCTGGGACGGGAGGTTGCTGGGAGTCCTGAACATCTCCGCCGCTCCCGACCAGGGCGGCCTCAACCCGGACGCCCTGTCCGTCATCGAGAGCCTGTCCCACCGTTTCGGGATGATCCTGGACCGGTTCCTGAGGATCCAGATGGTCAAGGACGGGGACCTCTTCCGGGCCGTCGAGGACGACCTCACCAGCCGGTCCCGTGATCCCGAGGCCCTGGCGTCGACCCTGTCCCGCTGGGCCGAAGGCCTGGGCAGGGTGGCCGGCGCCGATTCCGCCAGCCTGAGCGTCTTGACCGGGGACGGAGATCTCCTGGTCGCCGACCCCGGCGGCCACCGTTACGAATCACCCCTCGATCCGGTCAAGGCCGAGGTCCTGGCCGAGGCCAGGGCGCGCGTGCTGCGTCCGGGCGATCTGGCGGACCGGGACCCGGTGGACACCCTCCGCGAGGCCACGATCTTCCACCTGCCGGTGGGAAGGGATCCGGCGCCGGCCCTGTTCACGGTGGCCTTCAATTCGGCCGCGAGAGCCCACCACTTCCAGACCATCAGCGGCGAGATCATGAACCTGATCAGCCGCCACCTCCGGGACTATCTGGAACGGGTGGCCCTGGTGGACCAGGTGGACCGCCTCACCACCCTGGCGACTTCCCTCTCGGATCTCGCCCTGGGGACGGAGGGCCCTCCCGAGCAGGACCGCGTGCTCGGGGCCGCCTGCCGCCTCACCGGTGCGGGCAAGGCCTACCTGCTGCTCCGTGATCCCCAGCAGGACATCCTCGGGGACGACGGCGGTCCGGACGACCTGTTGCGCAGGGAGGCCGGCCGCCTTCTGGGCGCCATCGGCCAGCGCGGCTGGCAGGCCACCACCATCGGAGTGGAGGACCTCCAGGGCGGGGAGGGCTCCGGCCCGCGGCGATCCCTGCTCGTCGTTCCCCTCCAGCGGAACGCACCTTTTCCCGGTCTGGTGCTGATCGACAAGGAGAGGCTGCATCCCCTCGACGGCTGGTCCTTCTCGGAGTTCGACGCCCTCTTCGTGCGCCGGTTGCTCCCCTTCCTGGAATGGCGGCGCCGACAGACCGGCGAGGGCGAGGCACGGGCTCCGGTTCCGTCGGCCCCGACCCCAGCTCCGCAGCCCCAGGCCCCGGCTGTCCTGCCCGCTCCCGAACTGCAGGCGGTCCTGCGCAGGGAGATGGACCGCTGCGACCGGTACCACACCTGCCTGGGCCTGGCGGCTTTCCGCCTGGAATGGACGGGTGACCAACCCCTGGACCTCTCCGGACTGGTCCGCGATCTGGAACCCTACCTGCGCTCCTCCGATTACGTGTTCCCTCACCGGGACGACACGGTTCTGGTCCTGGTGCCCGAGGACGTCCAGTCCCTGCCCAAGCTGCAGGACCGGGTGGAAGGGATCATCCGCAGGCTGTCCGGCCGGCAGGACCTCACCTTGCGGAGCGCGGCGCGGCCCTATCCCGGCGGGGCGGCCAGCATCAACCAGTTGCTGGAAGCGGTCCTGGGCCTGGTCGCCTGAGGTCGTTTGCGCGTATTTCACCCGGAAACCCTGCTGCCGGTTGACGGGGCCCGGTGACCTGCTTTACCTTGCCTGTTCGGTCATTTCCCTTTGCGAACCACCGCCAGACCAAGGAAGCCCATGCTCGGCAACATGGCCAGCCAGCCCCAGCATACTCCGAAGATCCTCGTCCTCGATGACGCCACCATCGACCGGATCGCCGCCGGCGAGGTCATCGAGCGCCCCGCCTCCGTGATCAAGGAGCTCGTCGAGAACGCCCTCGACGCCGGGGCGACTCAGATCAGCATCACGTTCCAGGACGGGGGCCTGACCAGCCTGGTGATCGAGGACGACGGCCACGGCATGCCCTTCCAGGACCTGCCCCTGGCCTTCGAGCGCCACGCCACCAGCAAGATCACCACGGCCGCGGACATCATGCGCGTCGCCAGTTTCGGATTCCGCGGCGAGGCCCTGGCGAGCATCGCTTCGGTCAGCCGGGTGCGCTGCGTCTCCCGCTGCACCGCGGAAGAGACCGGGGGAATGATCGAGATCGCCGGCGGCGACCTCCTGCGCCGGGAGCCCGCGCCCCGCAACCGGGGCACCACCATCACCGTCAGCGACCTGTTCTTCAACACCCCGGCCCGGCGCAAGTTCATGAAGACCGCCCAGGCTGAGAAGCGCGCCGTCATCAAGCTGCTGACCAAGCTGGCCCTGGCCCACCGGGAGATTCGCTGGCTGGTGAAGGCCGACAAGGACGTGGTGATGGACCTGCGCGCCGCGCCGTCCTTGACCGACCGGGCCCGCGACCTTTTCGGCGCCTCGGTCACCGCCCACCTCGCCAGGTTCGAGACCGAAAAGGGGGGATTCAGCATCCGGGGGTTGGCCTCGCGGCCGACGTGGACCCGGGGCAACCGGGACCAGCAGTTCCTTTTCATCAACCGGCGCCCGGTCGAAAGCGCCGCCCTGTCCCAGGCCATCGTCCAGGCCTACAAGGAAGTCATTCCTCCGGGTCGGCACCCGGTCGTGCTGGCCTTCCTGGAGATCCCCGCCGGCGAGGTGGACGTCAACGTCCACCCGGCCAAGACCGAGGTCCGCCTGCTCCTCGAGCGGGAGATCTTCAGCCTCCTCAAGAACAGCCTGCAGGAAGGGCTCAGCCTGCGGGACGCCGCAGCCATGCGCCCCTGGTCCGGCCGGGGAGAGATTCTCGACGATCCCACGGGCGAGGAGGCCGGACAACGGATCGCCGCAGCCCAGGACGACTTCCTGAGGCAGCACTTCCAGCGCGGTGGATCTGCCGGGTACGAGTACAAAGGGGTGCCGCGGGGACAGGGGGAACTCTTCGGAGTCTCCGCCCTGCGCGGGGGATCCTCCGCCGGCGACGGCGGGAGCCATGAGACTTCGGCGGCGGATTCGCCCGACCATCTCCCTCTTCACTCCGCG
>JAHJTW010000095.1 GCA_018829565.1 bacterium | reverse complement strand
GGCCGGCTGGGGATGGTGGTCAGCTGGCCCGATCTCGACCTCGGCCAGGCGACCTGCTTCAGCCTGAGCGACACCGCCGGCCTCCGCTTCCCCGTCGTGGTCACCGGGGGTTTCGGGGACCAGGTCGATCGGGTCTTTCGGTTCTCCACCTCCGATTCCGGGTCCGTGGGCGGCGCTCAGTCACGATCCCTGACCGTCAACTGGCTGCATGAGGGACCCACGACCTACGGCAGCCTCTCAGGCCAGTTGAACCTGGCCAACAACGGCGGGTTCTGGCGTTACAATACGGCCGCCGGAACCTGGGGGCAGGAGAACGCGGGGCTGCCCATGTCCTGGAAGCAGGTCAACGTGGTGGCCATGGATCAGTGCGCCGACGGGTGCCGCGTGGCGGCCCTGACCCGGGGCCTGACCATCGACACCGAACCCGCCGGCCTCTACCGTTACCGGGACGGGGTCTGGACCAGGCTCGCCCAGGACATCTTCGGTTCCGGCACCCTCATCAACAACGTGAAGATATCCCCCTCCGGCGCGGACCGTTTCGTGGTCGGGACCACCCGGTCCGGCCTGTTCGTGACCCGCGACGGCGGGCAGACCTTCACCCAGTGGACCACCCAGTTCGGCGATCCTTTCGACACCATGCCGACGACCTTCACCGTCCGGGCGGTGTCCTGGGTCGGGGACCGGCTCTTCGTCTTCCTGAGCAACTACGGCCTGTTCGTTTCGGACGACGACGGCCTGACCTTCTCGCGGCTGGACATCACGGTCCGGGAAACGCTGGACGTCGCCGAATCGATGATCGTCCTGCCGACCATCACCAGCTTCTCCGGCGATCCGAACAATCCGGACAGGATCCTCGCCACGCTGCTCTTCCACGGCGTCTTCGAGTCCCTCGACGGCGGCCAGACCTGGCACGACCTGTATGGGGACCTCGTCGTTCCCGTGGCAGGGAGTCCGGCGGCCTGGGTCAACAGCGCCCTGTCGGCGGTGGTCGATCCCGGCGATCCGCAGAGGATCGTCCAGGCCATCGAGCAGAAGGGCCTGTACGTGACCGCTGACGGCGGGGACACCTGGGATCCCACGGGCGTGGACGTGCAGCCTGCGAACCTGGCGCTCCTGACCCGCATGAAGCTCCTGGCCGATCCCACCATGCCCGGGAGGATCTACGCTCTCGAGGACGGTCACGGCCTTCTCGTGAGCGACGACGGGGGACTGACCTGGTCCATGTTCTCCTCTCAGCTGGTGCTGAAGAAGGCCTACCAGATTCTGCTGGCCCCCGACGGGAGCGGCGACCTGGTGGTGGGGACCCATGGCGGCGGGATCTACGTTCCCGGCACTCCCCTGGCCCTTTCGGACACCTATGATTCGGGCACCTCGAGCGGGCTCCGCAGCCTGGACCTCGGCCTGGAAATCACCCTCGGCGAGGGGGTCATCCATCCCCAGGACGAGTTCAGGCTCGTCGGCCAGACCTTCCAGGGCTGGGCGGTGTGGCGCGCGTCGGCCGACGACCGGGAGAATCCGGTGCTGGTCGGCCTGTTCGACCGGGTGAACCCCGAGGATTGCATCGAAGGCTACTGCGGCGACCGCAACTACGAGGTCATTCCCCAGTGCTTCGCCGCCAAGCGGGCCGCCTGCTTCAATTTCGATACGCCCGATACGATCAGGTACTTCGACGACGAGGTCTACAACGGCTTCTCCTACTACTACTCGGTGACGAGTTTCGACTACGGGAACACCGCCCTGACCACGCCCCAGAACAACACCAACGAGATGCTGTTCTCCCCGAGGTGGCCGGGCGACGAGTTGTCCCCCTTCGGCGGCTGGGGCAACCAGAGCTTCGTCCAGGTCAACCTGGCCGCGGCTCCCGCGGTGGGCGGGGACGAGATCTACGTTTTCCCCAATCCCCTGAGGCCGGGGGCGGGAATCCCGGGGGGCGAGGGGCGGACCGTGGTGTTCACCAACCTGCCCGTCGGCTCCCGGATCCGGATCTTCACCACCGCCGGGGACGACATCATCGATCTGGGGCCGGAATTGCAGAATGAGGGGCAGATGTACTGGCAGACCGACAACCGGGACGGGGAGTCGATCGCACCCGGCGTCTACCTCTACAAGGTCGAGATGCCGCAACAGGAACCCTACTGGGGACGCCTGGTGGTCATTCGCTGACCCGGCTCCTCCGGGGAACCGGAAACGGGGTGCGGAACACCTATCCGCACCCTATTTTTTCCTTTGACCCGGTCCGGCAGGGGCTGATATTTGCCCTGCACGTTTCAATCTGAACGGTCGGCGCCGTACGTCAGCCGGCGGGGGCCCGATCGTCGGGAACGGCTGGTTGCGAGAGGCCGGATCCCGTTCCCGTCATGGACCTTGATCCCCAGGAGTGAAAATGAGCGGCAAGAGGGTGTACTTTTTCGGTGACGGGCAGGCCGAGGGCCGTGCCGACATGAGGAATCTGCTCGGCGGCAAGGGCGCCAACCTGGCCGAGATGACCAGCCTGGGCATTCCCGTGCCGCCCGGCTTCACCATCACGACCGAGGAATGCATCGCCTACCAGGAAACCCACGCCCTCGGCGACGAACTGAAGGCCGAGGTCAAGGAGGCCATGAAGCGGGTCGAGGCCATCATGGACAAGGGCTTCGCGGATCCGGCCGATCCGCTGCTGTTCTCGGTCCGGTCGGGCGCCCGCGTGTCGATGCCGGGCATGATGGACACGGTCCTGAACCTGGGGCTCAACGACGATACGGTCAAGGGCCTGGCCCGGGTCAGCGGAAACGAGCGGTTCAGCTACGACTGCTACCGCCGCCTCGTCCAGATGTACGGCGACGTCGTGATGGGCGTGCCGGGGGAGAAGTTCGAACACTCGATCGACGCCATCAAGGCGAGCCGCGGGGTCAAGCTCGACAACGAGCTCTCGGTCGCCGATCTCCAGGAAATGATCGCCACCTTCCGGAAGATCGTCCAGGACACCACCGGCAAGGCCTTCCCCACCGACCCCTGGGAGCAGCTGTGGGGAGGCATCTCCGCGGTCTTCAAGAGCTGGAACGTCGAGCGCGCGATCGAGTACCGGCGCATCAACCGCATTCCGGGCGACTGGGGCACCGCGGTCAACGTCCAGGCCATGGTCTTCGGCAACATGGGCGACACCTCGGCCACGGGCGTGGCCTTCACCCGCGATCCCTCCAACGGGGAGCACCACTTCTACGGGGAATTCCTGATCAACGCCCAGGGCGAGGACGTCGTCGCCGGCATCCGGACCCCCCAGCAGCTGAACGTGTACGGGCGGGAGATGCTGCCTGCGGGGAACGAGGCCAAGGACCTGCCCACCCTCGAGGAGGCCATGCCCGAATCCTACAAGGCGCTGCAGGCCATCCGCGAGAAGCTCGAGTCCCACTACAAGAACATGCAGGACATCGAATTCACCATCCAGGACGGCCGCCTGTGGATGCTGCAGACCCGCAACGGGAAACGGACGGGCGTGTCCGCCATCCGCATCGCCGCCGAGATGCACGAGGAAGGCCTGGTGAGCAAGGAGGAGGCCATCCTCCTGGTCGAACCCGAGCACCTCGACCAGATGCTCCACGACCAGATCGATCCCGCCGCGGCCCTCGAGATCCTGGGCATCGGCCTGCCTGCCAGCCCGGGCGCCGCCCAGGGCGAGGTCGTGTTCTCCGCCGAGCAGGCGGTGGCCGTCGCCGCCCAGGGCAAGAAGGTGGTCCTGGTGCGCAGGGAGACCAGCCCCGAGGACATCGCCGGCATGGACAAGGCCCAGGGCATCCTGACCAGCCGCGGGGGCATGACCAGCCACGCGGCCGTGGTGGCCCGCGGCATGGGCAAGCCCTGCGTGGCCGGCTGCAGCGACCTGTTCGTCGACAGCGAGAAAGGCCTGATGACCATCGGCGGCGTCGAGTTCAAGGCCGGCGACATGGTGACCATCAACGGCACCACCGGTGCGGTGATCAAGGGCGCCCCCGCCCTGGTGCCGCCCCATCTGGACGACCCCAACCTGGTGACGGTCATGAGCTGG
This sequence comes from bacterium, assembly GCA_018829565.1. GTDB lineage: Bacteria > Krumholzibacteriota > Krumholzibacteriia > LZORAL124-64-63 > LZORAL124-64-63 > JAHJTW01. The sequence goes on along the minus strand of JAHJTW010000095.1, from coordinate 520 downwards.
GCCGACGAGCTGCGCCGCCTGAAGGTGCGCACCAACGCGGACACTCCGCACGACGCGCGCCAGGCCCGGGAGTTCGGCGCCCAGGGCATCGGCCTGTGCCGCACCGAGCACATGTTCTTCGGCGAGGACCGCATCATGAAGATGCGGGAGATGATCCTGGCCGACAACGAAGCCGCCCGCCGCAAGGCCCTGGCCAGGATCCTGCCCATGCAGCAGGAGGACTTCGACGGGATCTTCCGGGCCATGGAAGGCCTGCCGGTGACCATCCGGCTGCTGGACCCGCCTCTGCACGAGTTCCTGCCCCATGAGGAGAAGGACGTCATGGCCCTGGCCGCCCAGATGGGCGTCGATCTGGAGACCCTCCAGCGCAAGGTGGATTCCCTGCACGAGCAGAACCCCATGCTCGGCCATCGCGGCTGCCGTCTCAGCCTGACCTTCCCGGAGATCTGCGAGATGCAGGTGGCCGCGATCATCGGCGCGGCCTGCGCCGTGAAGAAGGACGGGGTGGACGTGCGCCCGG
>JAHJTW010000094.1 GCA_018829565.1 bacterium | reverse complement strand
TGCCGATGAACACCTCGCCGCCGTGGCCCAGTTCGATGGCCTGGAGCACCAGATCCACGGCCTTCTCCATGGTGATCCAGAACCTGGTCATGCGCATGTCGGTGATGGGCAGGGTGTCCGAACCCTGGTCCCTCAGTTCCTCGAAGAAGGGGATGACCGACCCCCGGCTGCCCACCACGTTGCCGTAGCGCACCAGGACGAACACCGGACCGGTCACGGTCGAGTAGGCGTGGGCGGCCCGGAACAGCTTGTCGCTGACCAGCTTGGTGGCCCCGTAGAGGTTCACCGGATTGACGGCCTTGTCGGTGGACAGGGCGATGACCTTCTTGACGCCCCGGTCGATGGCCGCATCCAGCAGGTTCTTGGCGCCCATGATGTTGGTGTTGACGGCCTCGATGGGATTGTATTCCATCAGGTGGACGTGCTTCAGGGCCGCGGCGTGGATCACGTAGTCGACGCCCACGAAGGCCCGGTAGAGCCGGTCCTTGTCCCGCACGTCCCCGATGAAGTAGCGCAGACGGTCGCGGTACCGGCAGAAGTGCTGGTCCATCTTGAACTGCTTGTACTCGTCGCGGGAATAGATGATGATCTTGCGGCAGCGGGTCTGGAGGAACCGCTTGACCAGGCCCCAACCCAGGGAACCCGTGCCGCCGGTGATCAGGATGGTCTTTCCTTCGAAATCCAAGGGATACCGTCCTTGTTGGGTGGTCCATCCCTGACTGGTGCATAGGTTATACCAAGAGGAGGGTTCTTGGCTTGCTAATTCCTGGAGGCCCCGGCCCCGCGGTGGTGATCGTCCAGGCCCGCCTGGGATCCACCCGTCTGCCCGGCAAGATGCTGGCCGACCTGGGCGGGAAGCCGTTGCTGTGGCACATCTTGCAGAGGGCCAGGGCGGTCCGGGCCGGCCTGCCGGTGATCCTGGCCATCCCGGCCACCGAGGCCGACCGCAAGCTGGGCCGGGTGGCCGGAGAACTCGGCGTGCCGGTGGTGGCGGGTCCGGAGCTCGACGTCATGGGCCGTTTTCTGGCCGTTCTCGATGAATTTCCGGCCCCCTGGGTCGTCCGGGTGTGCGGGGACTCCCCCCTGTTCGACCCCGGCCACCTGGACCGCTGCCTGCGCCTGGCGGAGGCCGGAAACGCCGACGTGGTCCGGTTCCGGGGGAATCCCGGCACCCTGCTGCAGGGAGGGGAGGTGGTTTCGGCCCGGGCCTTGCGTCTCAGCCGCCGGGAAGCTCCCGAGGATCCCCTCTCGCGCGAACACGTCACCGCCTGGGCCCTGCTCCATGCGCCCGAACGTCCGGACCTGGTGACGGCCTACGTCGATCCCGATCCGGACCTGATCCTCGACCGGAAGCTGTCCATCGACACCGAAAGCGATCTGGAGCGCCTGCGCCGGCTCTATGCCGAACTGTGGAACGGCGAAGGCATCCTCGACCTGAAGTCGGCCGCAGCCTGGCTGCGCGGTCCGGCGGGCTCGGACTGGTAGGAGGTCCCATGGCGTCCCGTCCCTTCTTCTATTGCCGGCGTTGTCTCAGCCCCAGCACCAAGCCGGGCATCCGGTTCGATGACGACGGCGTCTGCCTGGCGTGCGTCTACCACGAGCAGAGCGAGAACCGGGTCATCGACTGGGAGGCCCGTCAGCGCGAGCTGCAGGACATCACGACCTGGGCGAAGAACCGGAAACGCGGGCTTTGGGAGTGCGTCATCGGGGTCAGCGGCGGCAAGGACAGCCACTTCCAGGCCCTGTACGCCAAGGAGCAGCTGGGCCTGCACTGCCTGCTGGTCAACTGCGCGCCCGAGGGCATCACCGACGTGGGCCGGGCCAACCTGGAGAACCTGGTCCAGCAGGGCTTCGATCTGGTGTCGTTCCGGCCCAACCCCCACGTCATGAAGGCGGTGACCCGGCGCGCCCTGTTCGAGTACGGCAATCCGGTCAAGCCGTCGGAGTATCCCCTGTGGGCCGTCACCTTCCAGTTCGCCCTGCGGTACCGCATCCCCCTGGTGATCCAGGGGGAGAATCCCGGACTCACCCTCGGTTCGGCCGGCGACACCGGCACCGGCGGCGACGCCACGGCCATCGCCCGGGCCAACACCCTGCAGGGAGGAAAGGCCGCCGACTGGGTGGGCGACGGCATCGAGGAGAAGGACCTGCTGCTCTACCAGTTCCCCGATCCGCAGGACCTCGAGGCTGCGGGGGTGCGCTCGATCTTCCTGCAGTACTACGTCAAGGAGTGGTCCCCCGAGCACAACACGCAGTTCGCCGTGGCCCGGGGGCTGCAGGGACGGGACGACCTGCCCTACCGCCTGAACCGCTACGCCTCGGTGGACGGAGACATCCAGCTGGTCAACCCGGTGCTGAAGTACTACAAGTTCGGCTACTCGAACCTGACCGACGCGGTGAACCACCGCATCCGCCAGGGGACGATGACCCGGGACGAGGCGGCCGCCCTGGTCACCCGGTGGGACCACCACTGCGATGAGAAGTACATCGTGGAGTTCTGCGACTGGATCGGCATCACGCTGCAGGATTTCTGGAACGAGGTCGAGCGCTGGATGGACAAGGACCTGTTCACGAGGCAACCCGACGGGACCTGGAAACCGCGCTTCGAGGTGGGAGTCGGCCTTGTCGAGTGAGCGCGGCCCGGGGCCCGGCTGCGAAGCCGGGATCCGGCCTCCCGACCTGAAACGGGAACTGGCCGTCTTCCTCGCCCGCGACCGCGACCGCTGGCTGGCCGGCCGGCCCGGCTGGGTGGACGTCCCCTGCCCCGCCTGCGCCGCCACAGCCCCGACCACCTTCGAGGTCCGGGGCTATCCCTTCACCGAGTGCCCCGGATGCGGCACCGTCTTCCACAATCCCCGGCCCACCGAGGCCCAGCTCGCGGCCTACTACGCCGCTGCGGAGAGCTACCGGTTCTGGGCCGAGCGGATCTTCCCGGCCACCGAGCAGCGGCGGCGCGAGACCATCGCCCGGCCCCTGGCCGCAAGGGTCGCGGCGCTGGCTCCTGCCGGCGGCGGCGGGACCCTGCTCGAGATCGGCCCGGGCGCCGGCCTGTTCCTGGAGGAGATCAGGGCCCTGGGGGTCTTCGCCGAGCTGATCGCCGTCGAGCCGACGCCCTCGCTGGCGGATGTCCTGCGCGCCAAGGGGTTCACGGTCCACGAAGCCATGGCCGCCGCGGCCGACCTGCCCTCCGCCGACGTGGTCTGCGCCTTCGAGGTCATCGAGCACGTCTTCGATCCGGGCGCCTTCCTGCGGGACCTGGCTGAGGTGCTGCCCCCCGGGGGGCTGCTGGTGCTCAGCTGCCCCAACATCCGCGGCTTCGACTTCCAGGTGCTGGGCTACGAGCTGGCCGAGAACTTCGGGC
>JAHJTW010000093.1 GCA_018829565.1 bacterium | reverse complement strand
CCCTGCACGAGGAGACCAACACCTGGCACCAGCGCGTCCAGACCATCGAGAAGCAGCGCGGCGGTTACCGCGACCAGGCCCACGAGATGGAGACCCTGCTGGCGACCCTCGACATCAAGCGCAACAACCTCGAGGAACGCATCGAACAGCAGTACAACGGCGGTTTCCAGGAAATGGTGGCCTCCCTCGAACAGGAGGACCTGCCCGGGGAACTGGAGCGCGAGGACGGGGTCTTCTCCTTCGACCAGGCCCGCGAGCTGCTGGAGGACCGCAAGCAGAAGCTGGCCACCCTGGGTCCGATCAACCACCTGGCGCTGGAGGAGTACGACGAGAAGAAGGCCCGGCTCGACCTGCTGGAAAGCCAGCGGGACGACGTCGAGAAGGCAAGGGACGACCTGCTCAAGGCCATCAACGAGATCAACCGGACAGCCCGCAAGCGGTTCGTCGAGACCTTCGAGGAGGTGCGGCGCAACTACATCGCGGTGTTCCAGACCCTGTTCTCCGGCGGACGGGCCGATCTGAAGCTGATCCGCACGGACGATCCCCTGGAGAGCGAGATCCACGTGACGGCCCAGCCGACCGGCAAGGTGGTGGACAACGTCCAGCTGCTGTCCGGAGGGGAGCGCTGCCTGACCGCGCTGTCCCTGCTGTTCGCCGTCTACCTGGTCAAGCCCTCGCCCTACTGCATGCTGGACGAGGCGGACGCCCCCCTGGACGACGCGAACATCGCCCGGTTCGTCAACATGCTGCGGGAGTTCAGCAAGACCACCCAGTTCCTGGTCATCACCCACAACAAGCTGACCATGGAGACCGCCAACCACCTTTACGGCGTGACCATGATGGAGCCGGGGGTGTCCAACATCGTCTCGGTCAGCTTCCACGACGTGGCCGAGACCCAGAGCGACCAGGACCTCGGCGCCGCCATCGCGCGCCGGCGCCGCGACCTGGACGCCAGCCCGCCCCCGCCTGCCTTCGATCCCACCGAGCCGGAGGACACGGAGCCCGGTGGGGATGCGGAGGCCGGTCCTGCCGAGGACGTGGGGGACGAGGTGGACGAGGAAATGGACGGGGACACGGCCCCGGACGCGGCCTGGGATGAAGCCGATGACGGGACCGAAACCTGGGACGAGGACCAGGACGGGGAGGATCTGCGCGGCGGCACCATGGAGGCGAGCGAATGATCCGGGGCGCGTTCAACAGGTTCCGGCAGGGGTTGAAGAAGACCCGCGAAGGGTTCGTGGACAAGCTGCAGGGCCTTTTCGGCGGCGGCAAGGTCCGCCTCGACGAGGACACTCTCGACCGCATCGAGGAACTGCTGATCTCCGCCGACATGGGCGTGAAGTCCGCGGTGGCGATCACCAGGAACATCGAGAAGCGCCTGAAGGAGGAGGGCGGCGAGGCGACCCTGGCCTCCGTCCTGGAAGTGATCCGCCGGGACGTACAGGAGATCCTGATGACCGCCACGCCCAAGCTCAAGCCCCTGAGCTGGGACGTGGAGGACGACTCCGGTCCGAAGAAGAAGAAGAAGAAGAAGGGCGCCGGGTCCACTCCCGGCGAGGGGGTAGGCGATGTCCCGGTCCCCGCGGTTTCTGACCTGAGGGTGATCTTCGTGGTGGGCGTCAACGGGACGGGCAAGACCACGTCCATCGCCAAGCTCGCCCACATGCTGAAGCAGGACGGCCGGAAGGTCCTGCTGGCCGCCGCCGACACCTTCCGGGCCGCCGCGGTGGAACAGCTGCAGATCTGGGCGGGACGCGTCGGGGTGGACTGCATCTCCCAGGGCAAGGGAGCCGACCCGGCGGCCGTGGTCTTCGACGCCCTCAGCGCGGCCGAGGCCAGGGGCATGGACGTGCTGATCGTCGACACCGCGGGACGCCTCCACACCAAGACCAACCTCATGGCGGAACTGGGCAAGGTCGCGCGGGTGATCCGCAGGCGCACCGGGAGGGATCCCGAGACCCTGCTCGTGGTCGACGGGAACACGGGTCAGAACGGGCTCAGCCAGGCCCGGATCTTCGCCGAGACGATCCCGGTCCAGGGTCTGATCCTGACCAAGCTGGACGGGACCGCCAAGGGCGGCATCGTGGTGGCCATCGCCGAGACCATGGGCCTGCCCGTGGCCTACGTGGGGATGGGGGAGAAGGTCGAGGACTTCGCGGTCTTCGATGCGGAGCAGTTCACAGAAGCCCTGTTCGCCGGCTGGTCGGCCGAGCAGGAACAGGAACCGGAGGAATGATGGGCAGGCAAGGGGTTCGGCGTGGCGAGGTCTTTTAAGGGGAAGCGGAACGCCCGGCGCCGGCTCGATGACCTGCTCGATCAGGTGAAGGGCAAGGTGGGCGACTCGCGCGACCACCGCCGGGGGGAACGGTGGGGCGGCTACCGCACCCTGGACGTCCGCCGGGACCGGGAGCTGTTCGATCGCCTGGTCCAGCTCGACTTCGACTACCTCATGCAGCAGCACTTCACGGCCGGGCCCCGCACCCTGGCCGATCTGCTGCCCCAGTCGGTCCTCGGCCGGGCCCAGAACGGCCACGGCTGGTTCACCGACGAGTGGGGCGTGCAGCTCCAGTTCCCCGACGCCACCTTCGATCGCATCCTGACGGTCCTGGAAGGATCGGATCCCAACCTCAAGGGCCACCTGGTGCGCAAGCGGCGCGGCGACATGCTGCGCCGTTTCTGCGAGTGGACCCTGGCCAACCTGCAGGCCGCGGACCAGGAACTGGTGATCGACGGGCACCCGGTGTTCGGGGTGGACTTCCTGGCCGACGCGCGCGTCGACATGCGCGCCTTCCTGACCGGCCTGGTGCTGGCCGGATTCATGGACGACTGGTCCTACCGCGAGACCAGCATGATGCAGTACAAGAGGACCTTCGCCGGCTTCCCCTACCACATCGGCGGGGGGGACATCCTCATCGTCGACCGCGAGAAGTTCGAGATGTGCGGCCTGGGCGACACCGGCGCCACGGTGTTCGTGGACGACCAGTTGCGGGAGCTGCGCCGGGTCGGGGTGGTGATGGCCGACCGCGACAAAGGCTACTCCTATCCGGACCAGGACCAGGTGTACTTCCGCCGCTGCGCGGGCGACGGGATCAGCGACGACATGGCCATGCTGTTCATCGGCGCCATGTACGGGTACGACGCCATGCTCGGCGCCTTCGTGATGGACGCCATCGACTCCTACGACAAGTACGTCGTCGACCTGGTCTGGGGGGGGCTGGACACCCACCTGGCCCGGACCATCCAGAAACGGTTCCTCGACCTGGAGGGGGCCCCCCTGGTGGACGACCGGCGCATCCTCGAACTGATCCACTTCGCCGCCAAGCGCCAGGAGCCGTTCACCACCTTGAGCTCGTCGCACCGCCGGTTCATCCAGCTGGAGAATCCGGCCAACGTGCCGACCCTGCTGAACCACTGGCGTTTCCTGCAGGGACAGCCCGTGTACGACATCAAGCTGGGGTACAGCCGGATCCCCGCCAGGCAGTTCTACGCCACGGCCCGCCAGCGGTTCACCGCCTTCGGCCTGGACGTGAAGGACCCGGAATTCCTGAAGAAGCCCGAAAGGGCGGGCGATCGTTCCCGGGAACGGAAGCACCGCCGCTGACCGGCCTACAGCCCATCCCCGCCCGTCCCCCCGGGAAACCTTGACGCCCGGCCGGTTCGCCGATACCTTTGATTGCGACAACTCAATACGGTCCGGCCGGTCCGGACCAGTGCCTTCAACTTCGGGGCGGGGTGGAAATCCCCACCGGCGGTGAAAGCCCGCGAGCTCGCGCACCAGGGCCTCAGGTCCGCGCCTGCTGATCCCGTGCAATCCGGGAGCCGACAGTGAAAGTCTGGATGGGAGAAGTTGGCGGACGACCTGCGGCCTGCGCTTGCCTGCGTGCGCCGCGTACTCCCCTGTTTCCCCATCGCCTCGGCCCCGGTGCGTGCGCATGAACGCCGACCGTCCGCCGTCTTCCGACCTCCTGCACGAGCAGGACCGCATGTTCATGGCCGTGGCCCTGGACAGGGCCCGGTCCATTCCCGTGCGCCCCTGGCCCAACCCCCCGGTGGGTGCGGTCGTGGTCCGCGACGGCCGGATCGCGGGTGCGGGCGCCCACCACGGCCCGGGAACCCCCCATGCGGAGATCGTGGCCCTGCGGGAGGCGGGCGAGGCCGCCCGCGGCGCCACCCTGTACGTGACGCTCGAGCCCTGCAACCACACCGGCCGAACCCCGCCTTGCGCCCCGGCTGTGGCCGACTCGGGAGTGCGCAGGGTCGTGGTCGCCATGCGCGACCCCAATCCCCACGTCCCCGGCGGCGGTTGCAGGCACCTGCGCGAGTGCGGCGTCGAGGTGGTCTGCGGGGTGCGCGCCCGCGAAGCCCTCGACCTGGTCTGGCCGTTCGTGGTCACCCGCAGCTTCGCGCGGCCCTTCGTCGAGCTGAAGACCGCCCAGAGCCTGGACGGCTGCTTCGCTCCCGAACCCGGCCCGCGGGATCCCCTGGCGCCGGTCTACTTGACGGGGCTCGAATCCCGCCGCGAGGTCCACAGGGTCCGCACCTGGATGGACGCGGTCCTGGTCGGGGAGCGGACGGCAAGATCGGACCGGCCCCGGCTGGATACGCGCCTGGCCGGATCCGAGGCCGACGGACCCCGCGCGTTGCCCCTGCCCGGTTACGTGGATTCGGACCTGAGCCTCGGGGACCGGGTGGGGGAAGGCCCGTTCCTGGTGGTCGCCGGCCGGGGAGCCGAGGGTTCGGCCCGTGCTGAAGCACTGCGGACCATGGGCGCAGAGTTGCTCTTCGTGGATGAGATCGACGGCCACGCCGCACCCGCCGCGGTGATCGAGGCCCTGCATCGCCTGGGCCTGCACACGGTGATGATCGAGGGTGGCCCCAGGCTGGCCGCAGCCTTCCTGGCCGCAGGCATGGTGGACCGCTGGCGCCTGTTCACCGCCCCCGTGTTCCTGGGCGGGGGGATCCGCTGGCCGCGATCGCCGGCCGACGGCAAGGGCTACTCCCTGACCGCGGTGGAACGGTTCGGGAGCGACACCATGTGCGTCTACGACCGCCTGGTCTTCAACGACGTGCTCGGGCAGGTCACCCTGTGACCGGCCGCGAGAGGAGGTAGGGGCCATGTTCACCGGCCTGATCCGGGAGATCGGAACCCTGCGCAGCGTGAGCCCCCGCGCAGGGGTGCTGCGTCTGGTGATCGCCGCCCCGCGCACGGCCGCGACCGTGGGCGTGGGCGACAGCATCGCCGTGGGGGGCATCTGCCTGACCGCCGTGGCTGTCGGGCGGGGTTCCATCACCGTGGAGGCTGCGGACGAGACGCGCCGGCTGACCACGCTCGGCACCTGGCGCATCGGACGTCGCCTGCATCTGGAGCCGGCCCTGCGCCTGGGCGACGGCCTGGACGGCCACCTCGTCCAGGGGCACGTCGACGGGGTGGGGACGGTGAGCTCCCTCCGCAAGGGCGGGGGAGGGTGGCACCTGACGGTCGCCTATCCGGGGGATCTGGGCCGGTTTCTCACGCCCAAGGGGTCGGTCGCGGTGGACGGCGTCTCCCTGACCGTCGACGAGGGACCCTTCACCGGGACCTTCACCGCCAATCTCATTCCGCACACCATGGAACAGACCACGTTCGCGGGCCTGAAGCCCGGGGACCTGGTCAACCTGGAGATGGACGTCCTGGTCAAGGCCGCCCGCCAGCCGGCGGCCGCCGGCCGGCCGGGCCTGACCCTGGATCGCCTGTTCGCCGCCGGCTTCGGCCGCACCGGAAGACGAGGATCACCATGAACGAGTTCAACGGCGGATTTCCCGTCGACACCATCCCCGACGCCCTCGAGGCCCTGCGCCGCGGCGAGATCATCATCGTCGTGGACGACGAGGACCGCGAGAACGAGGGCGACTTCATCGTGGCCGCGGAGAAGGTCACGCCCCAGGCGGTGAACTTCATCGCCAAGCACGGGCGCGGGCTGGTCTGCCTGTCCGCCCGCGGCGAGCGCCTGCGGGAGCTGGACATCCAGCCCATGGTGGCCCGCAACACCGCCGCCCTGGGAACCAACTTCACCGTCAGCATCGACGCGGCTGCCGGCATCACCACGGGCATCAGTGCGGGCGACCGGGCCCGCACCGTCCGGGTGTTCATCGATCCCGAGTCCCGGTCCCGCGATCTGGCCCGCCCCGGCCACATCTTCCCCCTCGAGGCCATGCCGGGCGGGGTCCTGCAGCGCGCGGGCCACACCGAGGCGGTGGTGGACCTGTGCGAGGCGGCGGGACTCTATCCCGCCGGGCTGCTCTGCGAGATCATGGACGACGACGGGGACATGGCCAGGATGCCGCGGCTGGTCGAACTGGCCAGGGAACACGGCCTGAAGCTCATCACCATCGCCGATCTGATCGCCTGGCGGCGGCAGCACGAGCAGCTGGTGGTGCGCGAGGCCGAAGTGCCCCTGCCCACGGAGTTCGGCGAGTTCCGCATGGTCGCCTACAGCACGCGCATCGATGCGGCCATCCACGTGGCCCTAGTCCGGGGGGAGCTCGATCCGGGGGATCCGGCCCTGGTCCGGGTGCACAGCGAGTGCATGACCGGCGACCTCTTCCACAGCCGCCGCTGCGACTGCGGCCAGCAGATGGAGGCCGCCCTGAACGCCATCGACGCGGCGGGCTGCGGGGTGTTCCTCTACATGCGCCAGGAGGGCCGGGGCATCGGCCTGGTCAACAAGATGAAGGCCTACAGGCTGCAGGACCAGGGAGCCGACACGGTGGAAGCCAACCTGCGCCTGGGCTTTCCTGCCGACCTGCGGGACTACGGGATCGGGGCCCAGATCCTGCGGGATCTGGGGGTCCGCCGCATGAAGCTGATGACCAACAACCCGCGGAAGATCGTCGGGCTGAAGAGCTACGGCCTGGAGGTGGTCGAACGCGTCCCCCTGCAGATCACTCCGAACCTGGACAACGAGAAGTACCTGAAGACCAAGAAGGCCCGCATGGGCCACATCCTGGATCACCTGTAGCAAGGAGCGAGACATGGTCCGCACATTCGAAGGCAAGTTCGACGCCCGGGGCAAGAGGATCGCCCTGGTGGGCAGCCGCTTCAACCACTTCTTCACCGGGGAACTGATGGAGGGGGCTCTGGATGCCCTGCGCCGGCACGGGGTGGCGGATGATCAGATCGACACCGCCTGGGTGCCCGGCAGCTTCGAGATTCCCATGGCAGCCAAGCGGTTCGTCAGGACGGGGCGTTACGCGGCAGTGATCTGCGTCGGTTGCCTCATCCAGGGGGACACGCCGCATTTCCAGCTGGTGGCGGGCGAGGTGACCAAGGGCATCGCCCAGGTCTCCCTGGAGAGCGAGATCCCGGTGGTCTACGGCATCGTGACGGCCGAGACACTGGACCAGGCCGTCGAGCGCAGCGGCACCAAGGCCGGCAACAAGGGCTTCGACGCCGCCATGACCGCGCTGGAGATGATCGACCTGTGCGCGGCCATCGACGAGGGCTGATCGCGCAACCGGACCCGGAGGCAGCCATGACGAAATTTCCGCGCCCCAGGGCGGGGCAGTACGATCCCTACTTCCAGGTCTACCTGGACAAGGTCCCTGCGGACGTGATCGACATCATGAAGCACCTCAAGAGGCAGGGGCTGGTCATGATGAACCTGCTCAAGAACCTGGACGACGAACGGGCGGAGCGGCGCTACGCCCCGGACAAGTGGTCCGTCAAGGAAGTGATCGGGCACCTCATCGACACCGAGAGGCTTTTCGCCTTCCGGTGCTTGTGGGTCGCCCGCGGGGAGGTGAAGGCCCAGCCCGGCATGGACGAAAGGCTGTGGGGACGCAACTCCAACGCCCACCTGCGGCCGTTGACGGATCTGTGGCGGGAGCAGCACGTCTGCCGCACGGACCACGTCTATCTGTTCCGCAGCCTGGACGCCGAGGGGATCGCCCGATCCGGCGAGTGCAACGGCGCCCGGTTGACAGCCGGGGCTG
>JAHJTW010000092.1 GCA_018829565.1 bacterium | reverse complement strand
TTTCCAGGCCTAGAGGGCATGCGATGTCCTTAATTCCTGTATTTCAAATATGTTTTTGTTGAAAGAGGTCGATTTTGGTCCGATAATATCTCCTTCAACCCCAACCTGGAGAGGAGATTACCATGATCACCCAAAGGAATCGTCTGCTACTGCTCTTGATGTTCGCCCTGTCCCTGCTCGTCTTCGCGGTTTCCGGCTGCGGCGACGACGATGATCCGGTCACCCCGAATCCGATCGGCGGCAACACCGACCAGTTCGACCAGACCACCGCCGTGGCCCAGGCCCAGGTCGCTGCGCCCCAGGGCGTCGCCCTGGTCGAGAGCATGACCGGATTGGCCGCCGGTTTCGGCAAGGATGCCCAGGACTACGCCTACAACGAGGCCAACCAGCGCTGGGAGTACCATTACGAGTACAGCCAGACCGGCTACGTCTATGACTGGTTCTACACGGTGCAGTACCTGAACGGTGCGGGCCAGCCCCAGCGCGAGGCCACGGGCGCCGCTTCGGTGAGGCACACTCTGGCCGGAACCATGGATTACGGGATGGACCAGGGCGGAGTCGTTTTCGACTACGACTATCTCTACGACTACGACACCACCTTGACCGGCCTGGGCACCGACACCCTGGTGATGACCGGCACGGGCGGGTTCGATCTGGACTACACCTATTCGGCCGGCGGCATCAATCAGAACTATGAATACCTGCTCGAATGGGAGACTCTGGGTGCGGGCATCAGTTACCCGGAAGCGGGCTGTCCCCAGGGCACGATCCGCTACACCATGGATCCCTATCACATGGATCTGGTGTTCAACGGCAGCACCAGCGCGGTGGCGACCCTCTATGACGGGTCGGGCAACGTGGTGGCCGGCGGCGGCGGCAACTATCCCTTGAGCTGCAGCAAGTAGATCCGGACTTCCCGTATCATCAGACCGCTCGTCAACCTGAGGCCCCGGACGGCTCGTCCGGGGCCTCTCTCATGGGCCGCAGGAAGGCCGTCGCGGGCAACGGGACCGATTCCTGCACCGGACCGGGAACGAGAGGAAATCCCGCGCATCCCGAACGGAGCGCGAAATCAGGGAGAAGAAGCCATGAGAAACCACCTTCCCGAACTGGCCCTGGCTCTCCTGCTCGCGGCACCGGGAGTCGCCGCCGGAACGACCCTGGACGGCGTCCAGGCCACGGCAGAATGCAACGGCTGGACCACCGAAGTGCAGGTGACCTACAGCACCAACGCCTACATGGCCCATCTCACCAGGACGGTGGTCCTGCTGGACGAATCGGGAGCGGAGCTGGACCGCTCCGAGACTTCGGGCATGATCCAGGTCGTCCCGGGCGAGACCGTGACCTACCCGGAATCGGGGGCCTGGTCGTTCGCCCTGGACGGTTCCTACCGCCTGGCGGTCTCGGTCGCCTTCGTGGACATCGTTCCCGACGGAGGCAACACCTACACCGCAGAGACCGAGGTCCCGTTCGGCTGCGGCGTCGAGGTCGTCCTGCCTGAACCGGTGTGCCTGCACCCGCGTTCGTTCTGGGTACGCCATCCCGACGCCTGGCCCGTCACGCGGCTGGAACTGGGCGGGGCGGTGCTGGATCAGGATGAGCTGATGGGCCTGCTGCACCGCCCGCCTCGCGCGGACGTCCGCTTCCTGCTGATCCGTCAGCTGATCACCGCCAAGCTGAACGTCGCCAACGGGGCCGAGAACTCCGCGGCCGAGGCCATCGCCCGGGCGGACGCCTGGCTGGCCGACCATCCGGTGTTCAGCCGCCTGCGGGGGCGCGACCGCCTGGTCGCGGTCAAGCTCGGCCTTACCCTGATGTGGTACAACCTGCAGGGGTGCCCGGAGGACGCCGCCAAGGCCTTGACGATGGACCAGGACGAAGATCTGCCGCTCCTCGAATCCCTGGAAAAGGAATTCGTGGAGCCCCAGAGCTTCGGGGCCGTCAAGTCCATGTTCCGCTAGCGATCAGCCCTTGCTGGCCCGGCCCGGATCTCATTCCGGGCCGGGCCTGTTTCGTTCGGCCTGCGGCGTCAGGGCGCCTGCATCCCCAGGAAGTGCATCAGGAACGCGGTCTCCTCGGCACGCTGCTCGATCTGCGTGGTGATGGTGGTGCCTCCGCCGTGGCCGCTGGCGCCGCGGATCAGCAGGCAGACCGGTCCCCCCGCCCCCAGGGCCTGCATCCGGGCGGCCATCTTGCGGGCGTGCAGGGGATCGACGCGGGCGTCGTTCTCGCTGCCGGTCACCAGGTAGGCCGGGTATTCCACGCCCTCCCGGATGTTCTGATAGGGCGAGTACTCCAGGAGGTACCCGAACTGTTCGGGATCGTCGCTGCTGCCGTACTCCTCGGCCCAGATGTTGGCCAGGCCGTAGCGGTGGTAGCGGACCATGTCCAGCAGGGGGACGCCGCATTCGACGACCCTGAACAGGTCCGGACGCTGGGTGGTCACCGCACCGGTCAACAATCCCCCGTTGCTGCCTCCGGCGATGGCGAGCTTATCCGGATTGGTCCAGCCCTCGGCGATGAGATACTCGGCGGCAGCGATGAAGTCGTCGAAGACGTTCTGCTTCTTCTCCTTCATTCCGGCCTCGTGCCATTCCCGCCCGTATTCGCCGCCCCCCCGCAGGTTGGCGACGCAGTAGACCCCGCCGGCTTCAAGCCAGACCAGGATCGTGGTGGAGAACCTGGGATTCATGGAGACGTCGAAGCCGCCGTAGCCGTAGAGCAAGGTGGGATTGTTGCCGTCCAGCCTGGTGTCCTTGTGGTGCACGATGAACATGGACACCGGCGTGCCGTCCCTGCTCTCGTACCAGACCTGGTCGGCCACGACCCCCTCGACTTCCACCTCGACCGGGAAGGCCCGGTACAGGTCGAGTTCGTTGCGCGCGAAGTCGTACTTGAAGGTCGTGGATGGGTAGGCGTACGAGGAGAAGTACACCCAGACGTCGGGCAGGGACCAGCGTCCGCTGACCCCGCCGCTGCCGATGGTGGGCAGGGGCAGATCCCGGATGAAGTTGCCGTCCAGGTCGTAGATCTGGATCCTGGTGTAGGCGTCGTGCATCCAGGTCACGTAGATGTGGCCGGCGACGGGCTGGATCCCCAGCAGCTTGTCCTTCTCGTGCTGGGGGATGAAGACCTTCCAGTGCTCGCGCTCCGGGTTGGCCGCGTCGGTGACGTAGACCATCTTGCGGGGGGCGTCCTCGTCGGTGGTGATGAGGATGGTGTCGCCGATGAAGTCGACTCCGTACTCGAACTTCATCCCGGTGGCCAGGGGGATGAGGGGACCGTCGGTGCCGGTGGGCCGGAAATAGATGTCGTTGACGTTGAAGAGACCGCGATTGAAGACGGTGTACTTGCCGTCCTCGGT
>JAHJTW010000091.1 GCA_018829565.1 bacterium | reverse complement strand
TCGTCCTGGGCTTTGCCATGTGGAACTACCGCACCGAACCCTGCCTGATGGGCTGGCAGCAGGGGCACAAACCCGAAGCCCTGCCGGTTCCGGATGAGCACTCCAACTGCTGGGAAACTGGTTGGGAGGGCAAGGCCCGCTGCACCGATGGCCAGCATCCCACCCAGAAGCCGGTCCGCCTGTTCGAGCTGCCCATGCTCAAGCACACCCGGCCGGGCGCCATCTGCCTGGAGACCTTCGCCGGCAGCGGCAGCCAAGTGATCGCGGCCGAACGCCTGGACCGCCGGTGCTTCGCCGTCGAGCGCATGCCCCAGTTCTGCGACGTGATCGTCCAGCGGTGGGAGCAGTATACCGGCCAAACCGCGATCCGGGTGCCGGCCGAGGGGAGCGAGTGATGGCCTACGGCAGGGACATCATGCTCATGGCAAAGGCTATGTGGATCTGTGGGGCCGGTACGGACCAGCAGATCGCCCAGCGGCTCGGCATCAAACGCCCCGAGACCATCGGCGAATGGCGCAGATCAGAGGGTTGGGACGAGGAGCGCCGGGTTGTCCAGCAGGTCACCGAGGAGCGGGTCAACCAGGCGGTCGCCGAAACCATCAGCGAAATGAACTCCCGGCACCTGAAGGAATTTCAGCTGATGCAGACCAAGGGGGTCCAGGGGCTGAAGTCCCTGGATCCCAGGACCGCCGCCGAAGCGGCCGCCATGCTGGATTCGGGGATCAAGGGCGAGCGCCTGGTCCGGGGCGAACCGACCGAGGTCCGGGAGGTCCGCGCCCTGATGCAGGCCAACGTCCAGGTCCTGGAGATCGTGGTTGCCGACGTGATCAAGGTGCTGATCGATGCCGGCCGGATGGACAAGCGCCTAGCCAAAGTGTTCGCCGACGAGTTCGCCAAACGGGTCAACGAGGCCCCATTCCGGTACGCGGTGGAGGGCTAAACCATGAACCGGGGATCAGTAAGCGATTGCGACATTAACGGCATCGACGCAACCGGCATAAATGAACACCATTTGCCTCATTCCCGGGTTGCGGGATTGGTCTATTTGGACCCGGAAAATCCCCGGTTTGATGTCGCATACATAGTCATATACGACAAGGACTTACGGCGTTTTCGCGGGCAAATTGGCCATCCTGACGGCCATTTCCAGCCGTTTGGGGTCGACCTGGGCGTACATCTGCGTCGTGGTGATGAACTCGTGGCGGAGCGCCTGCTGGACGAGCCTCAGGTCCCCGGTGGCGTTGTACAGCCGCGTGGCGAACGTGTGCCTAAGCACATGGGGCGTCATGATTTTGGTGATTCCGGCTTCCTGGCAACGGCCAGCGACGATCCTCTGGACCTGCCTGCAGCAGAGGCGGCGGCCTGCTCCGGTGCGAAACAGGGGATTTTCCGGTGGGACAGTTTGGGACAGTGGGCGCAGCAGGGCAAGGACCGCAGCTGGGGCGGTCATGGTCTCGGGTTCCCCGCCCTTGGGGTTGCGCAGGGTGATGCGGCCGGTGTCCCAGTCGAGGTCGCGGCAGTCCAGGGCGACGGTCTCGGAGAGCCGGCAGCCGGTGGCGAGCATGAACGCCAGCAGGGCGCGGTCCCGGGCCGCCTCTTTCCCCTTAAAAGAAAAGTTGAGCAGGAGATGGATTTCTTGCTCGGAGAGAACATCAGGAGGCAGTGAGCGATGACGCCTGCATTTAAGGATCGCCGTGGGGTTGCGGGGAACGAGCCAGCGAGCAGCCCCCCAGGCGAACAGGGCCTTCAGGCTGACCCGGTAGCGGTTGATGGTGGCCTTGGCGCGGGGAACGCCACAGGGGCCGACCTGGACGCACGGGGCGGCCATGAAATCGGTGAGCAGGGCGGGGGTGACCGCCTCCAGAGTAATATTACTGGCGAAGGTGGTGAAAGCCGCCAGATCCCGCCGGTACGCCGCCACCGTGTGCGGCGAGCGGCCTTCGACTTTCAGGTCTTGAAGGAAGGCTTCTACGGCTTCGTGGAGTGTCATGGCCTGCTCCTTTGTCTG
>JAHJTW010000090.1 GCA_018829565.1 bacterium | reverse complement strand
GGACCTGGAGGTCCCCGTGGACCGGCAGGCGGTGGTGATCAGCGGTCCCAACGCCGGCGGCAAGAGCGTCGCGCTGAAGACGGTGGGCGTGTTCTGCCTCATCGCCCAGTGCGGCTGGGACGTGCCGGCCCGCGAGGACACGATCCTGCCCCTGGTCGACCGGGTCTTCGCCGACCTGGGGGACGACCAGTCCATCGCCGCGGCCCTGAGCAGCTTCTCGGCCCACCTGCGGCACCTCGGGGAGTTCCTGAAGGAGGCGGGGCCGGGATCCCTGGTACTCTGCGACGAGATCGGCAGCGGCACCGATCCCCAGGAAGGCACCGCCCTGGCGTTCGCAGTCCTCGAGGAGCTGGTGGCCCGCGGCGCCCGGATCCTGGCCTCCACGCATTTCGGGCTGCTCAAGGCCGCGGTCCACGACCATCCCCGGATGCTCAACGCCGCCATGGATTACGACGAGACCGACCTGCGCCCCCTGTTCACCCTCCGCATCGGCGACCCGGGCACGAGCCACGCCTTCGACATCGCCGAGAAGATGGGTTTCGGTCCCGCCCTGCTGGCCCGGGCCCGGGCCATGGCCGGCGAGGAGAAGGTCCAGGTGGAGCAGCTCCTTGCGGATCTGGACCGGCGGGCCCGCGACCTGGCGGCATCCCAGCAGGAGGTGGCGCGTGAAGCGGCCCGGCTGCGGCGGCAGAACGAGGAACTGGAGGAGCGTCTCAAGGGCATCAGCAAGGAACGCCGGGAGGTCATGGAGGGTTCCCGCCGGCAGGCCGACCGCCTGGTCCGGGAGGGAAGGCGCGCCATCGAGGCCGCGATCCGGGAGATCAAGGCGTCGCGGGCGGAGGCCCGGGTGGTCAAGGCGGCCCGCGACCGGGTGGAGGCTCTGGCCCCGCCCGAGCCCGCCGACCCCGCACCCCGGGGATTCGTCCCGGTGGTGGGACAGCGGGTCAGGATTCCCCACCTGAATCTCATCGGCCGGGTCGGGGAAGTCCGGGGCGACCGTATCGTCGCCGAGGCCGAGGGGATGCGCCTGACCCTCACCACCGCCGCGGTGCGGCCGGTGGAGGGCGACCCCGCCCCGTCCGGTTCCGCGCCCGTCGGACCCTCTGCGCCGGCCGTTCCAACCGGAGGGGCGGCCGGGTGGTCCTGGAGCGACGAGGCCCCGGCCGCCAGCCCCGAGATCGACGTCCGGGGCGAGACGGGGGAGGATGCCTGGGACCGGCTCGACCGCCTGATCGACCGTGCCATTCCCGCCGGCCTGGAAACCATCAACGTGATCCACGGGTTCGGCACCGGTCGGCTGCGCGATCACCTCCACGAACGCCTGAAGGCCGATCCGCGGGTCGCGGCCTTCACCGAATCGGGCCCGGGGCAGGGCGGGGGCGGCGCCACCAAGGTCCGCCTGGCCGACCACTGAGCGGTTTTTTTGCAGGATTCCGGCCTGCTTGATGGATTATCATGGCCGACTTTGTTATCATTGATGCATGAGAGCCCCGGTCGCCCGGGTCAGGTGTCCGCCCCAATCAAGGTCCAGTCATGACGCGCAAATCCTCCCTTTGCCGGGTCCTCTTTTCGGCCGCCCTGGTGTTCATCGCGGCGGTGGCCCTGGCCGACGCCCCGGCCGGGTATTACGCCACGGTCGACCTGACCAGCCCCGCCACCTGCCGGGCCACCCTGCACGATCTCATCGACGGCCACATCCGGTATCCCTACACGTCATCGAGCACCGACACGTGGGACGTCCTGGAATACGCCGATGAGGATCCCCTCAACACCAGCAACGTCCTGGACCTCTACAAGAACCACTCCTACGTGAAGTTCGGCGGCGGCACCGGACCCTACAACCGGGAGCACTCCTGGCCCAACAGCTACGGATTCAGCAGTTCGGGGGACGTGCCCTACACCGACTGCCACGCCCTGTTCCTGTGCGACGCGAGCTACAACAGCTCCCGCGGCAACGAGTACTACGACGACTGCATCTCGGGCTGCACCAGCTATCCCGCCGACACCTACAACGGGGAGTCCGGCGTGAACCTCAGCGACACCAACAGCTGGGAGACCTGGCAGGGACGCAAGGGCGACGTGGCCCGGGCCATGTTCTACATGGACGTCCGCTACGAGGGCGATTCGGGTGAGGTCGACCTGGTCCTGACCGACAACCCGGCCCAGATCGTGGTGACCGACGGTTCGGTCGCCTACATGGGCCTGACGGCGACCCTGCTCGCCTGGCACCAGGACGATCCGGTCGACGCCCGCGAGATGCGGCGCAACGACCGCGTCCAGCAGTACCAGCAGAACCGCAATCCCTTCGTGGACCATCCCGAGTGGGTGGATTACCTGTTCGGCAGCGGCGTGATCTCGGGCGTGGGCGACAGGACGCCGGCCCTCGTGGCCGTGGGGATCGACCGGATCGTGCCGAACCCCTTCAACCCCCGGACCACCATCGAGTTCACCGTGGCCCGGACCGGCGACGTCACCCTGGCGATCTACGACCTGGCGGGGCGGCGGGTGCGCACCCTCGTTTCCGGTTCGACCTCCGCCGGCGAGCACCAGGTCCCCTGGGACGGCCGGGATCAGTCCGGGCGCACCCTGCCCAGCGCGACCTACTTCTGCAGGCTTGAGGGGCAGGGGCAGCCGGTGACGGGCAAGCTGACCTTGTTGAAATGATGTCCCCCCGGCAGGGAACCTGAGAATCAGGATCACGTCCGCCTGGAAAAAATCGGCCCGCCGCCTTGCGGCGGGCCTGGTTTTTCTCCTATCATGTAAAATTCCCTGCAACACGGGGCCGCCCCCGCAGGACACCAATGGTGCGGGTCCAGGAAGAACATGGCAGCTGTTTTTTCGCCGGACATCATCGCCCGTGTCAAGGATGAGACCGACATCGTCGAGATCGTCCGCCAGCATGTGAGCCTCAAGCAGGCCGGCGCGGTCTTCAAGGGACTGTGCCCCTTCCACAAGGAAAAGACTCCCAGCTTCATCGTGACCCCCGGCCGCAACCGCTGGCACTGCTTCGGCTGCGGGACCGGCGGCGACGTCATCTCGTTCCTCATGGAGATCGAGGGCGTCACCTTCCCCGAGGCCGTGGAGATCCTGGCCCGCCCCCTGGACATCGACCTGAGCGACTGGCTCCGCCCGGACGAGGGGGAGGGGGAGCGCCGCGCCTTCCACCGGGCCAACGAGACCGCGGCCGGGATCTGGAAGGACGCCCTGTGGGACGAGGCGGCAGGCCGGCAGGCCCGGAACTACCTCCTGGACCGGGGATTCGGCGAGAAGGTGCTGCGGGATTTCGACGTCGGCTGGGCGCCCCACAGCGGGGACTGGACCCAGCGGCAGCTCGCCCAGGCGGGCGTCGACCTGGACCTGGCGGTCCAGGCGGATCTCCTGCGGCGCAAGTCCGAGGGGGGCGCATTTGCCTATTTCCGGGGCCGGATTATATTTCCCATCAAGAACATCTCCAGGCAGGTCGCCGGATTCGGGGGGCGGGTCATCGACCAGGGCGAGCCGAAATACCTGAATTCCGCCGATTCCGCGTTTTTTTCAAAGGGCCATCTCCTGTATGGGTTCGACTCATCGCGCATGGCCGTTTCCCGGGAAAAGTCAGCCCTCCTGGTGGAGGGTTATCTGGATCTGCTGGCCCTCGCCCAGATCGGATTCAGCAACGTCGTCGCCACCTGCGGCACGGCGTTCACGCCCGATCAGGCCAAGCTGATACGCCGGGGCGCGCCGGGGGTGGTCCTGCTCTTCGACGGGGACAAGGCCGGGTTGAAGGCGGCCGTCAGGTCGGCCGACACGGCCCTGAAGTGCGGGCTGGAGCCCACCGTGGTGACCTTGCCCAGGGGGATGGACCCCGCGGATCTGGCCATGGAGCGTGGCCGGGACGGAATGCTGGAGATCCTGGACACGGGCGTCGGCTACGTCCCCTTCATGAAGGAGCAGGCCGACCGCCGGGAAGGGGACCGCACGGTCCAGGAGAAGGCGGTGCGGATGGTCCTGGACACCGTCGCCGGCATCGCCGATCCCCTGCGCCGGGAATACGTGCTCATGGAGACCGCGCAGGTCTTCGGCCTGGACCTGCAACTGCTGCGGAGCATGGTGGCGGAGGAACCGGAGCCGGCCAGGCCCCGGAAGCAGGAACCGGAACTGCGGGACCGCAGGGCGCCGGCCGAGGAGACGGGCGCACGGGATCCCGGCCCCCGCCGCCGGACGGGGCCGGTCGTCCGCCGCTCCCTCGCCCGCATCAACGCGCCGTCCATCGAGGCCGACATGTTCGCCCACATCCTGATGGACGACACGGGAGCCGCCGCCAGGGTCTTCCTGGCCGAAAGGAGTGAGCTGGAAATCGAGAGCCCCCAGGCCAGGGTGCTGGGTGATGAAATCGCCGCGTGGGAACAGGCGCACCAAGAGGGCGGCCCCGAGTCGCCGAAGGACTTCGTCCTGCAGCGCTGGAACTCCGTGGGCGATCGCGAATACCGCAGCTTCATCAGCCGGCTCGTTGACCTGGAACCTCGGCCCGCCGGGACGGATTACCGGCGGATCACAAGGGATTGCCTGCAACGCCTGCAGGCCGACCGCCAATCGCGCCTGGGCTGAACAGCCTCACGGGGGTCTGCATAGAACATGGATACGACGCACTTCGACACCATCATCAACAGGATCAGGAAGGTCGCCACGCAGAAGGGCGGCTACATCCTGCACGACGAGATCAATGAACTGCTGGCCGACGGGGTCGATCTCGACGCCATCGACCGCATCTACGAGAAGCTCGGCGAGTTGCAGATCGACTACTACGACACCGAGGATGAGGCGAGGGAGAAGATCTCCCGGCGCAAGAAGAAGGAAAAGAAGAAGGTCGCGGCCGCGCGCAAGGCCGTGCGGACCAACGTCAAGTACGACGACCCGGTGCGGATGTACCTGCGGGAGATGGGGCGCGTGCCCCTGCTGACCAGGCAGGGCGAGGTCAACCTCGCCCGGCGCATGGAGGACGGCCGGGTCGCGATCATCCAGGCCATCCTGCGCTCGTCCCACGCCATGCGCGAACTGCGGCAGACGGCCACCCAGCTCCTCAACGAATCGGTCCACGTGGACGAGGTCATCCAGCACGACACCAGCACCTGGAACGTCCACCTGTCGCCGAAGAAGGAAGCCAAGCGCATCCTGCGCACCCTCGACAAGATCGAGAAGTGGCAGAAGGAGAAGGACGACGCCCGGGTCGAGCTGCTCACCTGCGGCAACGCCGCCCGCGCAGCGACCCTGACCCGGATGATCGACGGGCGCACGATCAAGATCCTCGAAGGCTTCATGGAACTGCACCTGGCGCCGTCCCAGGTCGAGCAGCTGGCCAACAAGCTGCTGCTGGTCTACAGCAAGGTCGAGGACCTGCAGGACCGCGTCGCGAAGGCCGAGGAGGAAGTGGGGCTGGCCTTCGGGGACATGGCGGCCGCCATGAAGGAAGCCAAGGACGATCCGGTCCGCAGCGAGGCCATCCACGAGGGCCACAAGGTCATCAAGAACATGCGCAAGCGCGTGTCGGACATCGAACGCGAGATCGGCCTGACCTGCGACGAGCTGCACCGCATCGGGACCGAGATCGTCATGGGCAAGCAGATGGTGGATACGGCCCAGCGCGAGATGATCGAGGCCAACGTGCGGCTGGTGATCTCCATCGCCAAGCGCTACACCAACCGGGGCCTCGAGTTCCTGGACCTGATCCAGGAGGGCAACAGCGGCCTCATGCGCGCGGTCGAGAAGTTCGACTACCGCAAGGGCTACAAGTTCTCCACCTACGCCACCTGGTGGATCCGCCAGGCCATCACCCGGGCGATCGCCGACCAGGCCCGCACCATCCGGGTGCCCGTCCACATGATCGAGGCCATCAACAAGGTCAACCGGGCCAACCGGCAGCTCCTGCAGGAGCTCGGGCGCGATCCCAAGGCCGAGGAAGTGGCCGCCTTCCTGGAGATGCCCCTGGAGAAGGTGCAGGGCGTGATGCAGGCCAGCATGGAGCCGGTCAGCCTCGACCGCCCCATCGGCGAGGACGAGGACAGCAACCTGAGCGACTTCATCGAGGACGATTCGGCGCCCTCGCCGGCCCGGCAGGCGGCCCACAGCATGCTGAAGGACCAGATGCAGAGGGTCCTGAGCACCCTCACCCGGCGCGAGGAGAAGGTCATCCGGCTGCGCTTCGGGCTGGGGGACGGGACGCCGCGGACCCTGGAGGAAGTGGGGACGATCTTCAAGGTGACGCGGGAGCGTGTGCGCCAGATCGAGGCCAAGGCCCTGAGGAAGCTGCGGCACCCCAGCCGGAGCCGCAAGCTCAAGGGCTACGGTGAGATGGTCTGATCCGGACCCGATTCGATTTGACCGCGGGGGGGGATTGGGTTATCTTCCCCCTCCCGGTTCGGGGGCCTATAGCTCAGCTGGTCAGAGCAGCCGGCTCATAACCGGCCGGTCCCAGGTTCAAGTCCTGGTGGGCCCACCACCGCCCACCGGCGGCGGCCCGGCGGGGAACCTCCCGGTTCCGAGCGGAAAGTCGATGGTGTGGGCGATTGGCTCAGTTGGTTAGAGCGCTCGCCTCACACGCGAGAGGTCACTGGTTCGAGTCCAGTATCGCCCACCATCGGTTTCCCGGTCGGATCCTCCGGGTGACGACCCCGGGCGGAATGCGCGGTCGACTGTCCCGCGTCTTCCTCCAGCAGATCAGACGAGTGATCGGGAATAGGGCGCTTCGGCGCCCTTTTTCTCGTCCCGCCCGCTCCCGGGTTTGCCCTGTCGGTCCCGGAATGATAAAATGCCTCATCCTTGCTTCACCCACCCCCGGGGGCGGATGTGGAAACCTCGGTCATGATCAACGTCCTGGTCGAACTGGCCCGCTGCGAAGAGGAGCGGCAGGACACCCGGCATCGCCTCGCCGGGGACCGGGCCCGGCTGGAATTCCTGGCCGAACTGGGCCAGGAATGCGCGGAGGATGCGGTGGAGGCCGAGGGGGAAGCGGCCCGATCGCGGGCCAGCCTCCGCAACCAGGAGACCCGCATCGCCGAGCTGGAAACCGCGCTGGTGCGCAAGCGGGCTCAGCTTGCGGCCGCGGGCGAGGCCAAGCAGCGTCAGGCCCTGGAACGGGAGATCGCCGCCCTGCAGGAACGCATCGACCGGGATTTCGAGGAGTACTGCCGGCTCAGCGGCGAAACGGAGCATCGGCGGGACGACGCCGATCGCGCCCGCACCGACCGGGACGACCGGCGGCTGCAGGAGGACCGCGAACGGGAGGCGATCCTGGCCCGGCGGGGGCTCCTGGAGGCCGCGGCGGCCGAGATCGAACAGGAGATTGCGCGGCTGCAGGACCTGTTGCCGGACCAGATCCGGCGGCATCTCGAACGGCTGTGGAGCAAGGGGCTGCAGGCCGTCGTCACCGTGAGCGGCCAGGCCTGCGGAGGCTGTTTCGCCCTCTTGACGCCGCAGCAGGCCATCGCCGCGGACCAGGGCAAGGACCTGGTTCGCTGTCCATCCTGCAGCCGGTTCGTCGTCCATCCACCCTGGCAATGAGAAACGGTACGGATCATGGAAAATGCACCGGCGGACAAGCCCGAAACCCTCGTCGATCTGTTGAAGACCCTCGAACGGAGTGCGGATCTCCGGGTCCTGGCGCGTGATTGCGGGCTCTCGGTCAGGGAGCTGCGACGCCGGCTCGCCATCTGGAGGCGGGCCCTGAACGAGGACGGGTCCCCGGCGGACGCCCCGGCGGGAGGGGAACAGGCGGGCAAGGCGGCATCCTCCGGCCCCCGGGAGCGGCATGGCGAGCGCCATGCCGACGCCCCTGACCTGACCCCGGCCGCCGCCATCCCCGGCAACCCGCTGGCGGGTTCCCAGGCCAAGGTCCTGGAGGTGTTCACGGACGGGGCCAGCCGCGGCAACCCCGGCCCGGCGGCCATCGGGGCGGTCTTCCGGCCCAAGGGCGGTCCGGCCGTCGCCGGGCACAGCGAGGCGATCGGCAAGGCCACCAACAACGTCGCCGAGTACCGGGCCGTGGTGGTGGCCCTGGAGCATTGCGTCCGCTGGGGGGTGGAAAGGGTCCACCTGTACATGGACAGCGAACTGATCGTCCGCCAGCTGCACGGCGTCTACCGGGTGAAGAGTCCCGACCTGCGGCCCCTGTACCAGCAGGTCGTCTTCCTGGGCCGCCAGTTCACGGAGTTCAAGGTCGCCCACGTCAAGCGGGGCAAGAATGCCGAGGCCGACGCCCTGGCCAACAAGGCTCTCGACGCCGGAAAATGAAGCCGGTTCAACCACTTGACCATCCCGCGGCCGGGCCGGATACCTGCGCCCGGCCCCTTTTTGGACCCCGCCGAGATTTTCCGCGACATCCCCGAGCATTGAAGCTATCATGAAACGGTGAGAAGTCGGGGAGACAATCGCGTCTCTTCCAACCTCAGGTTCGGGAGGTACGAGGAAAGTCCGAGCTCCACAGGGCAGGGTGCTGGTTAACGGCCAGGGGGAGCGATCCCACGGAAAGTGCCACAGAAAATATACCGCCACGGTTCGCCGTGGTAAGGGTGAAATGGTGAGGTAAGAGCTCACCGCGCCTCCGGCGACGGAGGTGGCAGGGTAAACCCCACCTGGAGCAAGACCGAATAGAGGAGGATGAGGCTGCCCGCCTCGCCATCACTCCCGGGTAGGTCGCTCGAGGCTGCCGGCAACGGCAGTCCCAGATACATGATTGTCGCCCGGCCGGATTTCCGGCGGGGTAACAGGACTCGGCTTACGACCGGCTTCTCACGTCATTCCCTGGCTGCGGGTGTTCCCGCCGGCCTCATGGCCCCGGGCTCCGCCTCCTATGCGAGGCGGCGTTCGGCATTCAGTGGAGGGCGTGTTGAAAACGGATCCCGCATTCCCGGTCGCACCGGCTCCCGGCGTCTTTTCCGGCCGCCCGTGGAGGCAGGATCTCCAGGTCGAATCGGGCCTGATCACCGGCATGCGCCGTGAACTCCCCCTGGACTTCCAGGTCTCCGACGCCCTCCTGCAGATCCTCGCCTCGCGGGGAGTGACCCAGGGGCGCGAACTCGACCGGTTCTTCTATCCCTCGCTCGAACACATGCACGACCCCTTCGAACTTCTGGAGATGGACGCGGCCGTGGCGCGCATGTTCGAGGCCGTCCGCAACGGCGAACGCGTGGCCATCCACGGCGATTTCGACGTCGACGGCATCACCGGAAGCGCCCTGCTGCACGAGGCCCTGTGCGCGCTCAGCCTGGGCGAGTCCCGCGTCCTGCCGGAAAACCCGTTCATCCCGGACCGGGTGGTCGACGGCTACGGCATCGCCGGGCGCATGGTGCGCGAGTGGGCCAACCGCGGGGTGACCCTGCTGCTGGCCGTCGATACGGGGGCGGCGGCGGTCAACGAGATCAAGCTCGCGCGCGAACTGGGGATGGAGGTCATCGTCCTCGACCACCACATCTTCGAGCAGCGCCCCGAGGCCGTGGCCCTGGTCAACCCGCGCCGCGAAGGGGCGACCTATCCCAACGCCGAGCTGTGCGGGGTGGCGGTCGCCTTCAAGTTCGTGCAGGCCCTCAAGCAGGCCGAACCGTCCTGCCTGCCCGACGATTTCCTCAGTTCGGTCCTGGACCTGGTGGCCCTGGGGCTGGTCGCCGACCAGATGGCCCTGGTGGGCGAGAACCGGATCCTGGTCAAGAAGGGCCTGGAGATCTTCAACGACCGCGAGAGGATCCGTCCCGGGCTGGCCGCCCTGCTCCAGGTCAGCGGCCTGGACCGGGGCTTCCCGGTGACCACCGGCGAGTTCGCCTACCAGCTCGCCCCTCGACTGAACGCCTGCGGCCGCATCGGCCGGGTCATGTCGGCCCTCGAGCTGCTGCTGACCCGGGATCCGGAGAAGGCCAAGCGCCTGGCCGAGGAGGCCGACCGCACCAACTCCCGCCGCAAGGAGCAGGACCTGATCCTCAAGGACCAGGCCATCGACATGGCCGTCCCCTTCGTGGGGCGCGGGGATCCGGGGCTGGTCCTGGCCTCGTCGGAGTGGCACAAGGGGATCATCGGCATCGGGGCGGCCCGGCTGGTCGAGCAGTACCAGCTGCCGGTGGTGCTGATCGCCGTGGAGGGCGACGAGGCCCGCGGCAGCGCCCGCAGCGTCCCCCAGGTGGACGTCAAGGGCATCCTGGACCGCTGCTCGCAGCACCTGATCCGCCACGGCGGGCACGCCCAGGCTGCGGGCATGACCCTCCGGGCCCGGGACATCCCCGTTTTCCGGGAGGCCTTCCTGGAGGCCCTGAGGTCCAAGCCCGATTCCGGACCGGTGCCCGAACCGTTCGACCTGGACCTGAACCTGGACGGCATGGGCGCCCGGGACATCACCCGCCTGGTGCGTGAGCTGGAGAACCTCGAGCCCTTCGGGTCGGGCAACCGCAAGCCGGTCTTCCTCTGCCGGGGCCTGCAGCTCCAGCGGCAGCCCACCTTCCTGAGCGGCGGCGCCCACCTGCGGTTCGCCTTCCGCGGCCCTGCCCGCCCCTCGGGGGACGACACCCCCGCTCTCGGCCGGGAGTTCGTGTCCTTCGGCAACGGGGAGGCCTGGCGGCGCATGGTCGAGCGGGAGCAGCTCGAACCCCGCGACCTCCTCGGCCGCGAGTGGGACATCCTGTTCCAGGTGGGGCGCAGCACCTTCCGGCCCCGGTCCGGCCATTACGATCCCGTCCAGCAGCTCCTGGTGGACATCCGCCCGGCGGTGGGGCGTTGAAACGCGAGTCGCCCGCTGCGGCGGTCGACCTGACCGCCATGATGGAGGCCATCCTGGCCAAGGTCCGCGTCTACAACCTGCAGGCCGACGAGGACAAGCTCTGGTTCGGATTCCGGTTCGCCAGCGAGGCGCACGCCGCCCAGGTCCGCAAGAGCGGCGAACCCTTCTTCACCCACGCCCTGACCGTGACGGACATCCTGGCGGACCTCAGGCTGGACGTCGACACCCTGATCGCCGCCATGGTCCACGACGTGGTGGAAGACACTCACTACGAACTGGAGGACATCCGCCAGCGCTTCGGCAAGGACGTGGCGCACATGGTGGACGGGGTGACCAAGATCAGCGGCATCCGCGGGGTGAACCTCGAGGCCCGCAAGGCCGAGACCTACCGCAAGCTGGTCCTGGCCATCGCCCAGGATCCGCGCACGGTGCTGATCAAGCTCGCCGACCGCCTCCACAACATGCGGACCATCTCGCACCTGGCGCCGGACCGGCAGCAGGACATCGCCCAGGAGACCATGGACGTCTACGTGCCCCTGGCGCACCGGTTCGGCATCGCGCGCATCAAGTGGGAGCTGGAGGACCTGGCCTTCAAGGTGCTGCAGCCCGAACGGTACTTCGAGATCGAGGCTGGGATCAACCAGACCCGCACCGAGCGTGAACGGCTGATCCAGCGGCTGGTCGAGCCCCTGCAGCAGGCCCTGGACGAGGCGGGCATCGCCTGCGCCATCAAGGGCAGGCCCAAGCACTTCTACTCCATCTACCGGAAGATGAAGGCCCAGGAGATCGGCCTCGACCGCATCTACGATCTCCTGGCTTTGCGGGTGATCACCGGCACCAAGGCGGACTGCTACCACGCCCTCGGCGTGCTGCACAGCCACTATCCGCCCCTGGCCGACCGCATCAAGGACTACATCGCCACGCCCAAGGCCAACGGCTACCAGTCCCTGCACTCGACGGTCCGCATCCCCGGCGGCAAGTACATCGAGGTGCAGATCCGCACCGAGGAGATGCACCAGCGCAGCGAGATCGGCATCGCGGCCCACTGGCGGTACAAGGAGGGGGGGGGCGCCGACACCGAGGACCTCGCCGACATGGTCCAGTGGCTGCGCCAGATCATGGAATGGGAGGAGGACGTCGACGACCCGCGGGAGTTCATGGAGACCCTCAAGGCCGATTTCTTCGACGACGAGGTCTTCGTGTTCAGTCCCGGCGGCGACGTCTTCCAGCTGCCCCGGGGCGCGACGCCCCTGGACTTCGCCTTCCGGATCCACAGCGAGGTGGGTTTCCGCTGCATCGGGGCGAAGATCAACGGCCGCATCGCGACCCTGCGCTCGGAGCTGCACAACGGGGACACCATCGAGATCCTCACCAGCAAGACCCCCAACCCCAGCGCGAGCTGGCTGGAGATCGTCCGCACCAGCCGCGCCAAGCATCACCTGCGGCGCTGGATCCGCACCACCCAGTTCCAGGAGAGCGTGAAGCTGGGCCGGGACATCCTCGAGCGGGATCTCCACCGCGGCAAGATCAGGACGAAGGACGACCAGCTCCTGGAGGTGGCCCAGCAGATGGGCTACACGGAGCTGGACAAGCTCCTGGCGGCCGTCGGGCGGGGCGAAGTGTCGGCGGCCAAGGTGTCCGGGAGGTTCGCGCCGCACGTCGAGTCCGCCGCCGAGAAGGTGATCTCCAGGGGCCGGGAACTCGCAGGCAACCTCCTGCGCCGGCCCAAGACCGGGGTGCGGGTGGCCGGGGAGGACAACCTCATGATCTCCTTCGCCCGCTGCTGCCAGCCGATTCCCGGCGACGGTATCATCGGACTCATCACGCGCGGCCGCGGCGTTTCCGTCCACCGGGTAGGCTGCAGCAACCTGAACGACCCCAACCTGGGCCCCGAGCGCCTCATCGATGTCACCTGGGATTCTCCCGCCGACCAGACCTACACCGTGAAGCTCATCATCCAGGCGCAGGACCGTCCCAACCTCATCATGGACATCAGCAACAAGCTGAGCCTGACCAACACGAACCTCAACAGCGGGGACTTCGCCACCGAGGACGACATGGCCCGGGTGACCCTGGTGGTCGAGGTCCGCAACCTGAACAACCTGGAGACCATCATGAAGGCCCTGTACAAGGTGCCCGGGGTCACGCAGATCGACCGCTTCCAGCTGGGGGTCTCCCACTCGTGAGCGGAGGCAGGCCATGAGGTGCGTGATCCAGCGCAGCGGCCCGGCAGCGGTGACGGTGGCCGGGGAGACGACAGGGTCCATCGAGCGGGGTCTGGTGGTGCTGGCCGCCTTCGCGGCGACGGACACCGCCTCGGAGCTGGAGTGGATGGCCCGGAAGATCGTGGGGCTGCGCATCTTCAACGATCCCCAGGGCAAGATGAACCTTTCGCTCGCGGACGTGGGCGGAGGTATCCTGCTGGTCAGCCAGTTCACCCTCTACGGGGACTGCACCCGGGGCATGCGGCCCGGCTTCACGGGTTCGGCTCCGCCCGCCCTGGCGGCCGACCTTTACCGGCGGTTCGGCGGCATCCTGCGGGCGGTCTGGCCCGAGGTGCAGGAGGGGGTCTTCGGGGCCATGATGAAGGTCTCACTGGTGAACGACGGACCGGTCACCCTGATCGTCGATCGCGACGCAGCCGGGGACGGCGGGGGAGAAGGCCTGTGACCGCCCACCTGACCCCCTTCGTTCCCTGGCCGCAGGGCCAGGTGCTGGTCCTCGCCTCGCGATCGCCCCGCCGCGCCGAGCTGCTGACCGTTGCGGGGATTCCCCACGAGGTCGTCCTGCCCGGCGACGTGGAGGAGCGGATCGCAGCCAGGCTCATCGAGGACGCTGCGCATCCGGGCGCCTACGCCGAGGACCTGGCGGTCGCGAAGGCGGAAGACGTGGCGGCGCGGCATCCGGGCCGGCTGGTCCTGGGAGCCGACACGGTGGTCGTGCTGGACGGCGGGATCCTGGAGAAGCCCCGCGACGAGGCCGACGCCCGCCGCCTGCTGGGACTGCTCTCGGGCCGGCGCCACACCGTGATCACCAGCCTCGCCCTGGTCCGCCGCGGGTCCGGGACCTGGAGCGAAGTCGGCCACGAACGGACCGAGGTGGATTTCCTCGAACTGCAGCCGGACGACATCGCGGCCTACGTGCGGTCGGGGGAGCCCATGGACAAGGCCGGCGCGTACGGCATCCAGGGCCTGGGCGCCTTGATGGTGCGCGGCGTCGCCGGTTGCTACTTCAACGTCATGGGGCTGCCGCTGGCCCGCCTGGGCGCCATGCTGCGGCGCTGCGGGGCCGCCGGGCGGCCGGAACCGGATCTCTGAGCGAAAGGTCGACCGATGCCCTCGTTGCCGTTCCCTTTTCCCGTCGTCCGCTGGGAGGACGAACAGGTGATCCTGATCGATCAGACCCTGCTGCCCGAGAAGCTGGCCTGGCGCCGCTGCGGCGACGTGCCGGCCCTCTGCCGGGCGATCCGCGAACTGGCGGTGCGGGGAGCGCCCGCCATCGGGGTGGCGGCCGCCTACGGTCTGGCCCTTTCCTGGCGGCTGGCGGCGGCCGAGGGTCTGGACGGGCAGGCCAGGCGGGAGAGGTTCCGGGACGACAGCCGGTCCCTGGCGGCCACCCGGCCCACCGCGGTCAACCTGTTCTGGGCCCTGGACCGCATGGGCAAGGCGGCGGAGGACCTGTGGGGGCGGGGGCTCGATGATGCGGCGGTGCAAGCCGGCCTGCTCGCCGAGGCCGGGGCCATCATGGACGAGGACCTCGCCATGTGCCGGGCCCTGGGCCGGGCCGGACAGGAGCTCTTGCCGGATTTCGCCACGGTCCTGACCCATTGCAACGCCGGAGGGCTGGCGACCAGCGGCTACGGGACGGCCCTGGGGGTGATCTTCGCAGCCAAGGAGGCGGGCAAGACCATCCGGGTGTTCGCCGACGAGACCCGGCCGCTTCTGCAGGGGGCCCGCCTGACCGCCTGGGAACTCGCGACCCAGGGGATCGAGGTCACGGTCCTGTGCGAGGGCGCCGCTGCCAGCGCCCTGCGCGCCGGCAGGATCGACGCGGTGATCACCGGGGCCGACCGCATCGCGGCCAACGGGGATGCGGCCAACAAGATCGGGACCTACCCCCTGGCTGTCATGGCCGACCGGCACGGCGTGCCGTTCTACGTCGCCGCTCCCGCTTCCACCTTCGACGGGGCCACCCCCGGCGGAGACGATATCGAGATCGAGATCCGGGATCCCGAGGAGGTCCGCCGGCTGGCGGGGGTGCCCACGGTTCCGGAGAGCGTGGGGGCCTGGAATCCGGCCTTCGACGTCACGCCCAACGACCTGATCACGGCGTTCATCACGGAGAAGGGGATCCTGCGTCCGCCCTTCCAGGAGAGCCTGCGGGTCATCATCTGACGGAAGGGACTGATCCGCTTCCTGATCCGCCTTCCTTGACAAGACCTTGTCCCTTTGTTAGTTTTCCCCTCCTGCATCGGCCGGAGTTCCCGATTCTCTGGTAATGGAAGCGCCCCCCTGGCCCTGGTTAAATTGTTCGGGCACAAGTG
This sequence comes from bacterium, assembly GCA_018829565.1. Taxonomy (GTDB): domain Bacteria; phylum Krumholzibacteriota; class Krumholzibacteriia; order LZORAL124-64-63; family LZORAL124-64-63; genus JAHJTW01. The sequence goes on along the minus strand of JAHJTW010000090.1, from coordinate 6,242 downwards.
CTTCCGTTTGCAGATGAGGTATTGAGCGGTCTGCTGGAGACAGGCGGCGCCAGGGCGTCGTGGTGTGTCCGGCGCTTGTTTTCAGGTTTTTAGCCAGTGGAATCCGGCTATTCCAGGAGTAGAGTGCGTGAAAACCTACAGCATGAAACAGGGCGAAATCGCCAAGGACTGGCTGGTCGTCGACGCCACGGACGTGCCCCTCGGGCGCCTGGCCACCCAGGTGGCCACCTTCCTGCGCGGCAAGCACAAGCCCTCGTTCACTCCCCATCTCGACATGGGTGACAACGTGATCGTCCTGAACGCGGCCAAGGTCAAGCTGACCGGCCAGAAGCTGGAGCAGAAGGTCTATCTGCGCCACACCGGCTACATGGGGGGCCAGCGTGAAACCCCGGTCAAGAAGTTGATGGCGACCAAGCCGGAAGAGGTCATCTTCCGCGCCGTCAAGGGCATGTTGCCCAAGACCAAGCTCGGCAGCAAGCTTCTGACCAACCTGCGCGTGTACGCCGGGAACGAGCATCCCCACGGTCCCCAGCAGCCCAAGGCCGTGGATCTGGGAGTCTGATAGCGATGGACCTGCCCCGCGGGGCGTTTCGGAGGTAGCAAGTTGGAGGAAAGGTATTACGCGACCGGCCGCCGCAAGACCGCCGTGGCTCGCGTCTGGGTGACCCAGGGCAGCGGACAGGTCAAGATCAACGACCGGTCCGTCGAGGAGTACTTCGGTGAGGCGGTCCGCAACCAGGCGCTCATGCCCCTGTCCACCCTCGGGCTGGACGGGCAGTTCGACGTCTGGTGCACCGTCAAGGGCGGCGGCATCACCGGACAGGCCGGCGCCTTGCGCCACGGCCTGGCCCGGGCGCTGGTCGTCGCCAACGAGGAATATCGTAAACCCCTGCGGAAGAGCGGCTATCTGACCCGCGACTCCCGCATGGTGGAGCGCAAGAAGTACGGTCGCCCCGGCGCCCGCAAGCGCTTCCAGTTCTCCAAGCGCTAGGCCGCGACCGCGACCCTGCGTTTGGCGATGCAGCCGTGGCGGCCCCTGCGGGCCGCCGCGCCAACCACACACCCGGCCGGAGGCGGGGGACTCGGTGGCGCCGGAGCCTGGATCAGGTTGCGGCGTTGTTCCCTGTCGAGGAAAGCCGGGGAGGCTCAACCTTTTGCGGAGGCGATCATGGCCAAGGTACCCCTGAAAGACCTACTCGAGGCGGGCGTCCATTTCGGACACCAGACCCGCAAGTGGAACCCCAAGATGAAGCCCTACATCTTCATCGCCCGGGGCGGCATCTACATCATCGACCTGCAGCGCACCCAGAAGGCCCTCGAGAGGGCCACGGAGTTCCTCAAGGGCCTGGCGGCCAAGGGGGGGACCGTGCTGTTCGTGGGCACCAAGAAGCAGGCCAAGATGACCATCCAGGAGATGGCGGGCCGCGTGGACATGCCCTACGTGACCGAGCGCTGGCTGGGCGGCATGCTCACCAACCACCAGACGATCTACAAGAGCGTCCAGAAGCTCGAGGAGATCGAGGCCATGATGAGGGACGGCCGCATCGAGAACTTCTCCAAGAAGGAGCAGCTGGAGTTCAGCCGGACCTACGAGAAGCTGACCGCCAACCTGGGCGGCATCCGCAAGATGACCAAGCTGCCCGAAGCCGTCTTCGTGGTCGACACGGCCGAGGAGGACACCGCGGTGCGCGAGGCCAACAAGCTGGGCATCCCGGTGATCGGCATCGTCGACACCAACTGCGACCCCAATCTGGTGACCTTCCCCATCCCCGGCAACGATGACGCCATCCGGTCGATCAGCCTGTTCACCCGGGTGGTCGCCGAGTCCATCGAGGAGGGCCGGAGGCTGAAGGGCGAGGGCGTGGACAAGGATGCGGCGGTCGAGATGGCCGCCCCCAAGGCCCACGCCGCCAAGGCGAGCGCCTCCCTCGAGGCCGCCGAGAGCAAGGTCGACACCGCTGCTCCGGCCGCCGAAGACGCTGCGGACAAGTCCGCCGAATAGGACTTTTCGATACCGCGGGGCGGAGGGCGAGCGCCCGACCGCCCCGCGCGAATCAGGATTGAGGCGCCGGACGCGCCGCTTTCTTCCCGCCCAGCGGGAGCACCTGGAGGAATCATGAGTATCACCGCGAAGATGGTCAAGGAGCTGCGCGAGGCCACGAATGCCGGCATGATGGACTGCAAGAAGGCTCTTGCGGAATGTGACGGCGACATGGACAAGGCCATCGAGTACCTGCGCAAGAAGGGCATCGCCTCGGCCGCCAAGAAGGAAGGCCGGACCACGAGCCAGGGCATCATCGGCAGCTACATCCACATGGGCGGCAAGGTCGGCGTCCTGGTGGAAGTGGCCTGCGAGACCGATTTCGTCGCCCGGACCGACGATTTCCAGGAGTTCGTCCACAACGTGGCGATGCACATCGCCGCGGCCAGCCCGGTCTCCGTGACCCGCGACGAGGTCGACGGCTCCCTGGTGGAGAAGGAGAAGGAGATCTACCGGGAGCAGATGAAGAACGAGGGCAAGCCCGACCACATCATCGACAAGATTGTTGATGGCAAGGTCGACAAGTACTACTCTGAGGTCGTGCTCCTGGAGCAGAAGTACGTCAAGGATCCGGACATGACCATCGAGGACTACCTCAAGTCCATCATCGGGAAGCTCGGCGAGAACATGCAGATCAGGCGGTTCGCACGCTATCAGATCGGCGGTTGATTCGCCCCTGTCCCTCGGCCCGGGTTCTCGTGACCCGGGCTTTTTTTTACCGGGCCCCCGGCGGGACCGGATTCCGGAAAGGAAAGGTGGTCGGGCGTGAAGTTCACCCGGGTCCTCTTGAAGCTCAGCGGCGAGGCCCTCATGGAGGGGACGGAGCAGTACAGCCACGGCAAGCTGACGGCCCTGGCCCAGGTCCTCGCCCAGGTCCACCAGGCCGGCGTCCAGGTGGGAATCGTCGTGGGCGCCGGGAACATCTTCCGGGCCCGCTCGGCCAACCTCGAGATCGTCGACCGCGTGACCGCAGACAACGTGGGCATGCTCGGGACGGTCATGAACGCCGCCATCCTGCGCGACTATCTGCGGGCGGAGGGCTTGAAGGCCAAGATCCTCAGTCCCCGGGAGCAGCGCCCGCTGACCTCCGCCTTCGCCCGGGACACGGCCCTGTCCCTGCTGCAGTCCGGCTACGTCCTGATCTTCGCCGGGGGGACCGGCAATCCGTACTTCACCACGGACTCGGCCGCCTCCCTCAGGGCCCTGGAGATCAGCGCCGACGTGCTGCTGAAGGGGACCCAGGTCGACGGGGTCTACGACCGCGACCCCAAGGGGGATCCCGGCGCCAGACGCTACGACTCGCTCACCTACGCGGAGGTCATCGCCCAGCGCCTGCAGGTCATGGACTTGACGGCGGTGACCCTTTGCGCCGAACATGGGATGCCGATGTTCGTCTTCGACATTTCCGATCCGGCCAATCTCCTGAAGGCCGTCAAGGGTGAACAAAAAGGAACGTGGATCGCGAAGGAGTGACAACCATGAGCGCGGAAGTCAGGGAAAACACCGAAATGGCCATGGATGCCGCCGTCGACGCCGTCAAGAGCCGCCTCTCGCGCATTCGCACGGGCAAGGCCAGTCCCGCCCTGCTCGACGGGGTCAAGGTGGAGTACTACGGGGCCGTCACGCCCCTGAACCAGCTGGCCTCGGTGGCCGCTCCCGAACCCCGGCTGCTGTCGGTCAAGCCCTTCGACCGCTCGGCCATCGGGGCGATCGAAAGGGCGATCCAGGCCGCCAACCTCGGGGTCAATCCCTCCAGCGACGGGATGATGATCCGCATCCAGATCCCCGAGCTCACCGAGGAACGCCGCCGCGACCTGTCCAAGCAGGCCCGCGAGGTGGGGGAGGACGGCAAGGTCGCCGTGCGCAAGGCCCGCCAGGAGGCCAACGACGAGCTGAAGGTGGAGCAGAAGGACGGGGCGATCACCGAGGACGAGCTGCACAAGGACAAGGATGCGGTGCAGAAGCTCACCGATGCGTACTGCGAGAAGATCGACCAGATCGTCTCAGCGAAGTCCGACGAGATCATGGAACTCTAGGGGAGGAGGCGCCGCCGTGGGAGCCGAGGACCTGAAGCGCCTGGCGGAGCTCGACACCGAAGCATTGTTCGCGGCCGTCGCCGAACGCGGCAACCTGCCGCGTCACGTGGCGGTCATCATGGACGGCAACGGCCGGTGGGCGCAGAAGCGTTTCCTGCCGCGGGTGGCCGGGCATCGCGCGGGCCGGCACGCCGTGCGCCGGTGCGTGACCGCCGCCGGGCGGCTGGGGGTCGGCGTCCTGACCCTCTACACCTTCAGCCAGGAGAACTTCGGCAGGCCTGAGTCGGAGGTCAAGGCCCTCTGGCGGTTCCTGGAGGAGTCCCTCCTGGCCGAGCGCGAGGACCTGCACCGCCGCAACGTCAGGCTGGTGGCCACGGGCGATCTCTCCAAGCTGCCGGACGTGGCCCGCCGGGGCCTGGAGGATGCCGTCGCGGCCCTGAGCGGCAACTCGGGTCTGGTGCTCAACCTGGCCCTGGCCTACGGGGGCAGGCAGGAGATCGTCGCCGCGGCGCGCCGGCTCGCCGCCGAGGCGGCCGCCGGCCGGCTGGACCCCGCCGAAATCGACGAGGAGACCTTCGCCGAGCACCTCTATTCCCCCGGCTTGCCCGATCCCGACCTGGTGATCCGCACCAGCGGGGAGGCCCGCCTGAGCAACTTCCTGACCTGGCAGGCCGCCTACTCCGAGCTGCTGATCACTCCGGTCCTGTGGCCGGATTTCTCCGAGCGGGACTTCCTCCTGGCGGTGGCCGACTACCAGGGCAGGGAGCGGCGATTCGGCGGGCTGCCGGCCGCCGAGGGCGCCCGGAGTTCCGGGGACGGCGATTCGATCTGGGAAGCCTCGCGCTGGCAGCGTCTCCTGAAGGTCAAGCCTTGACCGGCGCCGCGGGCGGCAGGGAATCCTGGTGGACCCGTACCGTGACCCGCCTGCTGAACGCCGGCATCCTGCCGCGCCTGCTGGTGACCGTGATCGGAGTGCCCTGCCTCTACGTGATCACCCTGCGCGGGGGGATCTTCTTCCTCGTCCTGGTCGACCTGATCATCCTGCTGGGGTTGCGCGAATTCTACGCGATGATGAAGGCCAAGGGCTACCAGCCCTTCGAGGTCCTGGGCTACTTCTGCGCCCTGGCCATCAGCTGGTACGCCTGGCGGCAGGGCGTGGCCGTGCCCCTGATCCTGACGGCGAGCCTCCTGGTGATCATGGTCCGCGAGCTGTGGCGCCCGCAGATGCACCGGTCCCTCGGGCACATCGCCGTCACCGTTTTCGGGATCATGTACGTGGGCTGGCTCGGCAGCCATCTGGTCATGATGCGCCAGCTGCCGGCACTGGTCGGGGCCGAGGACGCCATCGGCGCCCGGCTGGTCTTCTTCTCGGCCCTGGTCGTCTGGTTCACGGACACCGGGGCGTACCTGACCGGGGTGGCCATCGGCCGGCGCAAGCTGGCTCCCCGCATCAGCCCCAAGAAAACGGTCGAGGGCGCCCTGGGCGGGCTCGCGGCGGCGGCTCTGGCCGGCTGGGTCTGCACCAAGGGGATGGTCCCCTTCCTGACCCCCCTGGCGGGGACCCTGCTCGGGCTGGTCGGAGGGATCGTGGGCCAGGCCGGGGACCTGGTCGAATCCATGATCAAGCGGGATGCGGGCATCAAGGACACGGCCGAGCTCATCCCCGGCCACGGAGGGGCACTGGACCGCTTCGATTCGTTGCTGTTCACCGTGCCCGTCTTCTACTATTTCTTCCGGTTCTTCATCGTTTGACCCGGGGCCCGGGGCCCGGTCCAGCCAAGGAGCATCGCCGTGACACCCACCAGCCCCCAGCGCCGCCGCGGACTCTATCCGCTGGACGGTCCACGGCAGGACCCGGCTCCGCCGCTGGAGCTGGTGGTCCTGGGAGCGACGGGGTCCATCGGGCGCCAGACCCTGGACGTCGTGACCCGGCATCCCGACCGCCTGCGGGTCTGCGCGGTCAGCTGCCACGCCCGCCTGGCCGAACTGGAGGAACTCCTGGCCGGACTTGCCGCCTTCCAGGAGGGGCTGCAGCCCCTGGTGGCCATCACCGACCCGGCGGCCCACGCCGCCGCCGCCGGGCAGGGGACCTTCGGCGCCCGTCTGCTCCCTGCGGGGCCGGACGCCCTGCCGGACCTGATCCGCGCCGCCGAGCGCGCCCAGGT
>JAHJTW010000089.1 GCA_018829565.1 bacterium | reverse complement strand
CGCAAGCCGCAGGTCCGCCGGATGGAAGCGGACGAGGTGGTGCAGCACACGGTGCTCGCCATCTCCTTCACCGTCCTGGTGGTCACCGGCTTCTCCCTGAGGTACTACGACGCCTGGTGGGCCAAGATGATCTTCGGGTACGAGGGGGGCGCCTACCTGCGGGGCATGATCCACCGCGCCGCGGCGATCGTCATGGTCCTGGGTGCATTCTGGCACCTCGGCTTCCTGATGACGACGAAGGGGCGCATCTTCCTGAAGGACATGGCGCCCCGCTTCCTGGACGCCAAGCAGGCCTGGGGCATGTTCATGTACAACCTGGGCCGGACGGACCAGGTGCCGGCGATGCGGAGGTTCTCCTTCGTGGAGAAGGCCGAATACTGGGCCCTGATCTGGGGGACGGTCGTCATGGTCCTGACGGGAACGGCCATGTGGTTCGAAAAGTGGCTGGTGACGATCATCGGGAAGGGCGTGATGGAGGTCTTCCTGGTCATCCACTTCTACGAGGCGTGGCTGGCGTTCCTGGCGATCCTGGTCTGGCACATGTACGGGGTGATGTTCAACCCCCACGTTTATCCGATGAATCCGAGCTGGTTGACGGGGAAGATGCCGAAGGAGATGTTCGAGCACGAGCATCCGGCGGCGGTATCCCCGGGGAATGTGGACAAGGTCAAACGTCTCGGCCTGGAACGCGACGTGTAGGCTTTTCCTCCGAAATCGGATCTCCTTCCGCCCTGACCCTCCGCCGGGATCTCCCGGCGGAGGGTTTTTCCAACCCCTCATTCCAGTTCACCAACCCGCCGGATTCGTGCCGCTCGGCTACAGTTCCGGAATCACCGGCCGATATTATGATAAATCCTGTCTCGATCCCAGGAGCTCGCCATGGCCCACTTCGAACACATCCTCCTCGGCCCTCGCCCGGGCTCTCCCGCCCAGGAGGCAGCCATCATCGAACGCTCCTCCGGGGTCACCCCCGAGGTCGCCGCCGAGGTCCTGCGCACCCTCACGCCCTGGGCCGTCCTTCACAGCCGGGAGACCTCCCATCCCCTGGTCATGGCCTTTCCGCTCAGCGCCGAACTGGAGGCGTTGCCGGGGCGCCTCCATGCCGTCGTCCGCCTGACCTGGGATCCGGACATCCGCTACCGTTGCCTCCTGGTCCAGGACGGTTCCTACCATCGCTGCGCCCGGAACCCGTTCCTGTTGCTGAGGAGCCTGCCCGCCGACCTGTGGGACGCCGCCGGGCGATCGCCGAGGCAGGGGGAATTCTGGGTGGAGGAGGGGCACCCGCCGGTCGCCCCCCGGCCCACCGCGGGGGAGGTCGACCTGGTCATCGAGGGCATCCAGCGCTTCCTGGTCGCGGGCGAGTTGATCCTGCCCCTGGTGCAGCCCGGCAGCCAGAGCGACCGCTACCTGGCGCTCATGATCGCCGGTTTGCCTGATCCGGTCCGGAAGGGCCTGAAGTTCGCCTCGCTCGCCCCGGCCGGTGCCAGGGGGTTGACCCTGGCCGCCCGCCAGACCAAGGCCGGCGGCGTGGCCGACTGGCCCCGCCACCTGAAAGGATTCTCGGCGTCCATGCTGCCCGAGGAGATCCAGGCCTATCTCGAGGCCGTCCGGATCCAGATGGCCGCCGGAGACTTCGTCGGACTGAGGCGCGTCTCGGAGCGACAGAGCTTCCAGCCCCGGAATCCCGGGGCCCTCGCCGACCGCAACGGCCACTGGACCGCCGAGGACAGCCGGGTGGACGACGCAATCATTCCCCAGGCCCCGCTGGGGGCCATCTTCAACGGTCCCCAGGATTCCCCGAGGACGCCGGCCCCCCGGGCCGCCGGACCCGCTGCGGCGGCCCGGCAAAGAGAACCAGGATTTCCCCGGAAGGGGGGCCGCCCCGACCAGGGCCCGCTGAACCGCCTGCGGGGACGGACCTCCCTGCACCGCCGGAAACTGGGCAAAATCACCATGGCGAGCGGCAACAGGGGTTTCGGCGCTCACCTGGGCAAGGCCGTCGTTTCGGCGGCGGTGCTCCTGGGCCTGGGGTTCGTTCTGGTCGCGACGTCATGGATTCCCCTGCCGCCCTGGGGGAAACCCGGCGGGCCCGAGGGGAACGTGCCGGCCGGCCGGCGGTCCCTGCTCGAGGTCGTGGATGTCGCAGGCGTGTACGAGCAGATCGTGGGGGAGACGGGCCCCTTGAACCTTGGTCCCAGCCTGGAATCCGAGCGCGGCCGGACCAGGGCGTTGGCGATCCTGCAGGAAAGGGCGGCGGCACCGCTCGCCTCACAGATCCAGAGGTTCCTCGAGCTCGCTCAGGACGGCATCCAGCAGGGGAGGCGTCCTGACCGGGAGGCCCGGCGCCTGGAGGCGCTCGCCCAGCAGGGAAACGTGCTGGCGCTGGAGCTCAAGCGCCTGGAACTGGCCTGGTATTCCCTCGCCGCCGGCATGGGTTGGGCCGATCTGGGCTTGATGTCCGACGAGGCGATCAAGGCCCGTTCGGACTCCCTGGCGACCTTCGAGAAGAGGTACCAGGCCGACGCGGGCAGGGCCCTGGGCACCGCCGGACTCGGCAACAGCCTCCTGAAGGCCTGCGCTCAGGCCGAGGGGATGGCCGACCTGGTCGTCATGTTCCAGGCAGGGAACTGGGACCGGTCCTGGGAGGAGCGTCTCGAACTGGCGGCAGCCAAGGTGTCCCCGACCGCCAGCACCATCACCCGGGCCTACCGGAATTGTGCGTTCGCCCTGGTCCGGCTCAAGGCGGCCGAACGGGAGCAGGCCACCCTGGAAGCCGCCATGGGCGAAGCCTGGGACCGGGGCGCCTGGCCCGGGCCTGCGGTCGCCGCCATCCTGCCCTCGGTGCGCCGCCAGGCGGGCATCTTCAAGGCGGGCGAAGCGCCGGACCTCATCGCAGGGACGGTGGAACTCTACTCCCTCCTGGACGATCCTGCGGGGGCCGTCGTCGGGGCCGCCGCCGACCCCGGGTTCTGGAACCGCCTGATTTCCTGCCGCGCCGTCACCTTCGATCCCGGGGCTTATGCAGGTGTCCTGGGCCGGATCCGGTTCGAGGCCCTCCGGCCCTTCCTGGAATCGGGTGCGGACCCGGCAGACTGGCCGGCCCATTTGATCGGCCCGGACGGCCCCGCGGAGATCCGGGAATTCCATGCCCTCTTGACGAGGGATCCGGGCCCGGACGGGTGGCGAGCCGCGGCCGCCGGTCTCGGGGATCCGTACCTGGTCCGCTGGGCTCAGCACCTCCAGGTCCGCTCGGGCGAACACGCCCGCAACGAGGCTCTCGAGTTCGACCGTTCATGGGTCGGGCTCAGGGGCGGCATCAGGCGGCTGGAATCGCAGGCGCAAACAGGGGAAGGCTGGACCGCAGCCTGGTTGGACCTCTGGTCCCGGTCGCAGGACATATTGGCCCGTTTCACCTTCGCCTTCGCCGACGACCCGGTTCGCCAGGCCCAGGTCACCGCGGCCGCCGGACTGGCCCAGGCCATGGCTCGCCCCCTTCCGTTCAGATTGCAGGCCTTCCGCCTGGAAGGCGTGGCTGCGGAGGCCCAGGGGGTTCCCCTGGTGCTGGAGCTCTCCATCCATCCCGATGGGCCAACGCTGACCAGCGGGGTCTTCACCGTTCCGGTCACGGCCGATCCGGCCCAGGTCGCCCGGGTGAGCCAGCCCCTGGATTGGGCGTTCTCCCTGGCCCCGGACCAGGACCTGACCTGCCGCCTGATCGGGGCTGGAGGGCAGGGCGAGCATTTCGAGATCCGCTGGGACAGCCTGATCGACGGCGGGGGAGGGGGGAGTCTCGCCCTGACGAGGGAATCGGCGGCTGGAACCCTCAGATTCGATCTTGACCCGGAATACCGGCACGCGCTGGACCTCCCCGACCTGGGACTGATTTTCTAGGTTGTGCCGTCGAAATTGTGTCCGCTG
>JAHJTW010000088.1 GCA_018829565.1 bacterium | reverse complement strand
GCGCCTGCTGCGGCTGTACGACATCACCGGCGAGCAGGCCTATCTGGACGGGGCCCTGGAGATCGCCGCGGTCATGGCCGCCGCCCAGATGACCGGGGCTCCCCAGGACGAGGGGCGCTGGCCGTTCCGCGCCGTGCCCGCCGACGGGACCGTGACCCAGGACTACACCAGCCACCTGCAGCCGGCGGTGCGGTTCTTCGCCGAGATGGCCGACCGCACCGGCGATCCGGGGTACGCCCTGGCCCGCGACCGCGCCTGGGGCTGGCTGCTGGCCAACCCCGGCAACGCCGCCTCGCCGTCGTACATGCGCTGGGAAGGCTTCTACGAGGACCAATCCCCGGAGATGCAGACCGGGCTGGGGGATCACTACTCGGCCCACGAGATGATCGCGGAACTGATCGAGCGGCAGCCGGCGGGCTGGCAGGACCTGGTGGCGGCCATCCTGGACACGGTCGATGCCCGCTACCTGATCGAGGGACCGGGCACGGTCTTCCAGCAGTACGTTCCGGTCACCCTGGAGTGGACCGGCTGGCCCGAGGCCACCTACGCCTCGAGCCTGCAGTACGCCCGCACCGCGCTGCTGCTGCACCAGGCCCTCGAGGGCGACCCCCGGCAGGATCCCGCCTGGCGCGACCGCGCCCTGGCCATGGCCGCGGTGTGTTCCCACGGCCAGAACACCCGGGGCATCGCCGCCGACGGCCGCATGTTCACCACCGTCAAGGACCTGGTGGCGTACTTCAACGTCGACAGCTGGTACGAGCAGAACTTCAACACCGTGAAGTACTTCCTGGAGATCATGGCGCTGGAGCCCGGCCTGGCCCCGGCCGCCGGGAACCACATCCTGGCCGCGGACCGGGCCCTGACCCTGGTGGAGTACCCGGGGGCGGGGATCGCCGTCCGGTACGCCGCCTCCGGGGGCGCGGGCACCGAGCGGATCAAGCTGGCCGCCAGGCCGGCGGCGGTCATGGCCGGCGGGGCCCCTCTGCCCGAACTCGCCCAGGAGCCCGGCGGGGCGGACGGCTGGTACTGGGACCCGGGGACGGGGGTGGCGGTGATCTCGCACTCGGTCGGGCCGGTCGAGGTCCAGGCGGTCGTGTCCGGTGTGCCGGATGCCCAGTCCGGGTCCGGGGGTTTACGTCTTCACGCGGAGACGGCGTCAACGGGCGTGGTCACCCTGGAGGTGTCAACCGGGATTGACGGGCCGGTGTCGCTGGAGGTTTACGACCTGCGGGGACGACGGATCCGCAGGTTGACCCCCGGCCCGCAAGTGTCCACGGGGGTCCACGTCCTGGAATGGGACGGCCGGGATACGGCCGGCCGCCGGGTCTCGAGCGGGGTCTACCTGGTCCAGGCGCGGGCGGCCGGGCAACGGGCGACGGCCAAGGTCCACTGGCTGCGCTGATCCCCGGTTGGTCCGGGGCTGTCCATGATCTGACAAAAAGATGGATCAATGGTATAATTTGCGGAGTCCCTTCACCGGCCCGGGGTGGTCCCGGGCCGCACGTGCATCGAACCGGGAGACGGCAGCCTCGCCCATGAACACGATCCGGTGGATCCTGGCCGCACTGGCCTTGACGGTCGCGGGGGCCGCGGCCGCGCTCGAGCGCTTCGACTTCGAGTCGCCGTTCCTGGTCCATCCCGGGCTCCAGGTCTGGGATTTCTGCATGGTGCAGGACGGCGGGCAGATCCACGTCTTCTATCACACCCTGCCCCCCGACGACTTGTTCCCGTCCAACGCGGACACCATCTGGCACGCGGTGTCCACCGACCTGCGCGAGTGGAGCATCGTCGGCCCGGTGTTGACCTCGGGTCCCGGCTGGTACGACGACGTGGCCATGTGGGCGCCCGACGTTGTCCACGATCCGGCCACCGACCGCTGGGCCATGCTCTACACCGGCGTGGGCGCCAGCATGGTGCAGCGGCCCTGCCTGGCCTGGTCGGACGACCTGGAGGTCTGGACCAAGAGCGCCAACAACCCGGTCTTCGAACCCGACACCTTGACCTACCACTGGGGGCCAGATCAGGCATGGAGCGCGTTCCGCGATCCCTTCGTCTACCACGAGGGCGGGCAGTGGAACATGCTCTCGACCGCCGGCCTGCGCCTG
>JAHJTW010000087.1 GCA_018829565.1 bacterium | reverse complement strand
GCGTGGTGGACGGCCCGGCCCCCTTCCCCTACGAGTGGTTCTCCCCGGGACAGCTAGGCATCCGCTTCGAAGACGTCGCGGTCGGCCTGATCCCCGAGCCCTACGGGGTGCCCGGCGGCTGGGTCGTCGCCCGGGTCACCGAGATCGAGGAACCCCAGCCGGTGCCCCTGGAGGAATGCCGGACCGAGGTGCTGACCCGCATGAAGAGCGAGTTCATCAGCGACTACCTGGCCCGGGTCATGGCCCGCCTCGAGGAGGCCACCGAGATCACTATTCTGCCCGGAGCCGAGGACCGGATCCGGGCCATGCTCGAAGAAGCGGTCGGACGATGATGAATTCCGGTTCCCGTTCCGAGGATCAGGACCACGCAGGAGGCATGCGCATGCTGGTTTCTTCATACAGGCATCACTTCCGGACCCTGTCCGTCCTTCTGGTCGCCGGCTTGTTCGCCGGCTTGTTCGCCGGCCTGACCGCCGACCCGGCCGCCGCCGGTCCCTTCAAGCCCAAGGCCTGTCTGGACTGCCACAAGGAGCTGGACAAGGAGGTGAGCGACCGCGACGCCCACGCCCCCTTCAAGGGCAAGGAGTGCGAGTCCTGCCATCAGCCCCACGGGATCATCGGCAAGCTGATCCTCAAGGAGCAGGGGAAGAAACTGTGCTTCACGTGCCACGAGGCGATCGCCGCCGTGGTGGAGGAGGGCAACCACCTGCACCGGCCGATCCTGGACGACGGCTGCGCCGCCTGCCACGACCCGCACGGATCCGGCCATCCCGGGCTGCTGCCGGCCGAGGGCAGGGAATCCTGCTACCTCTGCCATGACCAGGCGGCCTTCACGCGCAAGAACGTCCACCGCCCCCTGAAGGATGACGGCTGCACCGCCTGCCACGAGCCTCACGGGACCGGCCGCGCCGGCCTGCTCATCGCGGCCGCCGACGATCTCTGCGCGAGCTGCCACGACGATCACGACGAGCTGCAGGCCAAGCATTCGGGCATCAGCATGGCGATCTCGGGCTGCACCACCTGCCACGACCCTCACAGCTCGGACGAGAAGGCCCTGTTGCACCGGTTCCAGCACGCTCCGGTGGCCGATCTGGAGTGCGACGCCTGCCACGAAGCCGATCCCCAGGGCCGGCCCGTTCTGGCCGCCGACCTGACCGAGACCTGCCTGCAGTGCCACGACCTGGATCTCGACCCCGCCGAACCCCACGCCCCCGTGGAGGACGGATCCTGCCTCGACTGCCACGCCCCCCACGGCAGCCCCTACCCAGGCCTCCTGGTCTCCCGCCAGGAGCAGGTCTGCTTCGAGTGCCACGAGACCGCTGATTTCACGCGGCCGGTGAAACACGAGCCGGTGGCCGAGGGGAATTGTTCCGGGTGCCACCTGCCCCACGGCGGCGCCCTGGCCCACCTGCTCCCCCAGCCGGGCAGGGATCTCTGCCAGGAGTGCCATGCCGGCCTGTCCGATCCCGCCCCCGCCGGCGGCGTGGTCCACGCCCCGGTGGTCAAGCAGGACTGTACGGTCTGCCACGAACCCCACAGCTCCTTCGAGCCCAAGCTGCTCATCACCGAGAAGGAAGGCCTGTGTCTGGATTGCCATACCTCGATCCGCCTCGAGATGGCCGCCGCCTTCCCCCATGACGTCGTGGCCCGCGGCCAGTGTCTGGAATGTCACGATCCCCACCGTTCGGAGCGACCGGACCTGCTGAACTCCGACCCGGGCCCGCTCTGCGCGCGCTGCCATCTCAACGTCGTCGAGGCTCCCGCCGGCGGCAGCCGGCACCTGCCCGTCGATGACGGCGACTGCCTGGACTGCCACCTGCCGCACGGCGGAGCGGAAGACGGCATGCTGACCGCCCCCACCCGTCAACTGTGCGCCGAATGCCACGATGTCGGCCAGGGATCCGGGGCGAACTGGGTGGGGCACCAGCCCGTGGCCGACGGCGATTGCGTCCAGTGCCACGACCCCCACAACTCTCCCCAGGACATGCTGCTCGCCGCCCCGCGCGACCTGCTGTGCGCGGCCTGCCACCAGGACGTCGCCCGGCCGCAGAACGCGGCATCCATCCACCCGCCAGCCGAAGGCGACTGCCTCGACTGCCACCTTCCCCACGGTGGCGAGGGGGTGGGTTTCCTGCGGGAGCCCATGCCGGGCCTCTGCTTCAACTGCCACGATGAACGGGGCGCAGGGTTCAAGCGCGCCCACCTGGATCGCCCGCCGGCCGGCCTGGACTGCATGGGTTGCCACGAGCCCCATCATTCGGCCGAAGGCAACCTGCTGCGCGCCCTGGGCCATCCCCCCTTCGCCGATCGCGACTGCGCGACCTGCCACGAGGACGCCGCGCCCATCGCCGACCAGACCGAGCTTTGCAGCATGTGCCACGACGACCTGGTGGCCGAGGCCGGGGCGCGCTCCGTCCTGCACGATCCCTTCGCCGGGGGGGAATGCTCGGCCTGCCACAACCCCCACGCCTCCCGCGGCCCTCACCTCATGATCAAGGGACGGGTGGACGAGACCTGCGCCGAATGCCACGACCTGGCCGACCTCGCGCCCGTGGCGGCGATCGCCCACACCCCCGTGCGGGAAGGCCGCTGCGAGGATTGCCACGATCCTCACGCCGCCGACCACCCCGACCTGCTGGCCGGATCCCCGGACCGGATCTGCTGGAGCTGCCACGAGGGTCTGCTGGCGGAGCAGAAGCGGGCCCACGTCCACCAGCCCTTCGCCGACGGCGACTGCCTGGACTGCCACGACGCCCACGGGGGGCCGGCCCCCATGAGCCTGAAGGCCGCCCCGCAGGACCTTTGCTCCGACTGCCATGACACGGCGGATCGGGCCCTGGTCGCCAAGCACTTCAACTATCCGCTGGCCGAGGCCGACTGCGCGTCCTGCCACACGCCTCACGCCTCGGACTTCCGCCAGCTGACGCACGCCAACGTGCACGCCCCCTTCGAATCGGGGGACTGCGCGGAGTGCCACGCCGGCGGAACGGCCATGGCGGCGGCCCAGCCCCAGCAGTGCTTCGCCTGTCACGCGGAGATCCAGGCCGGCATCGCCGCCGGGACGATGCATGCGGCCCTCGAAGAGGAGGACGCCTGCACGACCTGCCACGTCCCCCACGCATCCCAGCGGACCAAGCTGCTTCCCCGTCCTGTCCAGGACGTGTGCGGGCAATGCCACGAGGACCAGATGCTTCAGATGGCGCGGTCGGCCCATACCCATCCGGTCAAGGGCGAGCAGAGCTGCACGGTGTGCCATGACCCCCACGTCTTCCCCCGGGCCGAAGGCGACGCTCCGCAACGGGAGGTCTGCCTCAACTGCCATGAATACCGGGAACACTCCGATCACCCCATGGGCGCCGACGTCCTCGACCCCCGCACGGGTGAAACCATGGCCTGCAACAGCTGTCACGATCCTCACGGCACGGATTTCCCGAAGATGATGCTGGACGATTCCAACGGAAGGCTCTGCATCCAGTGCCACACGAACATGATCCGCCAGAAACGTTGACCACCGGGAAAACGTGATGCGATTAACAGGCGGGGCCCCACAGGGCCCCGCCTGTGACGTCAAAATGACATTTGCCGGCTTGCCCGGAGGGCTTCATGACAACAGGGTGACATGATTTTTTTAGAAATTGTGACTGAATCTCAATTTCTGGATTTTCAAGTCATTAATTCACATCAACTTATCGATTCACTAATAAAATATGCCTAAAAAACATTTTCTCTGTTAAATATTCCACGATTCTGTTGACTTTCCCTAGGTGTATGGTATGATTCGTACATGGCAATTGTGAGGGGATCAGCCCCCTCCCGCCCAGGGCCGCAACCCGGAGCAAATGATCCCCGTGAAGTCCCTCTCCACCCGCACCAGGATGACCGCCCGGCTGCTCGCCGCAGCCGTGGTCCTTGGCGTCTGCGGGTCGGCCACCGCCGAGGTCCGGTTCGTCTACCAGGACATCCTCGACGTCACCGCGGCCGGATCCGAGCGGTTGCGCCCCGTGGCGATCACCTGCGATCCCCTGAACGGGGAGATCTGCATCACCGACGACCGCCAGTCCCTGTTCGCCCTCACGAACACCGACGGCATCCAGATCTTCCGGACCGGCGCCTTCGCCGGACTGTCCTTTCCCCTCGACGGATCCCTGGACCGGGACGGCGGCATCGTCTTTCTGGACAGCGATGGGGACTACGGCTTCACCATCAAGCGGCTCGACCTCTTCGGAGAGCCCGTGGACTTCGCCGCGCAGCCCGTGCAGCCCGACTGGGCTCCCCGGTACCTGATCATCACCCGCGACGGGAACTTCGTGACCCTGGACGCCTTCCGGGGCATTCTGGCCAAGCACGACAGTCGGTCCGGCGAGGTGATCTGGGTCAGCACCATCACCAACGATTCGGGTTCCGACGTGCTGCATCTCGGCCGTCCCGCCGAGGCCGAAGACGGCCGGCTCTACATCCCCGGCGGCAACCTGAACCGGGTCCTGGTCTTCACCGCCGACGGCCGCAGCGATTCGGCCTTCGGCCGCTACGGCACCGGCCCCGGCCGCATGATCTTCCCCGTCGGCGCGGCGTTCCTGCCCGACGGCACCTTCCTCATGCTGGACCGGATGCGCCACAAGATCATGGTCTTCGACGCCGACCACCAGTTCCTCGGGGAGTACGGCAGTCTGGGCGCGGGCCCCGGCCAGTTCTACCACCCCAGTTCACTCGCCACCGACCACACCGGACGCTGCTTCGTGGGACAGGGCTTCCAGGGGCGCGTCCAGGTCTTCAAGGTGGAGATCTCATGAGCAAACGCAGCGGCCATACCGCCCCGTTCGGGTTCGCGTCGCCTGCGACGAACGAGGACCGTTCTTCCCGAAAGGAGACATCACCCCGATTTTCCAGGCCGGCCCTACGACAGCCGGCCGACGAAGTCCTTTCCCTTCGCCTTGGTTCTTTCTGTTCAACAGTGCTCGAGCACAAAACCAGAAACCTTCAATTTGGAGGCACATCCGTGAAATCTCTCCTGACCGTCACCCTGATCGCCACCGTCGCCCTCTGGGCCGGTGCTGCCGTGGCCTTCCATGACGGCGGCGTCGCCGAGTGCGCCGGCTGCCATACCATGCACAATAGCCAGGACGGCGTCGAAGTCGACACCGGCAACCCCATCGGCAACGAGTACCTGCTGATCGACGGCAGCCCCTCGGACACCTGCCTCAGCTGCCACGCCGGCTACGGCCAGTTCGAGAACGGCACGGGCTACGGCCCGGGCGGCGACTTCTACTGGCTGACCAAGACCTACAGCTGGAGCGCCCACGGGCATGACTACTTCAGCACCGGCGACAGCCATGGTCACAACATCGTGGCTCCCGGCGCCGGTATCGCCATGGACGCGACTCTGAGCATCGCCCCCGGCGGTACCTTCCAGAGCCAGTACCTCGGCTGCACCAGCTGCCACGACCCCCACGGCAACCAGAACTTCCGGATCCTCTACGGCAACGGCGACGGCCCGAAGTATGACGGCGGCCGCTTCTCCTTCGCCGCCGCCGCCCCGGTGGCCAAGGGCAACAGCCGTACCACCAACGTCGGTTCCGGCAATGAGACCGACGCCAAGCACACCGTCTACAAGAGCGGCATGAGCCAGTGGTGCGCCAACTGCCACACGAACTTCCACAGTGCGAACACCACCAACTTCGTGCACCCCACCGGCCGGGCCATGGGCAGCAGCATCGCCGCGGCGTACAACGCCTACGTGAGCTCCGACGACCTGACGGGCGGGAACGCATCCTCCTCGTACGCCGGTCTGGTGCCCTTCGAGAAGGTCAACGTCGACCTGGGCGTCATCGACTCCACCAACGACACGCAGGGCCCCACCGGCGTGGATCAGGTCATGTGCCTGACCTGCCACCGCGCCCACGCCTCGGCCTTCCCCGACGCCGGCCGCTGGGACTTCACCGAGACCTTCCTCGCTGACAGCCACCCCGTGCTGACCGACATCGGTGCGACCGCCGACGACGTCGCGAACAAGTACTACCAGTACACGTTCGTGCAGAACCAGCGCTCGCTCTGCAACAAGTGCCACACCAAGGACTTCGGGGACGCCCCCTACTAGGCCTTGCTGACCTTGCCGGAAGGGGCTCGCCCCTTCCGGCAGGAGACCGACAGCACTCGTTGAACACGGCCCCGGAGGTTCTCCTCCCGGGGCCTGTTCTTTGGATCCCTCGACCCGCAAGAGTCGCCTGGACGCACTCCCCGGCTGGCCAATTCCTGGTTGGATTCCCTGGCTCCCAGGGTGGCCGGGCTCGAAAATTCTTCAGAAATTCCCAGGACGGTTTCCACTTTCCCCCTTGCATTTTCGCCATTTTTTCGCTATAATCTTCTCAAGTCCACTCCTCCCGGATTCCCAGGAGGAGAACTATGTCCGCCAGTGCCGCCCTTCCCGTCTTCCAGCCCGGCCAGCCGGCCGCCGCCGCCCACGCCGCCCTCAAGCAGTCCGTCCGGGTCATGGACCAGGCCCGCCACTGCGCCGTCCTCTGGT
>JAHJTW010000086.1 GCA_018829565.1 bacterium | reverse complement strand
CTACCGCAAGGCGCTCGAACTGGACGCCGACTACGCCAAGGCCTCCGAGAGCCTCGATCGCCTCGCGGATCACGTCGAGTCGGGCGATCCCATTCCCTTCGACCTGGCGGCCGCAGCCCTGCGGTTCCAGGCCGGATCCTCGGCCGTGGTCGCCGCCCGCGGCGAGCAGGCGGGGAACGACGAAACGCCCGCACCGACCATCGCCGCAGACACCACTGCGCAACCTGGCGAACAGAACCGTTGATCAGGTGAGGTCGGGGACGAGGGGGCCGGCCGGCCCCCTCGTTTTTCATCGGCGATGATTCATCGGCAGGATTTCACCAGGCCCGGCGGGGCGGTTTGGCACCGCGATCGCGGGCCTCGTTCACCCTCAGCATGCTGCCCCCGAACTCGGCGCCGTCGAGGGCCTCGATGGCCGACCCCGCCGCCTCATCGGGCATGACCACGAACCCGAAGCCGCGCGGCTCGCCCGTTCCCGGATCGGTGATCAGGGTCACCTGCTGCACGGGACCGTAGGCGGCGAACAGGCCGCGGACCGTTTCCTCGGTGGCGTCAGGCGGCAGGTTGCCGAGGTAGATGGTCATCCCGTCACTCCACCTTGAGCGTCAGGCTGACCGGGATCCGCGCGGGCTGCAGGCAGGTCTTGTCGTCGCAGGCCTGGACGGCCACGACCAGGTCCAGGGGCTGCTCCCCGGCCTGCATGCCGGCCGGCACCAGGGCCGAAGCCTTGATGACCTGGCTGCCCTCGATCATCAGGACCATTTCGCCGAAGAACTTCTTCGCCTTGCCCTCGGGGTAGGCGGCCTGGAAGTCCTGCAGGGGGAAGAACTCGTCGGGCACCAGGTCGATGCCCAGGAAGTTGGTGTCCCCGTGGGCGTAGAGGTGCCAGGTGTGGTCGATGTCGACCTTGATGGTGAAGTCCACGCGCTGGCCGGCCTTGGCCGTGACGGTCGCCGCGGCCGGGGCGGCCTTGACCACGTCGGCCGAGGTCTTCACGGCGGCGAAGGCGCCCGGGGCCAGACAGATCACGGACAGGGCCAGGACGGGTATCAGCAGTCTCCTCATGGTTTCCTCCGGTCGAGCGGCGTTCCGGCGCCGCGAACGTTCGTCACTTGTCGGCCAGGATCCTGGCCGCCGCCCGCTTGATCACCTCGATCAGGCGGTCGATGTCGCTCTGTTCCATGCAGCGGTTTTCCACGTTGACCCGCAGGGCGACCCTGCCGTCCAGGATGGTGTAGCTGAACCAGGCGTCGCCGTCGCGCTCCACCAGCTCCTGCAGGTCGCGGTTGAGCTGGTCGTTCTCCTCGTCGTCGAACCGCAAACCCCCGTCGGGGCCGACGGGTTCCCACCGGAAGTTGCAGATGCCCAGGGTGTTGGGCCCCAGGATCCGGAAGTCGGCGATGCGGTTGATGCGTGCGGCCATGCGCCGGGCCAGCTCGATGTCGTTTTCGACCCAGGCCGCGAACTGCTTCTTGCCCACCATCCGGAAGCCCAGCCACAGCTTCAGGGCGTCCAGGCGGCGGCTGCCCTGGATGCCGTACTGGAAGAAGTTCACCTTGTCCCCGTGATGGAAGCCGCGGGTGTCCGGCATCACCCGGTGGCCGTGGCCGTTGCTGTGGATCTCGTGGGACTCGTCCCCGTCCCGCAGCACCTTCTCCATGTAGTACTCGGGGTGGACCAGGAAGCTGCGACGCAGGAAGTCGCCGTCGCGAACCAGGATTCCGCCCGCAGAGAACGGCATGTAGAACCACTTGTGCGGGTCGACGGTGATGGAGTCCGCCGAATCGATGCCGCGCAGCATCGATCCGTACATCTTGGAGAGGATCACCGCCCCGCCGTAGGCCGCATCCACGTGGAACCAGCACCCGTGGCGACGGGCGACGGCGGCCACCCGGTCCAGCTTGTCGATGCTGCCGGTGTTGGTGGTCCCGGCGACGCCGATAATGCAGCAGGGATTCAAGCCGGCCGCCTTGTCCTGCTCCACCGCCTCCTCGAGAAGGACGGGGTCGATGCGGTACAGGCCGTCCACGGGAATCTTTCGCAGCTGCCCTCGCCCGAGCCCCAGCAGGTCGACGGCCTTGTCGAAGCTGTAGTGGGCCTGGGCGGAGACGTAGAAGACCAGCCGGGCCATCGCCTCGCCCGGGCCGTCGAGGTTGTCCACCTGGGCCAGGTGCCGGCCCAGCTTGCGGTTGATGGCCAGCTTCAGCCCGGTGATGTTGGCCAGGGACCCGCCCGGGGTCAGGGTTCCGAAGCTGTCCCTCGGCAGGCCGAACAGGTCGCACAGCCAGCGGATGACGGTCTTCTCGATCGCCGTCCCGCTGGGGGCGTGCCGCCAGGAGGCTGCATTCTGGTTCATGGCCGCCGTCAGGGCCTCGCTGAAGACGGCGACCGGCAGGGGCGCCGGGTTCATCATCCCGAAGTAGCGGCGGCTGCCGATGCCCATGGTGTTGGGAAAGACCCGCGTACGGCAGTCCTGGACCAGTTCCTGGAAGGGCACCGGGTCGTCGGGCATCGGTTCGCTGAACATCTCGTCCAGGCCGGCGGGAGACACCGGACCGTAGACCCGGCGGCCCTCCAGGCCCTTGAGGTACTCCACGGCCAGATCGACCATGGCGTAGCCCATCTCCTTCATCCGGGCCTCGTTCAGCGAGTGTTCGCCCGCGGGCTCGGGCGCCTCGTCCGCCGGAGGCGCGGGCCAGGCCCGCGCACCCTCGCCCGGCTCGTGGTCCCTGATCGGTTTCATGGACTCACCTTTTCCGTTCGTGCCCGACAACGAGTTCGCCGCTGGCCAAAGCCAGCAGGATGTCCGCGGCTCCGCCCTCGGCGACGTGCCCGGCCACCAGATCCGCCCGGATCTTGACCTCGTCGGGACTGTTCCCCATGGCGACGCTCAGGGCCGCGGCGGCGAACATGTCCAGGTCGTTGAAATTGTCCCCGATCGCCACCAGCCGCTGCAAGGGAATCCCGCACGAGCCCGCCAGGGTCATCATGCCGGCGCCCTTGTTGCTCGCGACATGGAAGGCCTCGGCCCAGAAGAACTCGCCCTTGCCCAGCAGGCTCTGGGTGTTGATGACCCTGACCCTGCCGTCCAGCGCGGCCTTGACCGCAGAGGTCAGGGACCGGATGGGCGCCTCCCGGTCGATGGTGCCCACTTCAAGGGCCTCGGTCCAGGGCACGTCCTGCAGGTCCTCCACGGCGATGATCGCCCCCACGTGGTCGCGCCGGTACTGGAGGTAGCGGTCGAGGATGTCGTTCACCGGCCGCTTCTCGTGATAGAGGACCCCGCCGTGATCGTCGGTGGAATAGACCATGGGCGCCGTCCCGTGCTCCTTGTAGAGGGCGACCAGGGCCCGGATCGCGGCCTCGTCCAGCACGTTGCAGGTGATCTGGCGCCGGGGATTCCCGCCCCAGACCACCGCACCGTTGAGCAGGACCAGCGGCAGGTCCTCGGGGAACCAGGCCGACTTCTCCAGGAGGATGCGCGTGGAATTCAGGTTGCGGCCGGTGCACAGGGCCACGACGTGGCCGGCCGTGCGGACCGCCTCGAGGGCCGCGATCTCGCGGGCCCCGAGCAGGTCGTCCACCTCGGTGTTCAGCAGGGTGCCGTCCACGTCGATGGCGATGAGCAGGGATTGCTGGTTGGCGACGGTCATGTCCTATCCGGTGATGGAGAAATCGGTGAAGGTCCCGGCCGCTTCGCCCCAGGATTCCTCGACGCGGTCGACGCGGGCGCGGTCCGGGCCGCGACCCGCCCACTCGCGCAGAGCCTGCAGGTCGGAGCGTTCGCCCTCGGCGACCAGCCGCACCGATCCGTCGGGCCGGTTGCGCACCCAACCCGTGAGGTTCAGCAGGGTCGCGGTCCGCTGCGTGTACCAGCGGAAGGCCACGCCCTGGACCCTGCCGTGGACGGTCAACTCGAGACGTTCCATGGTCCGGCTCCGGATCGGCTGCTCAAGGGGATATGATCGCCGTATTCGACCGACAGGGCAAGGCGGTCCCCGGTCATTCCACCCAGACCGCCGGCAAGCGGTCCCTTTCCCGTTCCAGCCACCGGCGGCAGAAGGAACTGAGGGCCGAGGCTTCCTCCCTGCCGTTGGGCAGCACCTTGTCGTTCACGAAATCGAACTCCCCGAAGATCCTGCGGCCCTTGCGGCCCAGGGACACCCCCAGCCCGAGGCGCGATTCGCCCTCCCAGGCGGTGGCGAAACCCAGGGTCCAGGCGTCGTCCAGGGCCGCCCCCAGGAGGGCGTCCACGAAACCGTCTGCGTCCAGCAACACCTTGCCCTCGGTGATGGCGAAGAGCCGGACGTCCCTCAGGGCCACCGATCTCTGCTGCCGGCCATCCTCGAAGTCCAGCCGCTGGCTGCCGAAGCGGACCTCCTCCAGGACCAGGCGCCGGGACACCCGCAGGCTGCCGGGATGGTAGCCCAGGATGTCGTAGGGCATGGGCTTGTCCAGGGGGGCGGCGAGTTCCAGGGTCCAGACGGCCACCGGGCGCTGGGCTCCGCCGCCGCGGAAAGACGGCGGTCGGACCCTCTCGACCAGGAGCAGGTCGGACAGGGGGAACTTCGAGGCGCGCGCCCTTTCGCCCGCGAAACGGCGGACGTCCTCCCCCGTCCAGCTGCCGAGGGAATCGCCGTCGGCCACCGCCAGCAGGAACTCGAAGAACGGTTCCCGGATCTCCGTCCCGGCGGACGGTGCCTCCCTGGCGGGCGCACCGAATTCCGACCAGGCCTGGCCGGCGGCGCCGCCCGCACCCACCAGCGCCGCAAGAAGGAGGGCCGCCGCAGCGGCCCTCCCCGGGTTCAGGATCCGGATGCCGGCAGACCCGGCCATCAATCCGTGATGGAGAAATTGGTGGTGCGGCCCCAGCAGTACTCGTCGTTCACGTCGATGACCCGGATGTTGAAGTTGCTCCCGCCCTGGGTGAAGCCGTAGTCGGACACCACCCACTGGACCTGGCCGTCGGTGGCCGGGACGTTCTGCATGGTGACGAAGCCGCCGGGAACGGCCACCGATCCCGCGTACAATCTGGCCTTGACCAGGCCGGTCGGCCCCAGGTCCGAGGCGTCGAAGGTGACGGTGACCGTCTGGCCCGAGGGCAGGGACGCGAACTGTCCCGAGGCGATGACCACGTCCCTGATCTCGCAGAGGCTTTCGTCCCAGAGCGAGAAATCTGGGGAGACGGCCTCGCAGGTCCCGGCCACCTCGGGATCGTGGATCCGGATCCAGTAGACGGACAGGTCGGTCACGTCCCGGTGGGCCGTGTCATTGAAGGAATCCACGGTCCAGGTGAAGGATCCGTCGTCGGGCGTGCCCGCAGCGATGGTGCCGACGAAGGTCTGAAGGAGATGCCCGTGCCACAGCTCGATATCGACCTCTCCGGTGGTGTCGTGGCTGTTCCAGGTGATGGTGACCTCGTCGTCGCCCAGCAGGGGCAGGGGATCGCCATGGCTGTCCACGGGGAATTCGGTGGTCCACTCGATGGCGCAGTCGGCCGTGTTCAGGATCGTCAGGCCGCCGACCTCGTCCTCGCAGCCGTCCTCGCCCAGGGCGGCCACCCGGATGGAGAATCCGCCTCCCCCCGTCCCGCCCAGAACGTCGGCGTCCCACGGAAAGAAACCGTCGTTCTCCGTCGATTCGGTGATGTTCCCCACGTCTGCGCCGCCCTGCAGGAGGGTGATGCGGACCGATCCCGCCCCTCCCGTCGAGGTCCACCGGATGTTGGCGCTGTCCCCGGACTGGAAGGTCAGCCCGGCCCCCGGGCTGGTGAGGGAGATGGAACAATCCGACCCGGGGGGTTCGGTGGGATCATCGTCCCCGCCGCATCCCCACAGGGCTCCGATGGTCAGGATTCCGGTGAGCAGCACAAAGAAAGTCAACGTGGATGGTCTCATCACCGCTGTCCTTTTGGTTCGACCTGACGACAGGTGCCGCATGCCCCACCTGGTCGATCAATAATACGAATTCAGCGTCCTGGAGGGAACCCTGTTGGTACGCTTTCCCGCAGGAAACGTTCCCCTCAGACCGAACCGGCAAGGTCCAGGAACGCCCGGTGGATCCGCAGGTCGTCCGTCAGTTCCGGATGGAAGGTCAGCCCCAGCAGGCGTCCCTGGCGGACGGCGACCGGTTCCTCCCCGTGCCGGGCGACCACCTCGGCCCCCGGCCCCACCGCGGTGATGCGAGGGGCCCGGATGAACACCGCCGCGAAGGGGGGTTCCGCCGCACCCAGACCGCCCGCGGCCACCGGGGCGGTGAAGGAATCGATCTGCCGCCCGTAGCCGTTGCGCAGCACCGTGCAGTCCAGCAGGCCGAGGGGTTTGACCCCGAAGTCCGACTCCTCTTCCCCCTCGAGCGCCCCGGCGAGCATGATCAGCCCCGCGCAGGTGCCCATCACCGGGTGGTCGGCGGCGAACCGGCGCAGCGGCTCCCGCAGGCCGATCCGATCGATGAGGCGGGACAGGGTGGTCGATTCGCCCCCCGGGATGACCAGGCAGGACACCCGGTCCAGCTCGTCCGGCCGGCGCACCCCGCAGGTCTCCCGGCCCAGGGCCGCGAAGGTCTGGCGGTGCTTCTCGTAATCACCCTGCAGGGTCAGCAGGCCGACGGGCTTGGACATCGCGATTCATCGCTCCAATGAAGAGGCCCGGACGCACCAAGGGGCCCGGGCCGTGTTCCGCCGGGATCGCTACCAGCCGCGGCCGGCCATCTTCTCGTTCTCTTCCATCTCGTTCACGGCGCGGCCCTTCATGGCCTCGCCCAGGGTCAGCGACACTTCCAGCAGCTTGGCCGGATCGTCGTGGAAGGTCACCGCATCGACGATCGCCTTCGCCCGCGGGGCCGGATCCTCGCTGGCGAAGATGCCGCTGCCGACGAACACCGTCTCGGCGCCCAGCTGCATCATCAGGGCGGCGTCGGCCGGGGTGGCCACCCCGCCGGCGGCGAAGTTGGGCACGGGCAGCTTGCCCAGCTCGGCCGTCTCGAGCACCAGGTGGTAGGGGGCGCCCAGGCGCTTGGCCTCGGCCATGAGCTCGTCGCTGCGCAGGGTCTGCAGGCGGCGGATGCCCTCGGTCACCTCGCGCATGTGGGTGACGGCCTCGACGATGTCCCCGCTGCCGGCCTCGCCCTTGGTGCGGATCATCGCCGCGCCCTCGCCGATGCGGCGCAGGGCCTCGCCCAGGTTGCGGCAGCCGCAGACGAACGGGACCTTGAAGTCGTGCTTGAAGACGTGGTTCGCGTTGTCGGCGGGGGTCAGGACCTCCGACTCGTCGATGAAGTCCACACCCAGGGCCTCGAGGATCTGGGCCTCCGCGAAGTGGCCGATGCGGCACTTGGCCATCACGGGGATGGACACAGCCGCCTGGATCGCCTTGATGATGCCGGGGTTGGACATGCGGGCGATGCCCCCCATCTTGCGGATGTCCGAGGGGATGCGCTCGAGGGCCATGACGGCGACCGCGCCGGCCTCCTCGGCGATCCTGGCCTGCTCGGCGTTGGTCACGTCCATGATGACGCCGCCCTTGAGCATTTCGGCCAGGCCCACCTTGTGGCGGTACCTCTCCGCCGTCTGCTTATCGGTCCATGGAGTCTCCATGACCCTGCCTCCTTGATCGTTGCGTTCCGGGGGTGGCACGAACCGCGGGGCCCGGCGCCTGGGGTCGGGCCGGCGGCCACCCGCGCCCCCAAGATAATACCTGCCCGGGACCTCCGAAAGGCGGGGTTGCAGGACCCGCCCGGCATTTTTTCGCTCAAAACCGGCCGCCACCTGCCGATAACGGAGTGAACCCTAGAATCTCCCAGGAGTACCCATGGACAATCGTTCCGGCTTCACCCTCATCGAGCTGATGATCGTCGTCCTGATCATCGGCATCCTCGCCACCCTGGCCATCCCCAACTACCTGTCCATGCAGGAGCGGGCCAAGGAAGCGAAGGTCCAGAACCACGCCCACACCCTGCAACTGGCGGTCGAGGATTTCGCCGTCCGCAACGACGGCCGGTATTCCGACCAGCAGGCGGATCTCCTGCCCATCCTGCCGGGGGCCCATCTGCTGCAGAACGCCTTCACCGGCGCCAACACCGAACCCCAGTTCTCGGCCGTGGCGGCCGCGATCGGCCAGCTGGGGGTCCAGGCGATCGCAGCGGGCGGGGTCAACGTGGGCTACACCATCACCGGGTTCGGCAAGCAGGCCCTGATCATCCAGCTGTCCAACGGACAGTAGTTTTTTGTTGAAATTCCGCATCAAATTCCGATATAATCGTTCCGATTACGGAGGGAGATGGCCCGGCGTGCCCGGGCCCGCTCTGCTTTGCCCGACAGCTCAGCGCCCCGGATTCCCGCGGCCCTCGACCTCCCCGACCAGTCCACCTGGATTCGGGAGGTTCTACCATGAACAGGATATTGCTGCTCGTTCTCTGCCTCGGTCTTCTCTGCGGAACGGCCCTTGCAGACCGGGCACCCGTCATCACCAGGGTCGCCGACGACATCCAGGACCTCGGCCCGAGCTCTCCGCAGACCGATTGCATCATGGGCAACCTGAACCCCTCCTACTGGGCGATCAACGGCTGGCTGACCGGCGCGGAGAGCTACAAGTACCTCTTCTACGCCGACCCCGCCCTGTGCCCCAACTGCCCCATGGGGTTCACCGTCAGTTCCGTTCACATGGTCCTGAGGTTCGGGGCCGAAGACGTGCCCTCCACCTTCCTGGCATACGTCGATTTCGAGGAAGCGATCTACGACCCGGCAATCGGGTGCTACCTGCCCGGCCCGGAGATCTGCCTGAGTTCCGTCTACACCATCACCATCGACGCTCCGGGGGTTTACGACATCAACCTGCCCCTGGATGCCGGCTCCTGCCCCTGCGCCTACTTCGAGTACTGGTACGGCATCTCCTTCACGTTCGTGGACCCGTTCCCCCTGGGAATGGAACCGGAACCGATCACCGACAACTTCCCCGTCGGCTGCGTCAGCTACAACGACTGGGGCCAGGGCTGGCAGGATCTGTTCAGCTACGGATTCCCGGGCGAGTTGATCATGTATGCGGACATCCTTTGCTGCAGCCCGCCGGTCGACACCGAGGGCAGCACCTGGGGAGGCATCAAGACCCTCTTCCGGTGATCCCTTTCCCCGCGGATGGGCCCGGCACTCGCCGGGCCCATTTTGCGAATTATGACCGTCTATCATCAAAAAGTAACTTTTGCAGACACCATGTGATGAATTTGCAACAATTATCTGGTATTCTTGGGTGATCATCGGCCAGAACCGTCCTCATTCACCAGCCCCGAGGTGATCTCCATGCAACGTTCCGCCCTGCTCGTCCTTCTTGTTGTCGCCATGATGGCAATGACTTCCATGGCCTTCGGCCAGGTCCCCACCCGTGAGTTCGCTCCGGTGCAGGCCGGGTTCTCTCCCACCGGGGACCAGGTGGAGCTGTACGCTCCCGATCGCGTGATGGTCAAGTTCACGCCCGGCGCCATGGAGAAGGCCGCCTTCGCCCTGCCTACCGAGAAGGGCGCAGCCGTGCCCGGCAACAGGACGGGGCTGGATTCTCTCGACGCCATCATCGCCGAGGCCGGGGTCACCCTGATCGAGTGCTTCTTCGGGGAGATGCCCGACAAGGCCGCCGCGGACGGCATCGGGCTGGAACGCTGGTACAGGTTCGACGTGCCCGCGGGAACCGACATCCCTGGTCTGGCCGGCCGGCTGGCCGCCGATCCCAGCCTCGAGGAAGCCTTGCCGGACTACCGGGTCTTCCCCGCCGCCGTCCCCAACGACCCCTACTACCCCAACAACTGGGGCCACAACAACACCGCCCAGCTGCCCAGCTACGCCTGGGGGACCACCTGGGCCCACACCGGCCCCCCCGTGGGCACCGTCGGCTTCGACTCCAACGCCCAGACCGCCTGGGACGGTTACCAGGGCTACGGCAACAGCGGCGTGGTCATCGCGATCATCGACACGGGAGTCGACACCGCCCATTCGGACCTGAGTCTGGTGGCGGGATATGATTACGGAGACAACGATTCCAACCCCATGGACGACAGCGCCGCCGCCGGTCACGGGACCGCCTGCGCCGGAGTGGCCGCGGGCATCGCCGACAACGCCAACGTCGTGGCCGGCATGGCGGGGGCCTGCAGCATCATGCCCCTGAAGGTCGCCAATTCCGCGGGCTCGATGTACCTGTCCTCCGCGGCCAACGCCATCAACTTCGCCGCCAACAACGGCGCCGACGTGGCCAGCATGAGCTTCGGCGCGGCCATCAGCAGCTACGCCCTCATGGACAACGCCATCCAGTACGCCTGGAACAGCGGAGTCGTCCTGCTGGCCGCCACCGGGAACGAGAACGCCTCGGTCATCAGCTACCCCGCCATCAACACCTACGTGATCGGCGTCGGCGCCGCCTCGCCCTGCGGCGAGCGCAAGCGCTCCAGCAGCAACAGCAGCGAGGTCAACCCGGGCGTCAGCACCGATCCCAACGGCTACACCTGCGACGGCGAGCGCTGGTGGGGTTCCAACTACGGCAGCACGGTGCAGGACCATGCCGGCGCCGTCGACCTTATCGCCCCCACCATCCTGCCCACCACCGACATCACCGGCAGCGCCGGGTACCAGACCAGCAACTACGAGCCGTTCTTCAACGGCACGTCCTGCTCGACCCCCTACGCCGCCGGCCTGGCCGGGCTGATCAAGGCCGCCAATCCGGGCTGGACCCCGACCCAGATCCGCGACCAGCTGAAGAACACCGCCCTGGACATCACGAGCGTCGAGTCCGGAGCCGGCTGGGACCGCTACACCGGGTACGGCATGGTCGATGCCGCGGCCGCCCTCGCCGGCGCCGCGGTGGCCCCCACCGCCGCCTTCACCTCGAACGGCACCACCGGATGTGCGCCCACCGCCGTCCTCTTCACCGACCAGTCCACCGGGACGGTCACCAGCTGGGCCTGGACCTTCGGCGACGGCGGGACCTCCACCGCGCAGAACCCCAACCACACCTACGCCGCCCCCGGGACCTACACCGTCAGCCTGACGGTGAGCGGGCCGGCCGGCAGCGACACCCTGACCATTCCCGGCATGATCACCATCTACGGGACGCCGGTCGCCGACTTCTCGGCGACCCCGGTGTCCGGGGTGGCTCCCCTGACCGTGTCCTTCACCGACCTGAGCACCGAGAGCCCCACCTCCTGGTACTGGTACTTCGGGGATTCGACCAACGGCACCGAGCAGAACCCCGTCCACACCTACACCGCCCCCGGCACCTACTCGGTCGTCCTTGTGGCCACCAGCAACTGCGGCCAGGGCACGGGGTCCAAGCTGAACTACATCACCGTCACCGCACCGCCCCCGCCCGTGGCGGCGTTCACGACCGACGTGACCAGCGGCTGCGCACCCCTGACCGTGACTTTCAGCGATCAGTCCACCGGCGACATCGACACCTGGAACTGGGATTTCGGTGACGGGCAGAACAGCCCCGAGCAGAATCCCTCCCACGAGTACGCGGGGCCAGGCCTGTACACCGTCACCCTGACGGTGATGGGTCCCGGCGGCAGCGACACCGCCGTCATGACCGACCTCATCTCCGTGGGCGCCCTGCCCTTCGCGGCCTTCAGCGCCTCCGACACCACCGGCACCGCACCCCTGGCCGTGGACTTCACGGACATGTCCGGCGGCTCCGACACCTGGGCCTGGGACTTCGGGGATG
This sequence comes from bacterium, assembly GCA_018829565.1. GTDB lineage: Bacteria > Krumholzibacteriota > Krumholzibacteriia > LZORAL124-64-63 > LZORAL124-64-63 > JAHJTW01. Next base: position 2,806 of record JAHJTW010000086.1, on the reverse strand, counting down.
CCGGCACCGACACCGTGCAGAATCCCAGCCACGTCTTCAATGCCGAGGGGACCTACACCGTCCAGCTGATCGTGACCAACACCTGCGGCGCCGACACCGCCAGCCTGGACATCATCGTGGACGCCCCCGCAGCTCCGGTGGCCGACTTCAGCGCGGATCCTCTCAGCGGCTGCGCGCCGCTCACCGTGGCCTTCACCGACCTGTCCAGCGGCGACATCACCGGGTGGGCCTGGGACTTCGGGGATGCCGGCACCGACACGGTGCAGAACCCCTCCCACGAGTACGCCGCCCCCGGCATCTACGACGTCAGCCTGACCGTCACGGGTCCCGGCGGCAGCGACGCCAAGGCCGTCACGGGGATGATCATCGTGGCCGGCCCGCCGACCGCGGCCTTCAGCGCCTCGGACACCACCGGCACGGCGCCCCTGACGGTCGACTTCACCGACCTGTCCACCGGCGATCCCTCCACGTGGGCCTGGGACTTCGGCGGGGACGGATCGAGCACCGCCCAGAATCCCAGCCACACCTTCAGCAGCGCCGGGGTCTTCGCCGTCCAGCTGATCGCCGGCAACGACTGCGGCGCCGACACCACCAGCCTCGAGATCACCGTGGACGCTCCGGCTGGCCCGGTGGCCGCCTTCAGCGGAACGCCCGTGTCCGGCTGCGCGCCCTTGACCGTGGCCTTCACCGACGAATCCACCGGGGCCGTCACCGGCTGGAACTGGGACTTCGGCGATGCGGCGACCGACACGGTGCAGAACCCCTCGCACACCTACACCGCACCCGGCAGCTTCGACGTCCGCCTGATCGTCTTCGGGCCGGGCGGGATCGACACCCTGACCGCCGCGGCGTACGTCACGGTCGACACCCTGGTGGCCGCCGACTTCAGCGCCGACGTGACCGACGGACCCAACCCGTTGATGGTGACGTTCACCGACCTGTCCACCGGAGGCCCGACCTCCTGGTCCTGGGACTTCGGCGACGGCGCCACCGACACCCTGCAGAACCCGTCGCACACCTTCACCGCCGAGGGCACGTACACCGTGACCTTGACCGCGACCGGTCCCTGCGGGTCCGATACGGTGATCAAGACCGACTTCCTGATCGTCCGCAGCCCCAGCGGCGTGGGCGACCAGGTGACCTCGCGGTTCGGGCTGGGCCAGAACTATCCCAACCCGTTCAATCCCACCACGACGGTGGTCTTCACCCTGGCCAGGTCGGGTCATGCTCGCCTGGAGGTCTACGACGCCACCGGCCGCCTGATCGACGTCCTGGTGAACGAGCAACGCGGGGCCGGCGAACATCGCGTGACCTGGCAGCCGAGCGGCCTGGCCTCGGGCATCTACTTCGCCCGGTTCATGGCCGAAGGGCAGACCGCCGTGCGCCGCCTGGTGCTGGTGCGCTGATCCGGGTACCTGCATGACCTGGAGACTCGCCCACGAGGGCCCCGAGCGATCGGGGCCCTTTTTTTGACATCGCTGTTCATCAAGCTTGAAGCCCTGCAGGACGAGTGATGGCGGGGCCTTCCCCGGGATTTGAAGAAGGATGAATCAGGCGGGTTCGCACGAACCCGCCTAATGTCTGATTGATCAAAATGAATTGGACGCCCGCGCCCCACTGGTGCCCCACTGAAGGCTACTCCCCGCAATGCTCCTTGAACCGCCCCAACTGCTCCCCGAGCACCCGGTCGACGATGGGAGCCAGGACGTCCAGCCCTTGCGGATGGTAACCGCCCACGGCGTAGGTCAGGGCCACCTCGACACCCCCCTCGACCGGCTCGAAGGTGAAGGACAGGGCCCCGGCCACACCCATCTCCTGCAGGGGACCCAGCCCCCCGCGCATCAGGAGCTTGCGGCCCGGATCGGCGTACCAGACCTCCAGGTGGCGGACCCAGCGTCCGTCCCCCTGGTCCTCGATCCAGGCTCCGCCCACGGAGGGATCGAGCGTGAACTTCCCGGCGTCCCCGAAGAAGGAATGGGCCGGATCCCACCACTGACCGAACTCCGCGGTCAGGGCCTTCCAGGCCGTTTCGGGAGTGATGGCGATGGTCACGGTGCTGCGGGTCGTGAAGCCGTTCGCTGCGGCGTCGAGCACCGCTGCCCGGGCGGCCGGCTGGATCGTGGCCAGGGACAGGAACACCAGGAGCAGGGATACGATCTTGCGCATGTTTACCTCCGGGCGGGGAGATTTCCTTGCCGAACGCAGGGCGGATGGTCAATATCGTCCGGCATGGTAACGCCCCCAGCCGGCGGCTGCAATGGCGGCCCCATCCGGATCAGTCACACCGACGGAGAATCCCATGACCGAAATCTTCCAGAGCAACCCCGACGTCGTGATCCGGATCCTGGTCGCCGCACTGCTCGGCGGGCTGATCGGCCTGGAGCGGGACAAGCACGGGCGGGCGGCCGGGCTGCGCACCCATCTGCTGGTCAGCATGGGCTCGGCGGTCTTCACCATCCTGTCGGCGGAGATCGCCCACCGCACCCAGGGGGCGGGGTTCGCGGCGGACCCCGGCCGCATCGCCGCCCAGATCGTCACGGGCATCGGATTCCTCGGGGCGGGAGTCATCCTCAAGTCGGGGAGCAACGTGCGGGGCCTGACCACCGCCGCCTGCCTGTGGGCTGCGGCGGCCATCGGCATGGCTGTGGGCGCGGGATTCTACTTCATCGCGGGTTTCACCACCCTGGTCGCCCTGGCCGGCCTGATCCTCCTGAAGCTCTTCGAGCGCACCTACGCCAAGGACTCCTATCGGACCCTTTCGGTGGTGACCCCCATCGAGGTCAGCGCCTCCGAGGTCATCGAGGCG
>JAHJTW010000085.1 GCA_018829565.1 bacterium | reverse complement strand
TACGCCGCGCGGGACACCGCGCGCATCGAGCAGGAGATGCGCCAGGCCGCCGCCGCCCTCGACGATCTGGACCGCAACCTGGCCACCCTGCTGGACACCCTCGCCGAATCCCTGCAGGCCGACAACCGGTTCCGCCTGGCGGTCCAGGCCCCCACCGAGGAGGGGCGGGCCTTCCTCGTGGATTACGCTGCCCGCCAGATGTCCCTGATGCGCCTGGACCTGCTGCTCATCCAGGACAGGGACGGGACCGTGCTCAGCGCCGGGCACCTGCGGGGCCTGGCCGGCAGCCTGGAACCCCGTCTCGTGGCGGCCCTGGGCAACGCCTCCGGCGGCCGCGCCCTCTTGCCGGCCCGCGACCCCGGCGGGGCCTTCCTGGCCCTGGCCCGCACCCGTCCGGTCACCCTGGGCGAGAGGAAGCTTCACGTCGTCGCCGGCCTGCGCATCGACCAGGACACCCTCGCGGACTGGGGCCGCGGGGGGGAACTGGGCCTGGCCCTGGTCTGGCCGGGCGGGGTGTTCGCCACCACGAGCGCCCTGGCCGAAGCGTGCTCGGGCAGCGGCAGCTCGGAACAATCGGTCCACCGGCTCGAACGGCGGGGATTCATGGTGCGCCGCCAGGCCGTCGCCTTCCTGGGCGGCGAGGGACCGGCCGACGCCTGGCTGCTGGTGGGGCACGATCCCGCCGAGCTGCGGGCCTTCCTCGGCGTGCTGCGCAGCCGCCTGGGCATGGTGCTGCTGGCCGCCGTGATCGCCTCGGCCCTGCTGGCGGTCCTGCTCGCCGGTCGCATCACCCGGCCCCTGGCCCGTCTCGCCCGGCAGACGGCCGACCTGGACCTGGACCGCCTCGACGCCGAGTTCACCAGCGACCGGCGCGACGAGGTGGGACATTTGACCCGCCTGCTGGGCGCCATGACCGCCCGGCTGCGCGATGGGGTGGAGCGCCTGAAGGCCGCCGAACACCGCGCCACCCTGGGCGAGGTGGCCCGCCAGGTGAACCACGACATCCGCAACGGCATCACGCCCCTGCGCAACGTCATGCGCCACCTCGGCGAGGTGGCCGAACGCGAGCCCGACCGACTGGCCGAGGTCTTCCGGTCCCGCCGCGCCAACCTGGACGAGAGCCTGGGCTACCTGGAGGACCTGGCGACCCACTACGCGCGCCTCAGCCCTGAACGCCGTCACGACCCGTGCCGGCTGGACGCCATCGCCGCCGAGGCCCTGGCCGCCGCCGCCGCGACCGCAGGTCAGGGCGTCACCCTGACCAACGCCGTTCCCAGCAATCTGCCCCCGATTCCGGGAGATCCGGTGAGCCTGCGTCGCATCCTGGACAACCTGCTGCGCAACGCCCTGGAGAGCCTGCCCGCCGGCGGCGGCCTGGTCACGGTGGACGGCGCCCTGGAAATGGACGAGGATCTCGGCAACCCGGTGGTGGTCCTGAGCGTTTCGGATTCCGGCGCGGGAATTCCGCCCGGCGACCTGGACCGCATCTTCCAGGACTTCTTCACCACCAAGCCCCAGGGCACCGGCCTGGGCCTGAGCAACGTGCGCCGCCTGGCGGGGGATCTGGGCGGCTCCGTCAAGGTGGCCAGCCAGGCGGGCCGGGGCACGACCTTCACCCTCTCCTTCCCCCTGCCCGAGGCCTGACATGAGTCTTGTCCTGATCATCGATGACGTGCCCGCCATGCGGGACCAGTACGCCTACGACCTCGAGCGCCTCGGCGGGTTCCGGACCCTGACCGCCTCCGGAGGCAGCGACGGGCTGGCGAAGATGGCCTCCGAACCCGTCGACTGCGTCATCCTGGACCTGGAGATGCCCGGGGTGGACGGCTTCGAGGTCCTGGCCACCCTGAAGAAGAAGGGCGACCCCACGCCGGTGATCGTCTACACCGGCACCGGCAACTACCAGCGCTGCGTGCGCGCGGTGAAGCTGGGCGCGTACGGCTTCCTGAGCAAGGACGAGCCCCTCGAACGGGTGGTCCAGGAAGTGGAGAACGCCCTGCAGTGGTCCGCCCTGCGCAGCGAGGTGGGCGCCCTGCGCCGCCAGGGCGGCCTCGATTCGCCCCTGCTGGGCGAAAGCCGGGCCGCCGCCGCGCTGAAACTCCAGGTGGACCGGCTGTCCGCCATCCCCACCGCGGTGCTCATCATGGGCGAGAGCGGCAGCGGCAAGGAACTGGTGGCCCGCCGGCTGCACGACGCCGGTCCCCGGGCGGGCAAACCGTTCGTCGCGGTCAACTGCGCCGCCCTGCCCGAGACCATGATCGAGAGCGAGCTGTTCGGCCACGAGCGAGGCGCCTTCACCGGCGCGGACCGCACCCGGCGCGGCGCCTTCGAGACCGCCACGGGCGGCACCCTGTTCCTCGACGAGATCGGCGAGCTGCCCGCCCCGGCCCAGGCCAAGCTGCTGCGCGTCCTCGAGAACGGGCGCATCACGCGGCTGGGCACCCACCAGGAGATCAGGGTCGACACCCGCGTGGTCGCGGCGACCAACCGGGATCTGGATGCCGAGGTCGCCGCCGGGCGCTTCCGGCAGGACCTGCTGTATCGACTCAACGCCCACACCGTGCGTGTCCCCCCCCTGCGCGAAAGGCTCGGCGACGTCCCGCTGCTGGCCGACCACTTCCTGGAGCTCACAGCCGAGAAGTTCGGCCAGACCCGGCGCACCCTCGATCCCGAGGCCGCCCGCCTGCTCCAGGCCTACGACTGGGCCCGCAACAACGTGCGCGAACTGCGCAACGTGATCGAGCGCCTGGTCATCGCCTCCGATGATCCCGTCATCGGCCCCGAGGCGATCCCCCAGGAGATCCGCGGCGGCTCCGGCCCGGGAACCTTGCCGGTGGGCCCAGCCTCGGCCGTGGGCACCTTGAAGGATCTCAAGGCGGCCGCCGAGCGGCAGATCGTCCTCAGCGCCCTGGAACGCAACCAGTGGCACATCACCCAGACCGCCCAGCAACTCGGCCTGGCCGACCACAGCAGCCTGCTGAAGATCATGCGCCGGCACGGGCTCAAGAAGTAGCGAGGTTCACCATGCCCATCCGTCCCGTCCTGTCCACCCTGGTCTGCCTGGCCATCGCCGCCGGGACAGCGATTCCCGCCCTGGCCGAACCCGGCACCCTGCCCCTGACCGATTACCGCACCGGCAGCTGGATGCTTCCCCAGAGCCCCAGCGTGACCGCCGGCCCGGTCGGCGGCCTGTTCAATCCCGCCGCCTACGCCCTGAACTCCCGGGTCGGGCTGGACGTGTGGACGGGCCGGGACGAGGACCTGGATCTCGAGAGCTGGGGTCTGGCCCTCGGGCGCCGGGTGAACTTCTCGGTGTTCACCCAGGAGTACCTCGGGGACGGTGACGACTACTCGGTGACCGACTTCCAGCTGGGATTGGCCGGGTCCAACCGGGCCGGAGCCTTCGGCCTCGGCTACCGCTGGGGCCACGGCGAGACCGGACGCACACCCCGGCACAAGGCCCTGGTCGCCGGGTTCGTCGGGCGGCCGTCCCGGTGGGTCACCCTGGGCGCCTCCCATGCCGTGAGCCTGGAGGCCGCCGCCGGCCAGACGGTGGTCGACGTGGGCCTGCGGCCCCTGGGCCGCCCCTGGCTGACCTTGTTCGCCGACTGGACCGCCGACCAGGACCAGGCCTTCTTCGGCGAGGGCGACTGGGGCGCGGGACTGGAGGTCCGTCCCCTCACCGGCCTGCACCTGGGCGGGCGGGTCCGGGAATCCGTCGGCACGGACGACCTGCAGTACACCTTCACCCTCGGGCTCACCGTGGGAGAGACCGGCCTGCTGGGTCTGCCCTCGGTCGACGAGAACGGCGACGATACCTTCGCCGCGGTGCTGATGCGCTCGTCTCCCCCGACCGGCGGGATGGACCCCCGCACCTTCGAGATCCCCCCGCGCCGCATCTACTATTCCGTCGATCTCGAGAACAAGATCCTGACCTACCAGAAGCACCGCTGGTTCGACGACAAGAGGGTGGCCTGGCTGGACCTGCTGCCGGTGCTCGAGGGTCTCCAGAAGGACGACAAGATCGATCTGGTGGCCGTGAACGTCGCCGGGCTGAGGGCGCGTCCCTCCCTGATCTGGGAGCTGCGCCAGCAGCTGGAGCGCATCAAGGCCTCCGGCAAGACCATCGTGATCCACGGGGAGCGCCTCGACCAGAGCACGTACTTCCTCGCCTCGGTGGCCGACCGCGTCACCCTCGATCCCTGGGGACAGATCGAGCTGCCGGGGACCGTGCTGTCCCGCACCTACCTCAAGGGCACCCTCGAGAAGCTGGGCCTGGGCTTCCAGGAGCACCGGTACTTCAAGTACAAGAGCGCCGCCGAGACCCTCAGCCGCGACTCGATGTCCGACGCCGATCGCGAGCAGCGGCAGCGCATCGTCGACGTGATCTACGGCGTCCAGCGTGAAGGAACGTCCGTCGGACGCACCCTCGCTCCGACGGAGTTCGACCGGATCGTTGACGAACAGGGCTTCCTGACCGCGGAGGAGGCCCTGGCGGCCGGTCTGGTGGACACCCTCATGCGCTGGAACGCCTATTCCGAGTGGCTGGGCGAGGACCGCGGCCTGAAGCCCGCCGGTCAAGTCCCCGAACCGGCGGCGCCGCGCCGCTGGGACGAGCAGTGGGGCCGGCCCAGGCGCATTCCCGTGGTCTACGCCCTCGGCGTGTGCGCGATGGACGAGGGCATCAAGGGCCGCACCACGAGCGCCTACATGCGCCGGCTCGCCCGCGACCCCTCCGTCGCCGCGGTCGTGCTGCGCGCCGACTCACCCGGGGGCGACGGCCTGGCCAGCGACCAGATCGCCGGGGCCACCCGCATCCTCAAGGAAGCCGGCAAGCCCGTGATCGTCAGCCAGGGCGACGTGGCCGCCAGCGGCGGCTACTGGATCAGCATGGACGGCACCGAGATCCTGACCACTCCCCTGACCGTCACCGGATCCATCGGTGTGATCAGCGGCTGGGTCTGGGACGACGGATTCGCCGGGAAGATGGGTGTGACCTCGGATGTCGTCAGCCGCGGCCGTCATGCCGACCTCTACTCCACGGTCAACCTCCCCTTCCTCGGGGGCATCCCCCGCCGGGCCATGACCCCGGAGGAGATGGACCGCACGGAGAAGCTGATCCGGAACATGTACGCGGGGTTCGTGAGCGCCGTGGCCGAGGGCCGGGGTCTGGAATTCGACGCCGTGGCCGAGGTGGCCCAGGGCCGGGTGTGGATGGGCGAGGACGCCGTCGAGCACGGCCTGTGCGACGGCATCGGTTCTCTCGCGGACGCCATCGCCCGCGCCCGGGAACTGGCCGGCATTCCGGACTGGCAGGAGGTCGAGATCACCGAGTATCCGCCCCGGCCGCTGATCGAACTGCCCAGCCTGCTGCCCCAGCTGCCCTCGCTGCTGGGCGTGGGCACGCGGATCAACGGGTGGACCGCGGGGATGATCGCTCGCGCGGAGGCCATGGAAGCCGCCGCCGGGGATCCGTCAGCCTGGTTCGCCCCCGGCCTGGACGCGGCCGAAATCGGGTACCTCAAGGCCATCGCCGACCAGCCTGGTCGCCCGCTGTTGGCCATCGAGCCGGGGATGCTTCCGCAGGAGTGGCGCCGGGACTACTGATCCGCGCCGGCAAGGCCAGGGCCGGGGGAAGGCCCCCGGCTCCCATCAGCGCACGAGGGAGAACTTGAGGTCGGCCTGGCCGGCCCCCGTCCGCACCCGCACGAAGTAGACGCCGGCGGCGGCAGGTCCTCCGCCGGCGGCTTGCCCGTTCCAGTTTCCCTGCATCCGGCCGTCCGAGCCGGCTTCGTCCGTCCAGGTCCGCACCAGGCGGCCGCGCAGGTCGAACACCTCCACGGTCACCGGTCCCGGCTCGGCCCCTTCCAGGCGAAAGGCAAGACGGGATCCCGCCGGGCTCGGCCCCTCCGCGGTCAGCGCCAATCTGCGGCCCCGGTCCCCGCCCACCGCCGACGGCAGACCAGCCTCCTCGTAGGTCAGGTAGTCGGCCGCCGCGATCTGGCTGCGGAACTCCTCCAGGGCGCCGGGCTCCGCGAACAGGACCGACCTCACCCAGGGGGCCAGGACCGCCAGCGCCCGCTCCTGCTGGACCTGGCGGGAGATGGTGGCGCTGCAGAACTCGCCCAGGTTGCAGGTCAGGCTGTTGGCGTTGAACTGGCAGTGGCTGGCGCCCGTGAGCGTCACCAGGGTCCGCCAGCCGGTCATGGCCGCCTGGTACATGGGGATCTGGTGGTCGGCCGGCGGCGTGACGCAATCCTGCGATCCGGCCATGATGAGAAGGGGGCGTCCGATGGCCGCCGAGGCGCCGATCGCCGAGGGATCGGTCTCCGCCGGCGCGAAGGCGAACAGGCCGCTGATCGCCGGATCCGAAGCCGCCGCCAGGAAAGACGCTCCGCCCCCCATGCTGTGCCCGGCCACGGCCGAACGGCCGTTGAGGCGGCCGAAGAGGTCGGAACCGGCGTCGTCGCCCAGGGCCTTGACGGCCCTGGTCAGGAATGCCAGATCCTCCCCGAACGCCTCATGGTCGGGAAACAGCTCGCCGCCGGTGCGGGCCACGGCCACGACGCAGCCCTTGGCGGCCAGGTCGGCGGCGACCCACTGGTAGAGCGAGGCGCTCAGCAGGTAGCCGTGCCCGAAGGCCACCACGGCGAATCCCTCGGGACCGGGGTCGGCGACGGGCTGGTTCGCTCCTGCGGAAACCGCCGGATAGAAGAGATCGGCGCCGATGGCGCGCCCGCCGCGGTCCGGATCGCTGAAGGTCCTACTGCTCGTGCCCACGGCGAAATCCGCAGCCGCCGGAAGAGCTGTCACGAGGACGAGGGCGACGACGGTCAGGCGCAGCATGGCG
>JAHJTW010000014.1 GCA_018829565.1 bacterium | reverse complement strand
GTCGGCGGTGCTGCCGCTGCCGCCGGAGGTCAGGAACTTCAGGCCCATGATCGAGACGTCCCAGTTGACGCCGGCCACGCCCAGGGCGTTGTTGCCCACGCCGCCGATGGTGCCGGAGCAGTGGCTGCCGTGGTCGTTGTCGTCCATGGGATCGTTGTCGCCGTTGGCGAAGTCCCAGCCGTGGATGTCGTCGATGAAGCCGTTGCCGTCGTTGTCGATGCCGTCGCCGGCGATCTCGCCGGGGTTGGTCCAGGCGTTGTCGACGAGATCGGGATGCGTGTAGTCCACGCCGGTGTCGATCACGGCCACGAGCACGCTGCTCGAACCGGTGAACACGTCCCAGGCCTCGACGGCGTCGATGTCGGCATCGGCCACGGCCACGTTACCGCTGGGGTCCGTGAAGCCGCCGTCGTTGTTCATGCCCCAGAGATCGCCGAAGCGGGTGTCATCGGGAATCTCGAGGGCGTAGACGATGTAGTTGGGTTCCACGTACTCGACCCGGGGATCGGATTCCAGGAGGGCGACGGCGTTCTCCACGCTGCCGCTCTTGATCTGCCAGTGTTCGGCCCCGATGAAGGTGAAGTCCTTGACCTTGCGGCCGTCGAGCGGTGCGAAGATGCCGCCCTTGTCCAGTTCCTGGACCTGCGGCTTGAACTTGATGATGAGTTCACCCGGGACGTAATCATACCCGGGTGCGACGGCCGCTCCTGCAACGCCGCAAAGGCAGAGCAGCGAGGTCAGAACGAGGCTCCATAGGACCTGGCGGGATTTCGACATGGAAAGGCACCTCCGGATCGGGCGGAACCCCGGGGGCGCCGTTCGGGGCCCGGATTCCGCCTGGGTGTATTGATTGGAATCATACTGCTCAGGAAGAACCCCTCCACCTGAAGCTGTGCGATGATTTGACTATACCAGAGACGCCATGCACTTTGAAAAGTAACTTCTACATTTCGAAGGAATTTCTTCCCGATGAATATTATTTTGATAAAAAATTTCCGGTATCAGCCAAGATATATCACGGAATCATTGCAGGCTGGCCGTCAAATAGATGGAGGCCGCGCAGGGCGGCCTCCGGAACCGGCGGTGAAACCGACGGACGAATTCTTACTTCAACATGAGGATCTTGGTCACCGCCTGATCCTCCCGGCTCTTCAATCTTACAAAATACACACCGCTGCCCACCGGGCTGCCGGCCTCGTCCGTGCCGTCCCACACGCGGCGCTCCGTTCCGGCCGTCATGAACCCGGACACCAGGGTGCGGACCAGGCGCCCCCGGAGGTCGAAGACCTGCACGTCTGCCTGCCCGTTCCCCGGGATGGTGAAGGAAACCGTCGTCTGGGGATTGAAGGGATTGGGCCAGGCGTCCACCGCCAGACGGTCGCCGGGCGCGGCGGGCACCGGTGAAATCCCCTGCTGGATCCTGGTGACGGTCACGGCGAAGTCGTCGAAGTAATATCCGTCCCGGTTGATGCTCGAATCGCTGCCCAGGCGGAACCGGAACCGCACGTCGGTCCGGTCGAGGTACCCGTTCAGCGTGACGGTGTTCTGCACCCAGGTGGTCTGGTTGTTGTCGAAGCAGGGCGCTCCTGCGGGGGTCTGGCCCCCCTGGCCGGTCGCCGCCGCGGTGAAGGCGGTGGCCTGCGGCGTCCAGGACGAACCGCCGTCGGTGGACATCTCGAAGAAGCACCCGTCCCACATGTCCTCGATCTGCCACTTCGCCCAGAAGGAAACCTGGGCGCCGAGCGCACCCGTCAGGTCGACGCCCGCAACCATGGTCACGATGTTCGTCGAATTGTCCGCATAGTTGCCCGACGGGCTGTCGGTCAGGCTGCCCGCCGAGGCGTACCCGGTGGCCGCCAGGCCCCAGCCGCCCGTCCAGCCGGCCAGGCCGGACTCGAAGTCCGAGGCGAACAGTTCGACCGTTTCGATGGCCCCCAGGGCGAAATCGAGGGTGGCCGGAACGGCGCCGATGGTCACGGTCTGCGACACGGTCTGGTAGCCGGACGCCACCGCTTCCAGGCGGTAGTCGCCATGAGGCAGGTGAGCGGTGTAGGCCCCGCCGGATGAGGCCTGGGCCTGGACGGCGGTATGGAACTGGTCCAGGGGCAGGGCGTAGACGTTGATCTGGGCGTCCAGGCCGGCGCCGCCGGCGCCCGTCACCACCCCGGAAACGTCCCCGTGGGCGACCGGATCCATGACCACGTCCAGGACGGTCGGCGTGCCCCAGGTCGTGGCGACGCCAGTGACGACCTCGTCCAGGTAACCCGGGGACGAGAACGTCAAGATGTAGGTCCCGGTGTCCAGCAGCTTGTAATAATCGCCGTGCTCGGGATCGGTGTGGACGGGCATGGCGTTGCCCGTGACGGTGACCGTGGCGTCGAGCGGCAATCCGGTGTCCGAACCCGTGACCACGCCGTTGACCCCGTGGCGGGCGGCCTTGACGTAGTGCATCAGGCTTTCCCGGTTGTCGTCCCAGTAGGACTGCAGGGTCGAGGCCGCGGGCCACTTGGTGTTGCCGAGCTCGACGGTGACGTCGATGCAGCCGGTCGTGTCGTAGGACCAGTCCTGCAGCGTGCCGGTGGCGATGTACCAGTCGGCTCCGTTGGTGATGCCCTGGGGGAAGCTGCCGTTGTACATGGGCAGGTTGTAGGTCGAGTATTCGAGGCTCAACTCGATGAGCGCGGCGTCGTCCGGGGCCCGGGTGTAGGTGTAGTCCCAGGGATAGTTCACCACCAGGGCCCCGCCGTGGCCGTTCTGGCTGATCACGAAGTGGCGGCCGTTCGCGTGGTTCATGAAGTTGAGGGTTTCCTGCTCCTGGACCGCATGGGTGCCCGCCGGATCGGGATAGTTCCGGTTCAGGTCGACCCCGTTGGCGTTGGACCGGGTGCCGGCCGCGTAGCCGTCGGGATTGTGCAGGGGCATGATGTGGATCTCGTAATTGTCCACAAGATTGGTGACGTCCTCGTAGCCGGGCTGCCCGTAGTTGTCCACCAGATAGAAGGCGAAATTGTAGAGCATCACCATCCCGACCGGTTCGTCCCCGTGAATGGTGCTCGTCAGCCTGACCTCCGGTTCGGGTTCGGTGTTCGCGACGTCATCCGAGATCACGATTCCCCACAGGTCGCGGCCCTGGACCGAAAGTCCCCAGGAAAACGTCCGGGCGATGGCCGGATGGGCGGCGGCCAGGGCGGCGAAATCGGACCCGATCTGGGCGTGCGTGGGATAGAACAGGGCCTTGCCTGTTTCGAGATCCGCGAATCCCTTTGCCGCCTGCTCGGCCCACATGCCCTCCACGGCGCGGCGGCCCTCCTGCTCGAGATCGCGCAGGCGCTCGAGCCGGTAGCCGGCTGCCTCCAGGGCGGCGGCCTCGGCCGCAGTCACGCGGGTCTCCAGGGTGATCGCTCCGCCGGGCAGGGGTCGGATCTGTTCCCGGTGGAAATCGGCGACCGGGACCGTGGAGAGCAGGCCCTCCAGGTCGATCCTGCCGGACAGTTCGATCCTCACGGGGAAGTCGTCGTAGACCGCCACCTGCCAGAGAGGCAGGCCGTGGCCATCGGTGGGAATCGCGGCGGCGCGGACAACGTGCGGCGTCCAGCCGGCGAAGGTCATCACGGCCGACAGCAGCAAGATGAGCGATCTCAGATGTCCGGTCAGGCATCTGCTGTGTTCCAGCGACATGGTCATCTCCTGATTCATGGCTCGGGATGAACCCGCGCGCCGTCCGGCCGGACGGCGGGCGGGAAGACCCCGACCCGGAAAAACGGGCGGCGCCCCCCGGAAGAGGCGCCGCCGCTCGTTGTGCCGCCTACTTCAAAAGAAGCATCTTGGCGGTGGCGGTGCGGGACTCGGTGCTCAGCTGGTAGTAGTAGGTACCACTGGCGACACCGCGTCCGCTGTTGTCGGTCCCGTCCCAGATCTCGGTGTGCGTGGCGGCGGACCGGTTCTCGTCGACGAGAGTCCGGACCAGCCTGCCGGCCACATCGTAGATCTGCAGACGGACGTGGGACGTCCTGGGCAGATCGAACTTGATGGTGGTCATGGGATTGAAGGGGTTCGGGTAGTTGCCGCGCAGCGCGAACACCGTGGGCACCCCGGAGTTGAAGACGACTTCGAGCTCCTCGCTGAAGCTGAGCTCCACCCCTCCGTTGACCAGGGCGTAGCTGTAGAAGACCGTCTGGCCGTTCTCCAGGCCCTCGCCCGCATCCACGAAGCGGATGACGCCGTCCCGGGAGGACAGCAGCTGCTCGTTGAGGCGCTCGGCCGATGCTCCTGGCACCCTCCGGTACACGTTGAACCCGTCGGCGATGGCGGGGTCGTATTCCCAGCTCAGCTCGGTGCCGCCGGACGCGTGCGAGGCGACCATGGGTTCCACCCCGACCGCGACCACGCCGCCGGAGTAGATGATCCGCAGGCACCACTCGTTGAAGTTGCCGGTGTCCCCGCCGGCGTTGTCGCTGACGGCCAGCGTCCAGCCGCCCGACATCTCCTCGCCTGCCAGGGACCCGAGGTCACCGACCGGAGCCAGATCTGCGGGATACCAGCCGTACAGGTCGTCGGCGCTGGATCCGGTGCGGTTGTGCAGGAGGATCGGAGTGCCGGCCGGAGAGGTCAGGGTGACGATCATGTCCCCGCGCCATGAGTGCGTCATGTCCACGAAGACCTCCACCGAACTGACCGTCCCGCTCTGGGAGACGACGATGGTGTCGGTGACCTCGTTGTAGTCGGTGATCGGCACGTTGGGAGCGCTGCAGGCCTGGACCTCGGTGGTCGAGGTGAGGACGAAGTCCACGCCCGTCAGGTCCTGACCCTCGGCCAGGGTGACTTCCTGCACCTGGGTGCCCCAGCCCGCCTTGGCCGCGGTGATGGTGTAGGTGCCGGCGTACAGCCCGGACAGGGAGTACATCCCCGCGGGGCCCGTCGTGGTGGTGCCGCCGTTGGGAGTGGCGGTGATGGTGACCCCGGAGTGGTCGGCGCTGCCGGCCAGCAGGGCCTGCCCGCTGATGGAGCTGGTGCCGTACTCGGGGGTCAGCAGCCACTGGACGGCGTTCTCGAGCAGGGGGAACCGGCCCTGATCCACCGCCAGGTAGTTGAAGCAGAAGAACACGATCTGGCCGCCCTCGGGAGCAGGGTTGGGATCGTAGGTGATGACGCCGGCGTCGTCCACGTAGCTGGACCAGTTCATGGGCATGGCCGCATCCGGCAAGGGCCTCATGGCGTCGCTGTCACCGTAGCCCGAGTAGGTCAAGGTCAGCGGCACGCAGGTGTTGTTGGGATGGTTCATGATGTAGGCCGAAGCGTCGGCCACGCCCAGGTTCCCGGCGCTGTCGGCGTTCCAGTCGTTGGAGTGCATGACGTGGGTGGCGAAGTCGGCGTCGCCGTACTGGTCGTAACCGAGCTCGCCGCCTTCCAGCAGGATGTGCCCGCCGGCCTGGGCGAAGTCCACCAGGGCCGCCTTGAGCGCGGTGTTGGTCAGGGTGGTGGTGTTGTTCCCGCACGCCAGGACCACCAGGTCGTAATCCCAGAAGGTGGCCGGATCGACCACGTCCGAGCCCTCGATCTTCACGTAGTAGCCCATCTCCTCGAGATCGAGTCCGATCTGGGCTGCGCTCTTGGCGGGAGGAGCCTCGTAGGGCTTCTCGATCATCACGTCGCCGCGCTTGCCGCCCATCTTGGCCTCGTGGGAGTAGGTCTTGGCCCCGTCGTCGATCACCAGCAGGTCGCCGCTGGTGGGCTCGAGGGCGAAGTTCTTCACGGTCACGGCCTGCTCGATGACCATCGACAGGGTGACGGGCTTGTGATGGAAGGCCCGCGCCTGGATGTTGTAGGTGAAGTACGGCAGGGACGAGGTCGTGAAGGTGCCGTCGGCGGCGCTGGTGGTCTCGGTGTAGAGTTCGCCCGTGTCGCTGCGGTAGACCTTGATGGTCCCGATCAGGGGATCGAAGGTCACCGCATCGATGATCGTCCCGCTGAACACCCCGCTCGGAGCCGCAGCCAGGTCGATGTCGAAGGTGTTGGCGCCGTAGTTGACGAAGGCGGCCTGCTCGTAGTGCAGGTAGCCGAAGTGGTCGACCACCAGGGAGTAGTCATCCACCAGGAGGTCCTCCGGCGAGGCGTAGGCGCCCGCCGCATCGGTGGCGACGCTGAACACGCTGCCGCCGAACTCGTCCAGGCAGTTGACGGTGACGCCGGCCATGGCGGACCCGCCGCTGGTCACCGTGCCCGCGATGGACCCGTAGGCCTCGATGACGTCGAAGGTCTCGCTGTAGATGTCGTAGCCGCTGACGGCGATGATCCCCGTCACCGTTCCCAGCTGACCCGGAGTCGCGATCAGATCGAAGTCGGCCGTGCTGAGCACGCCGCCCCCGGGCATCTGCGCGAACAGGGTGTGGCCGGTCTCGCCCAGGCTGGCGTGCAGCGTGCCGGGCAGGTTCAGGGCGAAGGCGTCGACCAGCCCGATGTCCGTGGACACAGTCAGGTCGGGGGCGGTCAGGGCGAGGGCGTTGACCGTGACCTGCTCGGTGAACAGACGATAGGTCTCGGCCGGATCCTGGCCCACGATGTCCAGGCTGGGGCCGAAGGCCGCCGTCACGTTGATCACCGCGACGCCGCCGGCGTCCGTGGCGACCGGCGCGGTCGAGTAGCCCAGACCCTCGGCCCAGATGTCGATGCCGGGCTGCGGAATGGTCCCGCCGGCGTCCTTCACCGTCACGGTGATGTCGGTCGGAGTGTTCACGTCGATGACCATCGGATCGATCGTCACGGTCGCAGGCACGATGACGTTCAGGTAGGCGACGTAGGGGATCCGGTTCTGGGCCGTGACGACGAGCTTCAGGGGCACGCCCGGGGTCAGCAGATCCAGGAAGGCGACCTCGAGGGAGCCCGAGGCGCCGACCGTGCCGCTGCCCACCAGGACGCCGTCCTGGGTCAGACCGACGTAGCTGCCCACGTCCGCCCCGATGGTCATGGCGGGCACGCCGGCGAAGACCGTGGGCTGGTGGGTGACGGTGTTGGCCACCGGGGCCAGGTACGTGCTGAGGCTGGGGTCGCCCAGCAGGTTGTAGATGTTCCAGTAGTAGGTGGTCCGGCTCGAACCGGACTCCATCACCGCCAGGTTGCCGGCGAAGATGAGGGCGTCGTTGGTCACGTACCACTGCGTGTCGGCCTCGCCGTGGTCGTGGAACAGGCCGTCGTAGGCGCCCAGACCCGTCGACTCGTAGGGCCAGGCCGTCCCGTCGATCTGGCTGCTCGGGTGGTAGCCCACGCCCCACCAGTAGTCCTCGTCCCAGTAGGTGGAGTTCGACCCGCCGATGTACCCGATGGCGCCCTTGTCCGCGGCGCGCAACCAGGTCTCGCCGAAGCATTCCCCGTAATCGTAGGTCGAGGTCAGGCAGCAGTTGCCGATGGCCAGCGTGTACTTGCCGGAGTTGGTCATGCCGTTGACGTCGCTCTGCCCCATGGACGGGTCAGCCCAGGAAGTCTGGCTGCCGTGGGCGGTGTAGTTGATCACGGCCAGGCCGTCGTTGACCGTCTGGACGATCTCGGCCTCCACCGGGCCGCTGGAGGCAGGGTAGAGGTAGGTGTTGCTGGTCAGGCCGTGGGACGCGTTGAAGTAGTGGGTCGTCCCGTAGTTGATCTGGCCGTTGCCGTGGGTCGGGGCCCAGCCGCTGTCCACTCCGGCGATCAGCGTCACCTCGTCCAGGTAGCTGGGATCCGGCATGGTGAACTGGTCGTACATCAGGGTCTTGTCCAGCTGGGCCTGGAGCTGGGTGGGGTTGGTCGCGCTGAAGCGGCCGTAGTACATGTCCGGAACCAGGTCCGCGTCGACCGCGCAGTAGGGGCGGTCGGTCGCATCGCCGGCCTCGAAGAAGGTCGGCATCTCGGCCACGTCGCCCACGAACAGCACGAAGCTGGGGGCGGGGGTCTCCGGCGTGGCGTTGTTGTACAGGCCGTGCAGGTAGGCCTGGATGGAGGCGGTGGTGGTCCCGACCTCGGGGGTGCCGGTGACGGCGAGGATCATGTTGAAGCCCCGCTCGGTCTTCCACTGGATGAAGTCGGCCATCTGGCCGGCGAACATCGGCGGGGTCACCACGACCATGGTCACCACGTCGCCGACCCGGTCGGGATAGCTGTCATGGAAACCCTTCTCCCCCGCGACCGCGGCGTAGAGATGCTCGAAGAAGGGGCTGTAGGTGCGGGCGATCAGGTCCTCGGCGGCCTTGGGATCGGCGCCGACGAAGTCGACGGCCACGTCCATGGACTCGATGATCTCGATCTCGTTGGTGGCCGGGAAGTAGGTCACCGGGGAGATCTCCAGGCGGCCGATGTCCATGGCCCGCAGGCGGCCCTGGTACACGACCCGGGCGGGTTCCTGGCGGATCTGGGCCTTGTCGTAGGCCGCGGTGTCATGGATGAACGGGACCTGGGCGGGATCCGCGCTCTTGGACATGCTGGGCTGGGCAGGCATCACCGGATACCGGACCCCGTAGTCGGCCAGGTCGACCCGGCGCGTGACCACGTTGCTGACCCGGACCTCGCTCCGGCTTCCTACGGGGATGGAAATCAGCTGGTTCATCATGGGGATCTCGGGAGATCCCTCGATCTTGGAGGTGTGGAAGCCCGGAATGATCAGGCGGGTGAACGTCCCTCCGCGGGTGTCGACGTCCAGGGTCTGGATCTGGCCGACTTCCACGTGGAAGGACAGGCCGTTCCCGGAGTCCCGGGTCACCTCGAGCGCCGGCGTCGCCCCGGACAGGGGGATGCCGGCGGCCAGGGCCGATCCTGCTGCGCACACGGCCGCCAGGAAGGCAGCAACAAGCATTGTCCTGCGCATTGCGTAGTCCTTTCTTCTGATCGATAGATTCATGAATCTCGGAATACCGGGATTCCCCTCCACGGATGCCCGACCTTTGGCGCTGTGATAAGCAGGCAGGAATCCGATTGAATCAAGGGTATCATATCGATCCTGCGCGGGGAAAAATCATTTATTAAAAATCAGGGCATATTGTGATGTTTTTGAGATATATATTACAATTTGATCTGAATAATTCCCGTCAAAAATTATATAAAATGAGTATTGTTAAGCACATGCTTGTCGCGGTGGCGGGATTGCCGGAGAATCAAACCGGCTCACGGACACAGAAGGACAAGAAAAATTTCCATGACATTCTGCAAATATTGGTGGTATGATTCGCGGAAATCAAATTTCAAATGCGCCGGCTTCGAGGAGGGGAGACCGATGATGCTGGCCCACCGATCGTTTTCCGTCCTGCCGCTGGTTCTCGCCCTGATCCTGGTTCCGGTCGCCGGCCATGCCGCCGCCGGGCTGTCGTTCACCTGCGACGACCAGGGCGTCGTCACCGACCTCGGCCAGCTCGTGGTTTTCCACACCCTGGTCAGGAACACCGGCTCGGCGGCCGACACCTCCACCCTGACCATCGTCAAGTCCGTTCCCCCGGGATGGATCACCTCCCTGTGCGAGGGCACCACCTGCTACAACGAACACGTGGTGGAGATCACCTTCACCCTGGCGCCGGGCGAGGAGACCAACGTCGATCTCGACGTCCAGGTGGAAACGGTGGCCGGTTGCGGGTCCGTCACCATGACGGTCACCAGCGGAGCCGACCCGGGGTTGAGCGCGGCCCTGGACTTCCACGTCGGCACGTCCGGCCTCGACCTCCTCCTGGTGGCCG
>JAHJTW010000084.1 GCA_018829565.1 bacterium | reverse complement strand
CGTGCTTTTCAAAGTCGAATCCTTCCTTTATCCTTGGCGATCCCCCGCATGAAGGAAGCCATGATCATCGGAGAACCCATGCCCCGCAACGTCGAAATCAAGGCCCGCCTGCATGATCCAGAGGCCGCCCTGGCCGCGGCCGCAGCCCTGGGCACTTCTCCGCCCGTGATCATCCGCCAGGTCGACACTTTCTTCCGTTCCAGCCGGGGCCGCCTGAAGCTCCGGGATTTCGGCGACGGCAAGGGCGAACTCATCTTCTACGACCGTCCCGACCGCGAGGGCCCCAAGACGTCCCACTACGCCATCTGTCCCGTGGACGATCCCCGGGTCCTGACGGAGGTCCTCGGGCCCGCCTGCGGAACGACCGGGACGGTCAGCAAGACCAGGACCCTGGTGATGGCCGGCCGCACGCGCATCCACCTGGACGAGGTGGCGGATCTGGGCTGGTTCCTGGAACTCGAAGTGGTCCTCGAGCCGGACGAGCCCGAGGCCGCAGGCATGGCCGAGGCCTTCGCCCTCATGGAGAAGCTGGGTGTGGACCGGAGCGACCTGGTCACCGGGGCATACCTGGACCTGCTGGGCCGTTCCGGTTGAGCGGGCGGGAAATCCCAGGGAAGAACCGGCGCCTGGGCCTGGGGCCGGTCAGCCTTCCTGCCGCTTGCGGGCCAGGATCACCCGCTGCAGGAGCCTGGCCACGTCCTGGTTCTCGGGCGCCAGGCGCGCCGCTTCCCGCAGATCGGCCTCCGCCTCCGCCAGTTTGCCGGTGTGCAGGTTCAGCAATCCCCGGTTGTAGTAGGCGGTGGCCAGCCCGGGATCCAGCTCGATGGCCCTGGTGAGGGATCCGGCAGCTGCGGAACTTTCCCCGGTCTTGATCTGGACCAGGCCCAGGTCGCTCCAGGAGCGGGGATCGTCGGGGTCCAGGGCCACCGCGGTCCTCAGGTGACGCCGGGCCTCGTCGAAGTTCTCCCGCAACAGGTAGAGACGCCCCAGCTCCCGTTCCACCCGGGGATCGGTTGCGCGCAGAGCGGCGAGTTCTTCGGAAGCCCGGGCCAGATCCCCGATGGCGCGGTCTTCCATGCCGGTCCCGGCGAACACCAGGCCCTTGGCGCGCAGTGCCCAGGGCCTATCCAGACCTAGCCGGACGCAGATGCCGGCGGCGTTGACCGCGGCCCCCGCCCAGTATTCCCGCTCCGCCGGGTCCGGGGCCTGGTCGAACCGCTCCAGGGCCAGGGCGGTGTAGGACGAACGCGAGCCGGTCAGGAAGGTCCGCCCCATGCCCAGCCAGACGGGCAGTTCGGTGGCGCCGGAGGAGCCCAGGGGTGGGAACGACCGGACCTGGACGCAGGATCGGTCGCCCAGCGGCAGAGCCGCCGCCGATTCCCGGTACCAGCGTCCGGCGTAGGACCATTCCCCCAGGAGTTCGGCGGTCAGTCCCATGTCCCGCCAGCATTCGGAGACGTGCTCCCCGGCGGGTCGGAGTTCGAGCAGGAAGTTGAACGCTCCGCGGACCAGGCCCTGCCCCCGCTCAACCGTGGCCAGGATCCAGGACGGATCCGTGCTGAAGGGGTCGGCGCGCCCGATGTCCCCGGCGACTGCCCGGGCCCGGCTGCGATTGCCGAGGCTGGCCTCGCAAAGGCCCAGGATCTGGCGCGCCGCGGCGTTGCCCGGCTCGGCGGCCATGGCGGTGCGGACCCAGTTAAGGCCTTCACGCCACTCCGCCCGGTCGTAATGGAACCAGGCCCGCAACAGGGCGATCCGCACCGACAGCCGGCGCACGTCCCGCGTGCCGCCCGCCCCACCGCCGGAACCCGCGGCCGCCCGCAAGGCGGCCGTCGCGCCGTCCAGGGCGGCCTCGGTCTGCAGGTCCTCGCCCAGCCAGCGCAGATCCTCGGCGAGTGCCAGCCAGGCGGCCGGATCGTCGGGCGCCAGGCTGCAGGCGTCCACCAGGTACTGGAGTTTACGGGGTAGTTCGGCGGTCCGTCCGGCCTGGTCGCGCAGGGAGGCGGCGTGCCGCCGACGCTCGTCCTGTTCGGATTCCGGCAGCGCCAGGAAGAGATCGAGGCCGACCGAATCCACACTCGCGACGAATCTCACGGGGGGGGCCGTGACGTATCCCGGAGCCGGCGGGCCGCCGCATCCGGCGCAGCCCAGGATGGCGGCCATTGCGACCGGACCCCACAAGAACCGGCCTGCTCGACGCGCCCCGGCGGGCGACGGGAACCGTCCTGGGTGTGGGCTCATCCTGTCCTCCCTGGTCCGGTCAGGGCGTGGTCGGCCGGAGATGGGATCCCCGGGGTCAGCGGTTGAACAGCCTGTTCAACCAGTTCCCCTTGAGCACCTCCTGCTTCGTCTTCACGCCGACCTCACCGAGTTCGATGTCGTCGAGCACGGCCACGGCGCGTCCCACCTCGGTGCCGGCGGGAAGGGGGGCGGTCAGATCGTCCGGAACGTCATACCTCAGCACGACGTCCGCCTCGCGTCCGCGGGGCACGCTGACGGAGAGGGCCTCGGCATACACCAGGGGAACGGTCTTCGTCTTGCCGCCCTTGACCGGATGTTCCTGCGGCAGATCCGCCCCGGCGACCGGCACCACGTCGACCTGCTGGTACATGTTGAAGGCCAGGCTCAGCAGGCGGGTGGTTTCCACCGCACGGCCGTTGTCCGTGTCGCAGCCCATGACCACGGAGATCAGCCGCTTGCCCTTCTGGACGGCGGACGCGGTGACGCAGAATCCGGCCGGTCCCGTGTATCCGGTCTTGATGCCGTCCAGACCGCGGAACTTCCCCACCAGCTTGTTGGGATTGTGGAGGGTGAATTCCCCGTTGCGGAAGGGAGCCGTTTCGATCGCGGACCACTCCAGGGCCTCGGGGTGGCTGATGAGCTCCCTCCCCAGGATGGCCATGTCCCTGGCGCTGGTCAGATCGGGTTGCTGGCCCCGGCCGGCAGGCAGGCCGTGGACCGAGTGGAACTCGGTGTCGGTCATGCCCAGTTCCGCGGCCCGCAGGTTCATCAGGTCGACGAAGGCGGCCACGGATCCGGCCAGATACTCGGCCAGGGCGACCGCGGCATCGTTGGCCGAATGGATGGCCAGGGCCATCAACAGATCGCGGAGGGTGAACTCCTCGCCGTGCTTGAGATAGACCTGGGAACCGCCCATCCGGCTGGACTTGGCGGAAACCCGGACGACGTCGTCGAATGACAGATCGCCCTCGGCCACCCTCTCGAGCACCAGCAACTCGGTCATCATCTTGACCATGGACGCGGGCTGGCGCCGCTCCCTCTCGTTGGTGGCGACCAGGGGCAAGCCCGTGTCGGCATCGATGACGTAGGCCGACTTGAAAGTTCCCGTCAGAACGGCAGGGCCGGCGGCGGTCGTTGCGCCCCCACCCTCGGCCGTGGGCCCGGCCTCGCCTTCGGCCCGCGCCGGACCGGCGCAGGGAAGACAGGTGGAGATCAAGACGAGGAAGGCGAGGACCTGCCGGTGCGGCAAAAAACCGTGTCGGGAAAGGAACATCCTGTTCATTCCGGGCTCCATCGGAGGGCTTGAGCGGTTGCTGAGGACCCCCCCATAATGCACGTGATGGGGTCAAGGTTCCACCGGAACCTGGAACATTTTATCATCCCGATCCGTATTTTTTTTGATATGCGGTCGATTGTTTATATTTTCAACAGGACCATGCCGCCTGCAAGTTGTTGCGGCATCATCGGAATCGGTCTGCAGACCTTCGGTCGAGGGGTGGTGTGGCTGTGAAGTCGCTGCTTTTCCTGGTGATTGGCCTCCTGGTCCCGGTCTCGGCCCACGCCTACGTGGATCCGGGGACCGGCAGCTTCATCATCCAGGGCATCATCGCCACCCTGGTGGGGGCCGGCGTCGCCATCAAGCTCTCCTGGAAAAGGATCAAGGCCCGGTTCACCGGCCGGAGCGTCGTAGAGGACGACGATCTGGATGCCTGACGGCCCTCTTTCCTCCTCCTTCCGGGATCCCGGGGGATTCCTGTTCCGGCGGGACGGCCGCCTCTTGCGCCAGGTCAACGCCTCCTGCGCCGACGACCTGGCCTGTCTCCACGAGTCCGGGCTCTACGACGCCCTCCAGGACAAGGGATTGCTGATCCCCCACACCGAGGCGCCCCTGGATCTTGCGCCAGTCCCCGGCGCCGTCGCGGTCCTCGAGCCGGAATGCGTCCCCTTCATCAGCTACCCCTACGAGTGGTGCTTCACCCAGCTCCGGGATGCGGCCGTCGCCACCTTGCGGCTGCAGCGCAACGCCCTGGCCCACGGGATGGTCCTCAAGGACGCCTCCGCCTACAACATCCAGTTCCTCCGCGGCCAACCGGTCCTGATCGACACCCTGTCCTTCACCCGGTACCGGCCGGGCGAACCCTGGGCCGCCTACCGCCAGTTCTGCCAGCACTTCCTGGCGCCCCTGGCCCTGATGTCCTACCGGGACCACCGCATGCTGGGCCTGCTCCGCTCCCAGATCGACGGCGTGCCCCTGGACATGGGATCGGGCCTGCTGCCCCGGCGATCCCTCCTGAACCCCGGCATCCTGATGCACGTCCACCTGCACGCCCGCAGCCAGAAGCGGCACGCGGGCAAGCCCGTCAAGCGGCGCCAGGTGAAGGTCAGCAGGGACGCGATGATCGGGATCACCGAGAATCTCCACAAGGCCGTCAAGAGCCTCCGGTGGAAGGACCGGAACACCGAATGGGCGCACTACTACGACCACACCAACTACTCGGACTCCGCCCTGGCGGAGAAGCGCCGCCTGGTCGGGGCCCTGCTGGACCGAGCCGGCGGTCCGGTTGTGTGGGATCTGGGAGCCAACACGGGGCACTTCAGCCGGCTGGCCTCGGACCGGGGCTGGTTGACCGTGGCGATGGACATCGATCCGGCGGCGGTGGAGATGGACTGGCTGGACTGCCGCGGCGGGAACCGGCCGAACCTGCTGCCCCTGGTCATGGACCTGAAGAATCCCAGCCCATCCCTGGGCTGGGCCCACAGCGAGCGCGACGCCCTGCTGGACCGGGGACCGGCGGACACGGTCATCGCCCTCGCGCTGGTTCATCACCTGGCCATCGCCAACAACCTGCCGCTCGAGCGCGTCGCCGATTTCCTGGCCTCGGCGGGGCGGCGCCTCATCATCGAGTTCG
>JAHJTW010000083.1 GCA_018829565.1 bacterium | reverse complement strand
TGAAACGAATTCTTTTCCTCGCCGTGTGTCTGAGCCTGTCCGCGCTCCTGGGAGCGTCAGGTGTCGTCGCCCAGGAACCCGGCCATGACGACGACCATGGTCACGATCACGGCGTCGAAGCCGACGCCCATCCCGCCGCCGGAGACGAACTGCCTACCGTCGCGGTGACCCGGTGGACCGACACCATGGAACTTTTCATGGAATATCCCGAGATGGTGGCCATGCGCTCGGGGCGCTTCATCATCCATCTGACCGTCCTGGAAGGCTTCCAGCCCGTGCGCGAAGGCAAGGTCACGCTCACCTTCACGACAGCCGACGGGAGCCGGGAAGTGCGGACCGCCGAATCGCTCCTGCGCGAAGGGATCTTCGCGCCGGACATCGGCCTCAAAGAGCCCGGCGCCTACCGGTTCGAACTGGCCTACGAAGGCCCGGGCGTTTCCAGCACGTTCACGATTCCCGGTTTCCGGGTCCATGCCTCGGCTGGAGATGTCCATGTGCATGAGGATGAATCCGGCGATGAGATCGCGTTCCTCAAGGAGCAGCAGTGGAAGATCCCGTTCGCGACGGCGACGGCGACCGAGCGGGAGATGAAAAAGTCGGTCTGGGCGATCGGCCAGGTGCTGCCCTCGCCGTCCGCCTATGTCGAGATCGCCGCGCCCATCGACGGCATCGTCCAGGGGGCCGACGCCGGCGACTTGGCCCTGCCGGGGGCGCGCGTTGCGCGCGGCCAGACGGTGGCCCGGATCGCGCCGCCCCTGCAGGGCGACGGCTGGACCGGGTCGCAACTGGCCTTGGCCCAGGCCAAACGTAACTTCGAGCGAGCCCAGCGACTGCGTGAGCAGGACGCCATCTCCGCTCGCGAGTTCGAAGAAGCCGAGAACGCCTATCTGGCGCGCAAGGCCGGCCATGAGCGGCTGGCCGGCAGCGGGGACGGCGGCGTGCTGAACCTGACGGCGCCCATCGACGGCCAGGTCATCGACTGGCAGGTCAAGCCCGGTCAACGGCTGCGGGCGGGGGACCGCCTGATGGCCATCGCCGATCCCGCGGTCGTCTGGTTGCGCGTCAACGTGTACGAGTCCGACTTCCGTGGTCTGGGGACCCCGGTCGGCGCCTGGGTCAACAGTGGCGGCGAGGGCTGGGTCGTGCCTCCTGAGGCCATGAAGGTCTTGACGACCGGCGGCGCCCTGGATCCCGTTACCCGCACGGTACCCATCCTGCTGGAGATCACCAACACGGACGGACGCCTGACCATCAACGAGTCCACGCCTGTCGAACTGTACACCGGCGATGGCAGTTTCGCGACGGCCATCCCGCGTTCGGCGATCTTCGAGGACGAAGGCATGGACGTCGTGTTCGTCCAGGCAGGCGGCGAGTCCTTCGCCAAGCGTGTCGTCCAGGTCGGCCCGACGTACGGCGACTGGGTCAGCATCCTCGCGGGTGTGAAGCCCGGCGAGCGCGTCGTCGTCCGCGGCGGCTACCACGTGAAACTGGCGGCCACTACCGCCGAAATCGGTCACGGCCACGCGCACTGACCGGCGATCGGGAAAGGACAGGTCGAATCATGCTGGACAAGTTGATGCAGATAAGCCTGAAGAACCGCCTGATCGTGCTCCTGGCGGCGTTGGCGTTGTTCGGGGCCGGAGCCTACGTCACGCTAGATATGCCCGTGGACGTATTCCCGGATCTGACGGCGCCGACGGTTTCTATCATGACGGAATCCCACGGGATGGCCCCCGAAGAGGTCGAGAAGCTGGTGACGTTCCCCATCGAGACGGCGGTCAACGGCGCGTCGGGTGTCCGTCGCGTCCGCTCCAACTCGATCCAGGGTCTCTCGACGGTGTGGGTCGAGTTCGACTGGGGCACCGACATCTACGTCGCGCGGCAGATCGTCAATGAGAAGCTGCAGGTGATGCGCGGCGCCTTGCCCGAGGGAGTCGACGCGCCCGTGCTGGCACCGATCACCTCGATCATGGGCGAGATCATGCTCGTCGGCCTGACCGCCGAGGAGACGTCGCCCATGGAACTGCGCACCCTGGCCGACTTCACGGTGGCCAAGCGGATCCAATCGGTTCCCGGCGTCTCGCAGGTCCTGGTCTACGGGGGCGAAACCCAGCAGTACCAGGTGCGGGTCGATCCCTACAAGGTGGCCTCGCGCGGCCTGACCCTGAATCACGTCCTGAAGGCGGTGGCGGAGGCCAACATCAACGCCACCGGCGGCGTGTTCGTGAACTCGGGGCAGGAACACCTGATCCGTGGCCTGGGGCGCGTGCGGGATATCCAGGATATCGAGCGGACCGTGGTCGCCGTCCAGGATCAGGTGCCGGTCCTGGTGAAGGATCTGGCGGAGGTGGTGGTGGCGCCCGCCTTCCGACTGGGGACGGCCTCGATCAGCAACAAGGACGGCATCCTGCTGGTGGTCGCCAAGCAGCCCGAGGCGAACACGCTCCGGCTGACCGAGGAGATCCTCGGCACTCTCGAGCAGATGAAGCCCTCGCTGCCGACGGACGTGGTCATGCACACGGATATCTTCCGCCAGGCGGACTTCATCGAGGTGGCCGTCGAGAACGTCGTCGGGGCCTTGCGCGACGGTGCGATCCTGGTGACGATCGTGCTGTTCCTGTTCCTGCTGAACTTCCGGACCACGGTCATCTCCGTGCTGGCCATTCCGCTTTCCCTGGTCGTGGCGTTCCTCTCCATGCGGGCCCTCGGCATGTCGGTGAATACCATGACCCTGGGTGGTATGGCCATCGCCATCGGTGTGTTGGTGGACGATGCGATCATCTACGTGGAGAACGTCTATCGACGCATCCGGCAGAACGCGGCGCGACCGGAGAGCGAACGACGGCCATTCGACGAGGTGGTGGCCGCGGCTTCGAGCGAGATCCGCTCTCCGATCGCCATGGCGACGTTCATCGTCATCGTGGTGTTCGTGCCATTGTTCTTCCTCGGCGGGCTCGAGGGCCGCATGCTCAAGCCCCTGGGCTTCGCCTACGTGGTGTCGATCCTGGCTTCGCTGCTCGTTGCGGTGACCGTGACTCCCGCGCTCAGTTCCTTCCTTCTGAGGCGGGCCGACCGCGATCGCGAAGCCCGCGACTCGTGGCTGGTGCGGCAATTGAAACGGCTGTACGGGCCGAGTCTGCAGGTGGTGCTGAGGCGAAAGGGCCTGGTGATATCGGCGTCGGCGCTGCTGGTTGCTGCGGCCCTGGCGGTCCTGCCGCTGTTCGGGCGCTCCTTCCTGCCCGAGTTCAACGAGGGCACGTTCAACATCTCGCTGGCGACCCTGCCGGGTACGGCTCTGCAGGAATCGGACGAACTCGGGGCCATGGTGGAGAAGATCCTGTTGGCCAACGACGCTGTCGTCTCGACGGCGCGACGCACCGGGCGAACCGAGTTGGACGAACACTCGCTGGGATCGCACGCACACGAGCTCGAGGTGCGGCTCGATCTGTCCCGGAAGTCCAAGGCCGAGGTTCTGGCGGAGCTGCGCCGGGATCTGGCGATGGTCCAGGGGACGAACATCACCATCGGACAGCCCATCTCGCACCGTATCGACCACATGCTATCCGGTACGCGGGCGGCCATCGCGGTCAAGCTGTACGGTCCGGATCTCTACGAGCTGAGGCGCCTGGCGGAGCAGATCCGGCAGGAGATGGCCGAGGTCGACGGGCTGGTCGACCTGTTCGTCGACCAGCAGACCGACGTGCCCCAGGTGCGGATCCAGGCCGACCGTGAGCGCATGGCGCAGTACGGGCTGCGGGCGGCCGATATCGATGAGCTGATCGACGTCGCCTTCCTGGGCGTGGCGACCTCGCAGGTCTACGACGGGGAGCATCGGCATGACCTCGTGGTCCGGTTCGCGCCGGAGTACCGCGGGGATCTCGAGTCGATCCGCAAGACGTTGATCGATACCCCGGCCGGTGGCGCCATACCCCTCGAGATGGTCGCGGATATCCGGGCCGATCGGGGACCGAACTACATCAGTCGCGAGAACGTCCAGCGCAAGATCGTCATCCAGGCGAATGTCGCCGGGCGGGACCTGCGCGGGGCCGTCGAGGAGATCCGCGCGAACATCGATTCGAACCTCGATCTTCCGCGCGGCTACTTCGTCGAGTTCGGCGGCCAGTTCGAGAGCGAGGAGCGCGCCACGCGCACGGTGACCCTGCTGAGCCTCATCTCGTTGCTGGCGATCGCCTTGGCGCTGTACATGGAATTCTCGAGCTTCCGGCAGGCGGCGCTCGTCATGGTGAATTTGCCGCTGGCCCTCATCGGCGGCATCGTGAGCGTCTTCCTGACCGAGGGCATCATCTCGATCGCGTCGCTGGTTGGGTTCATCACGCTTTTCGGGATCGCCGTCCGCAACGGTATCCTGATGGTGTCCCACTACAATTATCTGATCGAGAAGGAGGGCCTGTCCCTCACCGCTGCGGTCGTGCAGGGCTCGATGGAGCGATTGAGTCCGATCCTCATGACTGCCATGACGACGGGTCTGGCTCTGATTCCCTTGGCTCTGGCCGGGGACAAGCCCGGTTCGGAACTCGAATCGCCTATGGCCATCGTGATCCTGGGCGGTCTGGTCACGGCGACGCTGCTCAACCTCGTCGTCGTGCCCGCGCTGTATCTCAAATGGGGTAGAAAGGCGTAGCCATGTCCGCGAAACGGCACGATCACGTTTTCGGCCAGGATCAGCCTCGTCCGGGCGAGCGTCGTACCGTCATCGTCATCGTCATCACGGCAGTGACGATGGCGGTCGAGATCGTCGCCGGGCTGGCCTACGGTTCCATGGCGCTGCTCGCCGACGGGCTCCACATGGGGTCGCACGCCGCGGCGCTCGGGCTAGCGCTCTTCGCCTACATTTATGCCCGCCGCCGGGCGCGGGACGAGGGCTTCTCGTTCGGGACCGGCAAGGTCAACTCCTTGGCCGGGTTCAGCGGTGCGATCGTCCTCGCAGGTTTCGCTGTGGTCATGCTCGTCGAGAGCATCGGTCGCTTCCTGAATCCGGTCGACATCGTATTCGATCAGGCGATCTACGTCGCGGTGGCGGGGCTGGTCGTCAATGGCGCGTCCATGCTGATTCTCGGCGGGCACCATGAGAACCATGATCACCATCACCACGACGGCCACACCCACGATGATCATACCCATGAGGACCACGCCCATGAGGACCACAATCTCCGCTCCGCATACCTGCACGTCCTGGCCGACGCCCTGACCTCCGTGCTGGCGATCGTCGCGCTGTTGGCCGGCAAGTATCTCGGCGCGGTCTGGCTGGACCCCGTCATGGGCGTTCTGGGCGCCGTACTGGTCATCCGTTGGGCGCGTGGTCTTCTGCTGCAGAGCGGACGCGTGCTGCTGGACCGCCAGGCGCCGCTGGCCATTCGTCAGAGAGTGTCGGAGGCCCTGGAAGAAGGTGGAAAGAACAGGATCTACGATCTGCACGTGTGGGCCATCGGGCCCGGCTACTACGCCGTCGAGGCTGCGATCGAGGCTGGCGAACCCCAGGATCCTGGCTATTACCGGCGATTGCTTCCGGAGGGATTGGGGCTGAAGCACGCGACGGTCGAGGTTGCGGGTCGAAAAGGTCAGCACGGTTTTACGCGGCGCCGGATGGGCGCCGATGACCCACGTGACTCTGGTAACCACGGGACAGGATAGGCAGGTCTCGGCAAGCCTCGGTACGGGGGATAGGCTGCCGGCCGCGAAACGGCGCCAGGATGGGACGGGCCAAGTCGGCTGTCTAGTGTTCAGGGCAAGCGCCGATGTCTCGTGATTCCATTTGACCGGCGGTACCATGGGGGACTACGGACGCGACAGTAGCCCGTCGGGGCAGTTTTGGGCCTTATCTCGGTTCGCATGGATTTAGTGAACCTGGAACATCTGGCGTCGGTGGTAACTTGTTTCGTGGTTCTCCCACGTTACGAGAGCCGAGGTCGCCGGCACCCGCGGGAATGCTCGCCAAAGTACCTGCAAAATAGTTGGTTATGGGTCGGGAGTTTCGCGGGGGGAACGCCATCATTCGCGGGCGGCGGCCCAATTCAGAAGAGAGGAACCGACCTGCTGATCAAGTGGCGCCATCCCGAGCCCGCGCGAACGTGGTGTGAAACTCCTCGGGACCCACCTGCAGCGTCCACGCCAGGAACCCGTCACCTGTGATGCGGTCGATCATGGGCGCAGGGATGAACGGCGTCACCAGCATGAGAGCCTGCCCGGGCGCGAGCTCCCGAACGAGGCCCATCACCGCCGGCAGGGGATGTTCTCCGGCCTCGATCTCAGGGCGCAGATCCCGCGTCGCGACCACGGCCACATCATCCACCCATGATGGCCTCTCCGAGGTTCCGGACCCGCCCTCGTCGCCCTGCCACGGCTCTTCCAGCCCGGCGGCGCACCGCAGTCGCCCGATGATCTCCCCGACGGTCACCCCCCCGACGCGGGCCGCCTGGCGCAGCGTCGTCACCTTGGCCACGGTCCGCCGCAGGACGGGGTTGCGCAGCTTCTCGAAGGCGGGAGCGACGGCGACGAGCTCATCCTCGAGTCCGGGGTAGAACCGCAGCAGTTCACCCACTTTCATGTCCGGTGTGATGTCCGGTCGGTCACTCATCGGCCCCATCCGCTCCCACGTAGTTCAGCAGCCGTTGCTGCCCGGTCAGGGCGCGCTTCTCGGTGAGATCCTGACTCACTTCTAGACAGCCCAGGTACCTGCCCTCGGCATCCCTCAGGGCGAAATACTCGATGCAGATGAACTTGCCGCCGAGCTCGATCCAGAAGCGGGCTTGTTCCTGCTTGCCTTCCCGGAAGTCGGACAGGATCTTCTGGACGATGTCCACGCTCTTGGGCGGATGGCAGTACTGCACCTTGCGGCCCAGGATCGCCCGGGTGCGGGCGAAGATGCGCTCCCGGCCCTCGCTGAAATACTGGACCGTGTCATCCGCGTCGACGAACGTGACGTCGAAGGGGATGGTGTTGAGCACGGCTTCCAGTTCCCGCGGGGCGAACGAGCCGCTCGGCAGCCGGATCCGGCCCCCGGTTTCCGCCTCCGGCTCGTCGGGTTCACCCGCGGGGCGCCACTCGACCACCGGCACGACCAGGCAGTAGCCGAGCTCGGCGCTTCCCCGCGCGATCTTGACCCAATCGGACTCATCGAGCGTGTCCAGGCACATGGGGAGCAGGATCTGCTCTTCCTTGTCGATCATGCCGCCGACCGCTTCGGCGGCCGGCCGCAGGACCATATCGACCACCGCGACCGCCTCCGAAGCCGAGGCCTCGCCGGTTGACTCGAGCGCCTCGATCCCGGCCTTCAACAACTCGCGTGTCTCATCGTGCTTGCCCCACATGACGGTAGGCGGCCCGGTGATGTCGCGACTCTCGAGGAAAGGGAATAGCAGGTTCTCCTTGCGCAGGTAGTGCTTCTCCACGTCCATCAAGGCGTTGAACCGCACCCGGATGTCGTGGAGGAGGGGTTGTGGGTCCTCGCTGTCGGGAAGCGCCTTCAACTCTTCGAAGAGCTTCTCCAGTTGGGAGATCTCCCAAGCCAATGCCTTGTTCTCCTTCTGGAACACGTCGACGGGGTGGCCGGCGGGGACGTCCTTGTCCCCGCCATCGTCGATCGCGCCTCGCAGGGCCTGGGTGTGGATGTCGCAGAGCTTCAACACTTCTTCCGTGGGGAGCCCCTCGTTGATGAGCTCCTGCTCGACCTCGACGACCTCGTCGTACGGGACCCTTCCCAGCAGGCGCACGAGGTGGGGGCGCACGGCGTCCGGCGCATCGCCATTGTGCAGCTGCAGAATCATGTGCTTCAGCAGATCCTTCCGCTTCCTCTGGTCATGGAGGGTTTCACTCATGGCCCGTCCTTTCCGGCAGATCATGTCCCAGCTTCAGGGACCACCCAGTCTTCAGCCCGGCCACGAAATACGCCAGGGCCAGGACGCCCACCGCGAAGATCGTGTCGCCGATCACGCGCAGCCAGCGCAGGGTCTGCATGTGGTCCTGCTGCATGAACTCGGCCGAACGGGCGTACCACAGGCCGTGCTTCACGCTGGCCAGGGTCTGGGCCAGGCCCACCGGCAGCACGCTGATCAGCACCATCAGCAGCAGGCCGATGTTGATGGCCCAGAAGGCGAAGCGGATCACGCCGTCCTTCCAGATCCGGCGCGCCGCCAGGCCCTTCAGCACGAAGAGCATCAGCCCGATGCCCAGCATGCCGTACACGCCGAACAGGGCCGTGTGGCCGTGCACCGGGGTGGTGTTCAAACCCTGCATGTAGTAGAGCGCGATGGGCGGGTTGATCAGGAAGCCGAAGATGCCGGCGCCCACCAGGTTCCAGAACGCGACCGCGACGAAGCAGTAGATGGGCCACTTGTAGGCTTTGAGCCACTCGGTGGCCTTGCTGATCTTCAGGTTGTGGTAGGCCTCGAACCCCAGCAGGACCAGGGGCACGACCTCCAGGGCGGAGAACGTCGCACCCAGGGCGAGGACCGCCGTCGGCGTCCCGGTGAAGTACAAATGGTGGAAGGTGCCGATGATGCCGCCGGCCAGGAACACGTTGGTGGAGAACAGGGCGGCGGCGGTGGCCAGCCGCACGCGCAGCAGGCCCAGGCGCACGAAGAGGAAGGCGATGACCACGGTGGCGAAGACCTCGAAGAAGCCCTCGACCCACAGGTGCACCACCCACCAGCGCCAGTACTCGGCCATGGCCAGGTTGGTCTGGCGGCCCCACATCAGGCCGGCGCCGTAGAATCCGGCGATGGCCACGCACGAGATGACGAGCATGGTCAGCAGGGAGCGGTTCTCGTCGTTCCTGCGCAGGGCTGGCAGCAGGGCGCGCACCATCAGCACCAACCAGAGCAGCAGGCCCACCAGCAGCAGGATCTGCCACAACCGGCCGAGGTCGACGTACTCGTAGCCCTGGTGGCCGAACCAGAAGTTCTCCACCAGGCCCAGCTTCTGCATGACGCCCAGCCACTGGCCGGTCAGCGAGCCGCCGACCACGACGATCAGCGCGCCGAAGAGCACGTTCACGCCCAGGCGCTGGAAGCGCGGCTCGTGTCCGGAGACGGCCGGGCCGATGAACAGGCCGGTCGCGAGCCACGAGGTGGCGATCCAGAAGATGCCCAACTGCACGTGCCAGGTGCGGGCCACGCTGTAGGGCTGCAGGTTGTCCAGGCTCAGGCCGTAGAAGCCGGTGCCCTCGACGCCGAAGTGGGCGGTGACGACGCCGGCGATGATTTGGACCACGAACAACGCGCACACGATCCAGAAGTACTTGAGGGTCGCCTGCATCGAGGGGGTGGGCTGGAGGGCCGTCAGCGGGTCCGAGCCCGGCAGGGTGGCCGGGTCGAGCTTGTCCTCGCGGTTGGCCGCATAGTACCAGCCGAGGGCCGCGATGCCCGCCAGCAGCAGGATCACCGAGAAGCCCGTCCACAGGATCAGGGCGCCGGTGGGGCGGTTGCCCACC
This sequence comes from bacterium, assembly GCA_018829565.1. Taxonomy (GTDB): domain Bacteria; phylum Krumholzibacteriota; class Krumholzibacteriia; order LZORAL124-64-63; family LZORAL124-64-63; genus JAHJTW01. The sequence goes on along the minus strand of JAHJTW010000083.1, from coordinate 9,447 downwards.
GTGGCGTCGGGCGGCCAGTTGTTGGAGTAGGTGACCTCCGAGCCCGGGCGCTCGGTGACGCAAGCCCAGGCAGCCCAGAAGAAGAATGCCGTCAGGTCGTCGAGCCGGCCGGCGCCCTCCACGGTGGGCGTGCGCATGGCGTACGATTCGCGCAGATCCGCCAAGGCCGGGTCGTCGCCGAAGAGGCTGCGGTAGTGATCGCCCACGGCGGCCATGGCCGTGGCCCGCTCCGGGGCGATCACCAGGTCCCCGCTCGCGGGGTCGTAGGTGTTGACCCGCAGTAGCCCCTGCAGCCGCGCCTCGAGGGCCGCCTGCTCCTCGGGACCGAGCGCAGCGAATTCGCGGCCGAAGTCCTCGCGGGCCCACGTGTCGCGGATATGCACGGCCTCGCGGTGCAACCAGTCTGCCGACCAGTCCGGCGCCACGTAGGCGCCATGGCCCCAGACCGTGCCGAGTTCCTGGCCACCGGTGGACTGCCAGACGTTCTGCCCGTCGCGGATGTCGTTGCCGGTGAACAGCACGCGGCCATCGGTGGTGACGACCCTGTCGGGTACGGGTGGCGCCTGCCGGTAGATCTCGCGACCGAACCAGCCCAGCACCGCGAACGAAGCGACCACCACGATGGCGAAAGTCACCCAGAGCTTGCGGTATCCCATGACGTCGTCCCTTTCCTTTCTTTATTACGCCCCGCTGCGGGCGGCGGCGAGGAGATCGGCCTCGAGCCGGGCGGCGCGGGGGTGGAGGATGTTGTTCTCCTTGTGGATGTGTTCGTGCAGGTCGCGTTCGATGGCGGCGAGCCCGTCGAGCAGGGCCGCGAAGGTGGCGCAGCCGTCCTGGGGCAAGGTGTAGTCGTTGGTCAATTCGCGCATTCGCCCCAGCGCGATGCCTGCGTTGTCGTGCTCGTGCTCCATGACGCCGATGGGATTGTTCACCGACCCGCAATGGGCGGAACCGGCCTGGCGGGTCGCTTCCATCTCCTGGATCAGGGGGAACAGCACCTGCTCCTCCTTCGCGAGATGAGCCTCGAGCTCGGCCCGCAGGGCGCCGTAGACCTGCGCCAGGTCCGCAAGCTCGGGGTGATTCTCCCCGTGGGCGTTCCTGACCTTGGCCAGGAGGTCCGCTACCCGCGGGAGTTCGCGCTTCATGAATGCGTGATGGGTCTGCACGATATGCGTGGTGAGCTTCGTCAGGCTGGCCGCCCGCCAATCGGTCGTCTCCGGACCGCCGCCGCCGGCGTCCCGGTCGGCCGCGACGAGTGCGGCCACCACCTCATCAGCTGTGCAGCCTGCTATTCGGCACGCTTCCGTCAGGGGCGTCTTGCCTCCGCAGCAGTAGTCGATGCCGTAGGTCTCGAAGACCCTCGCCCTGTGGATTCCTTCCGCGACGAGATCGCCGACGGTGGTTTCGATCGAGATGGCCATGTCCTGCCCTCCTCTGTCCTGATGTCGCCTGAGGCGCAAAAACAAACCTGGACGTCAAGGTATTATTTAAATATATTGGAGGAACGAGAGGTGAAAACGCCATGATGATCTCCCAGACGACAGAATACGCCCTGCGAGCGGTGGTTTATCTGGCTCGCAAACCTGAAGAGCAGCAAGGCACGAAGAAGATCTCGGATGCTATACAGGTGCCTCATGGCTACCTGTCCAAGGTGCTCCAGAAGCTCACCCGCGCGGGTCTCGTGACCTCGAGTCCGGGGCGAAGTGGTGGGTTTCGCTTGGCCAGGGATCCGGCCGATATCCGAGTTCTCGAAGTAGTCAACGCCGTGGATCCACTGCAGCGAATCCAATCATGCCCGTTGGGAATCGAGAGTCACGGTTCGAACCTGTGCGCTTTGCACCAGAAACTGGACGACGACTTGGCTCGCACCGAAAGAGCGTTCGCGTCCACGTCCATCAGCGACCTGCTCGCTGACGAGAGCGGCGCACAGCCGCTCTGCGAATCTTGAAATATTGCTGCTGGCCGCACGGCTGGCGGCGTGGAATGAATCGAAAGGGAGTGAGAACCATGATAAGGAACCCGAGGACCAGAATAGTGCGGCTGTCGGGTGTTTTGCTGACGGGAATCTTGGTGATGCTTGCAGGTGGTGCCTTCGCGCACTGCGATTCGATGACCGGTCCTGTTGTTCCCGATGCTAGAGCAGCGCTCGAATCGGGCGACGTCACTCCGGTCCTCAAGTGGATCATGCCGGAATACGAGGCGGAAGTTTCGGCCGCGTTTCGGCGGGCGGTCGAGGTCCGCGCGCTTGGCGGGGATGCCAGGGATCTTGCCGATCAGTACTTTCTGGAGACACTTATTCGACTCCACCGCGAGGGGGAAGGCGCGCCCTTCACGGGCCTCAAGGATGATCCCGCCGCTCCGATCGTCCAGATGGCCGATCAAGCGCTGGCTGACGGCTCGGTCGATGGGATGATCGATAAGATCAACCGGCATCTGGCGAGCGCCGTCGCGGAGAAGTTCCAGAAGGCGCTTGAGGCCAGCAAGAACAAGAACCGGAGTGTCGACGCGGGACGTGAGTTCGTGGCCGCCTATGTGACCTACGTCCACTACGTCGAGGGCGTGCACGACGCGATTGTCGCAGCCGGTTCCCACCATGCTGGGCACGATGCGGATTCCGGGCACGCCCACTGACAAGTCGCTTGATTACGTTACGAAGGCGAGTTGCCATGATTGGGGGAGTTGATCAGATTTTCGGTGAGCGATTACCGATGGTCGGACCGCTGTTCTGCCAGTAATTCTGGTCCTGGGCGTTGGATTCGGCTGCACGATTACGGGGAGGTGCTTGCCGAACTTCGTCTTGCACGTTTGTGCAGCGCATTCGCAAGATCCAAAGTGATTGATTGAAAGACCTCGGAAGCAGCAGTGACGACGGTCCGCGAGGATTGGACGCGCGATATCGTCCAGGCGTATGTGATCGGGCGAAGGCGGCCGGATTGCCCCGGGGCTGACGGTTCCTGTCTATCGGCCCTGTGTGCGATCTGGTTTCGGCGCGCCACAAGCTCCCCAATCATTCGCCGCATGATGCTCGCGTCCATGTCGGCTATCCGGGCGATGTCATCCCATATGTCACGCACACCGAACAATCGAGCCACCTTGTCGATCACGGTCGCGTCCGAAAGGATGCCTCTTTCAAAATTCTTCAGGACGATCCTTTCCAGGCGCTCATCGGCGCTGGGAAGTTGTTCGAGCTCCACCATTTCTCCGAGGGTCAAGACCAGGTTTCGCAGCTCAGGTTCGGTCCGTGAACCTCGGACACGTACAATTGAAAGGGCGTTCTCTGCGAGGATGTCCCAGAAATAGCTCTCGAGCGCGGTGCAAGCTGCTATGACAGCTTGGCGAAGCAAAAAGTCCAACCCGCCTTTCTCGAGTAGCCAAGGCGGAACTTGGGTTGAGGATTGTACCCGTAACGCGATCTGCTGATTGGCTGCGAATGGGGCCCACGTTTGGTCATTTGTGCCAGCATCTTCTGAACTCCCCGTTCTGTCGTCGTTTCGGACCAGACCCGAGGCCAGGACGAACATCTGAAGGAGATTCTCGACAAGGCCGAAATTCTGGTTGAAATGAGTCAGGGCGCGCATCGCTCTTCTCCGGGGTAGAATCGATAGCGGGTTGGTGCGACTGGGCTACTCATCTGCTGCGATTCCCCTGATGACCAGATCTTTGAGATGTTCGACGAAGTGGAGGGCATGGGGGGGGGGAGACGCGATCTTGCCGGAGGAGGCCATGCGCCGGCGGGTGGCCGCAGTCGCGAAGAAGAATAGAAGGCTGCCCAGGATGCTCGCCTGGGTCAACATAGGGTCCACGGCGCGGAATCGTCCTTCCTCGATTCCCTTGACGAGAATGGCCTTCAGAACTCGGTTGGATTCCAGGAGCTGATGGGCTAACCCACCTTCCGGATCCGTATCGCCGGCGATAAGCCCACGCAGGAGCATGACAGGATAATCCGGGTTCAGGTCTGCCAGTGCAGCGAAGGCCCCGATATAGTCCCTCAGATTCTGGTTGGCATCGCTGTGGGGGTCCGGCAACCGGGCAATACCAGGGCCGAGCCGTTCGAAGACCTGACCGTGGAGAGCATCGAGGAGACCCTGCTTGCCGCCGAAGTGGTAGCTGATTAGCGCTTTGTTTACGCCCGCTATCCGAGCGATCTCTTGCGTTGTGCAGCCGGCAAAGCCCAGTTCGGCAAAGCACTCCAATCCTGCGGCGAGCAGGGCGGCGCGGGTCACTTCGGGATTTCTGGGGTGTTTTTCTGCATTTCTTGTGATGCGCATGTCACCTCCTGAATTTTTCCCTTGCGTATTAACTAATCGGTTAGTTAATTATAGGAAGACACCTGGGGCCCCGCAAGGCGAATCTGCTTCCAAGGGCGAAGAAACCGGCTGAATAGCATGCATGGTAGGTCCGCAAAGACCAGGCGGGAGTCAGAGATGAGAACCACTTTATCTGCCATTACGTTTGTGGGAACGGTCTGCCTCCACATGGTGGCGTCCGGTTCGGAAGTTGTTCCGGCCGTTGGCGTTCCGGCGGTCGGACTCGAGGCGGCGTTGGCCGAAGCACTGGACGGCAATCTCGGGTTGCAAGCGGCAAAGTTCGACCGGGACCGCGCGACTTCCCGGATCGGGGAGGCCCGAGGCACCCTGCTTCCAAACTTGTCGGCAGCCGCGGGCTACACAAGGTACAGCGATCCCAACACCGTCCTGCCCATCCACGAGGCAGGGGTGTTCCCCCCCCTCGACGATGACATCTACGAAGGATCTCTGTCCCTGCAAATGCCCCTGTTCGACTGGGGCCGACGCAGGGCCGGTCTCATGGCGGCAAGGGCTGGGGCCGACGCCGCGTCGGCGGATCTCGACCAGGCCAAGCAGGCGACCATCGCAGCGGTTTCGGAACTCTTCATCCAGGCCCGCAGGTTCGAGGACAACCTCGGACTGATCAGGGGACGCATCGCTGCTCTGGAAGTCCGGCGCACGGAAGCCGCCGATCTGGTGAGCGCCGGCCGGGCGGCGCCCGGTGATCTCTCCCTGTTGGATTCCTCCCTGGACGGGGCGCGGGCCGACAGCCTGGCTGTGGAATCGGCCTTGCGTGAGGTCGCATGGCGTCTTGCGGGCTGGTTAGGCAGGGAGGTTCCCGTTTACCCGAAATCGGAGCCGCGACCGGCCTCGACAGGGCCAACCGCCGACCTCGAGGATAGCTCGTCCCCGGCGATACGGGAGGCCGAAGCTAGGCTTCGCCAGAGCCGTGCTTCCGCCGAGGCGGCCAGGCGGGCAGCCTGGCCTGAACTGTCGGGCTTCGGATCGCTGCGGTCGCGGGCTGGCGACGCTCTCGACTTCGAGGAGGAATGGGCCGTGGGCCTCGCGGTCAGGCTGCCGCTGTACACCGGCGGCGGCCTGAAGGCCTCCGCCCAGGGCGCACGGGCGACCCAGCTGGCGGCCGACCGCCGCCTGGCCGCCGTACGGCAGGAGACGCATATCGGAATGGAAGTCGCATCCCAGCGGCTGCAGTCGGCGGAGGGCCAGCTGGGGCTGGTCCTGAAGAGCGCGGCCGCCAAGGCCAGGGCGGTGGCCGCCCAGGCCGAACTGTATGAGGCAGGCCGACTGCCTTTGTCGACGCTCCTGACGGATGAGAACGAACTGCTGTCCTTGAAGATCAGGTCGGCCGCCCTGCGCAACGACGTCCGGCTCGCCCGGATCGAGTTCCACAGGTCGGCCGGGACCCTGACCTCCCCGTTGGCCCTGGATCTGATGGAAGGTGTGCGATGACGAGGAGAACATGGAGCAAGGGCGGCATGGCGCTCGCCTTGGCCGGAGCGATCCTTCTGGCGACGGCTTTACCGGGGTGTAGGCGAGAATCCGCGGAACCGAAGACGCTTCCGGTGGCGGTTCGCGTCTCCACGGTGCGCACGGCCCCCCTGCAGCGAACTCTCGACTATCTGGGCACGGTCGCACCGGCCAAGCAGGTCCTGCTGGCGGCCAGGGTCCAGGGAACGGTGACCGCCTTGGGGGCCGAGGAAGGCGAATCCGTGGCGGAGGGGCGGGAACTGGCCAGCCTGCATGCGCCCGACCTGGAGGCCGCCGTGGCCCGGCTGCGCGCCGACCACGTCTACTGGTCGCGCCGGAGGGACGAGGATGAAGGCCTGGCCGCACGGGGCGCGGTGCCGCAGGACCAATTGGAGGCGAGCAAACGCACGGCGGCAGCGGCGGCGGCGGCCCTGGCCGAAGCCGAAGCCCGTCTAGGCTGGACCCGCGAACGATCCCCGTTTCCCGGCTCCATCCTGGAGTGGAGGGTGGAAGCGGGTCAGCACGTCCTGCCCGGGCAGGCCTTGGTCCTGCTGGGAGGACTCGAAATCGAGGTGCAGGTGCCGGTCGTGGCCGAGGATCTGCGTGCCGGCATCAAGGAGGGCATCCCGGCCTTCCTGACCGGTCCGGGATCCGGCACGATCATGACGACGGTGCAGGAAGTCGCCCCGGCAGCCAGCGGCCAGGGGCGCACCTTTGCCGTCACCCTGCCGGTGCCCGCGGTAGCAGGAGCGGATTGGCGGCCGGGAGAGCCGGTACGCGTCCGCTTCTCCCTCGAGGAAAGCACGGGCGGGGCGGCGGTTCCTTCGCGGGCGATCGCGGGCCGGGGAGACGGCAAGTGGATCTTCCTGATCGAGGATGGGATTGCCCGGCGCTGGGAGGTAGCCACCGGACTGGAGGTCGACGGCTGGGTTTCCATCGCGCCGGCGCCCCCGCAGGGCGCGGTCGTCGCCGTCACCAACCTCGACCGCTTGAGCGACGGCGCCGCGGTCTTCTCCGTCAGTGAGGAGGCCGGATCGTGAGCCTGCCGGGATTCGCCCTCGACAATCGCCACACCGTCTACGCCCTCTCGCTGGGAGTGCTGCTGTTCGGAACCCTGGCCTACTTCGCGTTGCCGATCCAGCTGTTTCCCGACACGGCGCCGCCCCTGGTGAACGTCCTGACCTCGTACCCGGGGGCGACGGCCGCTGATGTGGCGGACCTGGTATCAGAGTCCATCGAGACAGAGTGCGCTTCGTTGGAGGGAGTGGCTCGTGTGGCTTCGACATCCCAGGACGGCTTGTCCCTGGTGGAGGTCGAGTTCCGGTACGGGGTTTCGGTCGATCTGGCGGCCATCGATGTCCAGAACGCATTGACCCGCATCCGAGCCGGACTGCCGGCGGGTATCGCCGATCCCCTGGTCCTGAAATTCTCCACCAGCGACCGGCCGGTCCTGACCGTAGGCGCCCGGGGCGAGGACCTGGTGTCGGTCCGGCGCCTGGCCGAGGACGTCCTGGCCCCCGAGATCCAGCGCGTGCCGGGCGTGGCCGTGGTCGACGTGTTCGGCGGCCATGAACCGGAGATCTCGGTCCAGGTCGACCGGACGGCCCTGGAGGCCTACCGCCTGACCATCGGACAGGTGGCGGCGGCGCTGCAAGACCACAACGTGAGCCTTCCGGCCGGACAGATCCGCAGCGGCGGCACGCAGTACGGATTCCGCGTCGACGGCCAGCCGGATCATCCCGGCGGCCTGGCGGCGGTGCCGCTGCCGGTCGTCGACGGCCGGCAACTGAAGGTCGGAGATGTGGCCGACATCGTCGTCGGCGGCGCCGAGGACCTCTCCCGCTTCCACGTCGGCGGCGAGCCGGCCATCGCCCTGCAGATCTTCAAGCAGGACGACGCCAACACAATCGCGGTCGTGGAGGCCGCCCGCGCCCGCTTGGTCGAACTGGCGGCGCAGTATCCGGACGTCGTGTTCAGCGAGGCCGAGGAATCCGCATCGTTCACCCGCCAGGTCGTCAGCAACATGCTGGGCAGCGTCTGGCAGGCGTTGCTGCTGGCCGCTCTGGTGATCTTCCTGTTCCTCGGCAGCTGGCGGCGCGGGCTGGTCGTGGCCGTCTCCATGCCCATGTCCTTCCTTCTCACCTTCGCTGTGATGCTGCTGCTGGGCATCCAGGTGGACATGGTCACCCTGACGGCGATCATCCTGGCCGTGGGCATGGTCGTCGACGGTTCGGTGGTCATGCTGGAGAACATCACCCGCCGCCAGGTCGAGGACGGCCTGTCCCCGCTGGCCGCGGCCCGTGCCGGCGCCGAGGAGATCCAGTTCGCGGTGATCGCCGGCAACCTGACGACCCTGGTCGTGCTGGTCCCCCTGCTGTTCCTGTACGGATTCATCGGCAAGACGTTCGGTCCGCTGGCGGCGACCATGATCATCGCTTTCCTCTCCTCATTGGTGGTCGCCCTGTTGCTGGTGCCGATCCTGACGGCCATCCTGGGGGAAGGCGGGGGCCGTTCCGACGAGTTCGCCGCCAAGCTCGCCGGCCCGTGGAACCGCATGATGGACAAGCTGCGGGACGGGTACGTCGCCGTCCTGAGGGCGTCCCTGCGCCGACGCGCGCTGGTGCTGGTGTCGGCGGTCCTGCTGTTCGGCGGAGGATTGGTTGTACTGCGCATCAGCGGCATGGAATTGTTGCCCAAGATGGACGGCGGGGCCAGCTTCGTCACCGTCGAGACGCCGTCGGGATCCTCCCTGGACGAGACCGAGCGTGTGGTGCGCGAAGTCGAGCGGATCGTTTTGGCTGAACCGGACCTCCTGCAGCTTTCCACCCAGATGGGCTTTGAGCCCGGCATGCACTCGTTCGGCGGCGGCGGTGTGCAGGGCCCGACCCAGGCCTTCCTCTCGGTGACCTGGTCCCCCCGCACCGAACGGGACGAAACCGTATGGGAGATCCAGGATCGCCTGCGCGGGAAGCTGGCGGAAGTGCCAGGGATCCGCAATCTCGTAGTCCGCGAATCCGGCAGCACGGCGAAGGCCACGACACCCGCGTCGATCGTCGTGCGTTTGCAGGGGGAGGATCCCCTGATCCTGGACGCGCTGGGCGACAGCCTGCTCACGGTGGTGTCGACCGTGCCTGGAGTGACCAATCCGTACCGCAGCTGGCGGAGGGACCAGCTCAGCATGGTGGTCAGCGTGAATCCGGAGCGGGCCCGGGAAGCGGGACTGACGCCGGCGGCGACGGCCTTCGAAATGCGCGCCGCGCTGGACGGGATCCCCGCCGGGGTGCTGCGGGAGCCCCTGGGGGTGCAGACCCCCATCAACGTGAGGTACCGGGCCGAGCACCGGGCGAACCGCGACGATGCCTTCGACGTGCGGCTGGATTCCCCGGGGACGGACGCGCCCGTACGCCTGGGCTCCTTGGCGTCGGGGAGCGAACAGGTGATCCAGGGCCTGGTGACGCGGGAGAACCTGTTGCCGACCCTGGAGATCAGGGCCCTGCACCAGGGCCGTCCCCTGAACTTCGTGACGGCCGACGTCCAGCAGGCCTTGACCCGCCTGACGGTGCCGGCGGGATACCGGGCCGGCCTGGCGGGGGAGGACGCGGACATGAAGGAGGCCAGGGACGAGCTTCTGGGCGCGCTGGGCATCGCCATGCTGGCCATCTACCTGGTCCTG
>JAHJTW010000013.1 GCA_018829565.1 bacterium | reverse complement strand
TGGCACTCCTTGCCGATCTGCGTCACCTCCAGGACGGCCGTCCCGCCGACGGCCAGCCGGTCGCCCACCTGCACTCCGGACAGGTCGAGACCCGAGACGACCAGATTTTCCGCGAACGCGCCGTGTTCGAGTTCGGGGATGACGGCCTTGATCCGGGCGATGCTCAGGGTTGCGAGGATGGAGACCTGGCGATGGCCGGGTCCGGCGTGTCCGTCCCCCTCCAGTCCGTGGTCTGGCTGGAGGATCCCCGCAGCCACGGCGCGCTTGACCTCGCCCCGGCGTTCGCTGACGCACACGGCCTCGATGCGGCCCCGGGAATTCTGATCGCGCGATTCCATCCTGACGCTCCCTTGCTCCCGGCAGGATAAGGCCCAGGGCCCGGGTGAGGCAAGGATCGGCTGTCCGGGCCCCGCCCGCCCCGTGAAAACGGGCGGTCCGCCGATCCTCCCCGGGATCGGCGACCCTCCTCCTTCCGGAGCCGGTGAAACGTCACTTCACCAGGTTGACGGTGGTGGTGCGGAATTCCTGGCCCGCCCGCACCGTGGCCAGGTACAGGCCCGACGGAACCCCGTCCGCGGACCAGGTCACCTGGTGCTCTCCGCTCCCCAGCTCTCCCCGGAAAACCCGGGCCACCAGGGCGCCCCGCAGGTCGTGAACCAGCACTTCCACCTCGCCCCGGCGGTCCACGGTGAAGGCGAGGGTCGTCACGGGGTTGAAGGGGTTGGGATAGGCCGCCAGCCTGCCGGCCGACGCTCCCGGGGCCCTGTCCCCGGGAACCGGGCTCGCCCCTCCGCCGGGTGCGGGATAGACCAGGACCGCCCCGCCGACATCCTTGGCGAAGGCGCCCATGGCCACCGTGCCCGAATCGACCGCCATGGCGTAGGCCAGCAGATCGTTGGCGGCCGGGGAACCGGCGACGTACTGTTCCGCCTCGCCCCAGGCGCCCGGACCGCCCTGATCGACGTTGAACCGGTAGGCCTTGCCTGCACCGCTGGTGTGGCCCTCGGCCCCCACCCAGACGTCGTTGGCGAGCACCGCGACCGCATGCCCGAAGTAGGCGAAGTCCTGGGGATCCCCCGGGGTGAGGATGGCGGTTTCCACCCATCCCCCCGGAGTCTGGGTCGGGTTGTCGAACAGGTAGGCGGCGCCGCGGCCGTACCCGCCGTTCTCGTAGGAGTAGGCCCCGACCACCACCTTCATCCCGTCCATGGCGACGTCGATCCCCCCGCGGTCGTTGCCGGCGGCATCGCTGCCGAAAAGTTTGGCCACCTGGCTCCAGACCCCGGAACCGTCGCGCCGGAACACGTAGGCTCCGCCCTCGTTGTTGTAGGTGCCCTGCACCCGGTCCAGGAGCAGGGCTCCGACCACCAGGTAGTCCCCTTCGAGATCCACGCTCTCGCCGAAACCGGCGTTGCTGTCGTTGACGTCGTCCTGCAGTTCGGCCACCCGGCCCCAGGCGTCGGTGCCCCCCTCGTTCCGCCCGTAGACGTAGACCCGGCCGTGGGCGATCGGTCCGGCCTTCGATCCCCCGATCACCACCGTCTCCCCCTCGACGTCCACGGAATGTCCGTATTCCGCGAAGTTCTCGATGGTGGACGGCTCCTCGATCTTGTGGATCTCCGCCCAGAGCCCGCCGGTGCGCTCAAAGACGTAGGCCGCCCCCTGGGACGAATTGGGGCCGATGGGGGCCTCCTCCGCCCCGATGACCATGAGGTCCCCGGAGACCGCGACCGCAAATCCGAACTGGTCGAAGGCCGCTCCGTCCGAAGCGGTCAGCTTCTGGATCTGAACCCAGGAGCCGCCCTGGTCCTCGAACACGTAGACGGCCCCCTGGGAGGAATTCCCCGCAACGTCCGCATTCGGGGCGCCCACGACCAGGGTCGTGCCTTCGACGGCCAGGGACCACCCGAAATCGTCCCCCGCGGCCGCATCACCGGGAACGAGCACGGCGGTTTCGGTGGTGGCGACCGCGTCGCCGGGCGTCAGGCACCATGAAAAGATCGACAGCAGCAAAGCCAGAATGATCGCATCTCGATTCCGGATCATGACAGGTCCCCTTTCCAGCCCCTCGGGCCGGGTCGGTGGTCGGAAGCATCGTCCTTTGAAGGGAAACGCCCCGTCCGACACAAACAGGGATCAAATTAATCCGATATTCTGGCGGATTTCCTCGCCCGGTATAGAATATCCTGAGTTTGCAGGACGTTGCGTCACCCCGGGGGAAGGGCCCATGGACCCTGGTCGCTGGCAGACCATTTCCGTTCTCTTCGCCGAGCTGCACGACCTGGATCCCGCCGGGCGCGCGGCCAGGCTGGCCGACCTGGAACGCCGGGATCCGGACCTGCACCGCGAGTTGCGCTCCCTGCTCGCCGCCGGCGATCAGGACGGGGCGCTCGAGGCGCCTTTGTCCTGGGATCCCGGCACGGACCTGCCTCCCGATCCCATGGTGCAGCAGCGGATCGGGCCCTACCGCATCCTGGAGCGGGTCGGGACCGGCGGCATGGGCGTGGTCTACCGGGCCCGCAGGGATGACGACCAGTTCGAGCAGGAAGTGGCGCTGAAACTCGTCCGGCGCGGGATGGACACCGAAAACATCCTGACCCGCTTCCGCTTCGAGCGGCAGATCCTGGCCGGTCTCGACCATCCGAACATCGCCCGCCTGCTGGACGGCGGAGCCGCCCCCGACGGCCGGCCCTACCTGGTGATGGAATTCGTCGCCGGCGTTCCGGTCGACGTCTGGTGCGAGCAGCAGGCGCTGTCCCTGCGCTCGATCCTTGAACTGTTCCTGACCATCTGCACCGCGGTCCAGCACGCCCACCGGAACCTTGTCGTCCACCGGGACCTCAAGCCCGCCAACATCCTGGTCCTGCCCGACGGCCGGGTGAAACTCCTCGACTTCGGGATCGCCAAGATGCTGGATCCCACCGTCCCCGACCTGACCCGCCCTCTGACCAGGCCCGGGGCCCGGCTGTTGACCCCGGGTTACGCAGCGCCGGAACTCCTGAAGGGGGAACGGGCCGGGACCGGGGTCGACGTCTGGTCCCTCGGCGTGATCCTCCACGAACTGCTGACCCGGCGCCGGCCCTTTCCCGACGTGGAACGGGACCCTGCAGCCCTCGCCAGCCACCTGGAACGTCATCTCGCGCCCCGGCCGAGCACATGTCCCGGACGGCACGCCAGGCAGTTGCGGGGCGACCTGGACGTCATCACGGGCACCGCGCTCCACCCCGACCCCGCCCGGCGGTTCCCCTCGGTGGAAGCCCTGGCCGAGGACGTCCGCCGCCATCTCGACGGGCTGCCCATCGCCGCCAGACCGGCTTCGGCGGGCTACCTCGCCGTCAAGTTCATCCGTCGCAACGCCCTGGCCGTCGGGACGGCTTCCGCCCTTTTCGCCGTCACCCTCGTTTTCGCCCTGGTCATGGCGGGGCAGGCGGCGAGGATCGGCAGGCAGGCGCAGGAGGTCGCGCTGCAGAGGGACCGGGCGGAGAAGGTCACCGGCCTGCTCATCGACATGTTCGACGTGTCCGATCCCATGATCACCCAGGGCGTGCGCGGCGACACCTTGCGCGTCAGGGAGTTCCTGCTCCTCAGCCAGGACGCCATGGTCGACCGGCTGGACGAGGAACCCGAACTGCAGGCCGACATCCTTCACCTGTACGGCCGGCTCCTCGGGAACCTCGGTGAAACCGACCGCTCCCTGGAACTGACGCGCCGTGGCCTCGAGGCCCGGTTGCAGACCCTGGGCCCCGGTCACCCGGACGTGGCGCGCAGCCTCGACTACCTGGGCACGCTCCATCAGGGACAGGGCGCCTATGCCACCGCCGAAAGCCTGTTCACCGCGGCCCTCGAGCTGCGGCGCAGCACCCTGGGCGTCCACCACCTGGAAACCGCGGAGAGCTTCAACAACCTCGGGGTCCTCCACGGGGTCCAGGGCCGGTACGACCTGGGCCGCCCCCTGATCGAGGAGGGGCTGCGCCTGCGGCGGGCGTTGCTGGGACCCCGGCACGTGGAGGTCGCCCAGAGCCTGAACAACCTGGCGGTCGCCACCTGGGCGGAGGGGGACGCAGCGGAGGGGGAAGCCCTTTTCCGGGAGGCCCTGGCCATCCGGCGCGAGGCGCTCGGGGCCCGGCATCCCTACGTCGCCAACACCTTGAACAACCTGGCCCGGGTGGTGCGCGATCGCGGCGATCCCCGGACCGCGGAGTCCATGTTCCTCGAAGCGGTCCGGATCTGGGAGGAGACCCTGGGCCCGCGGCACTCCAGCGTTTCGGCGGGATACTACAATCTGGGCCTGGTGGCCGAGAGCATGGAGGACCACGAAAGGGCCGCCGGCTTCCTGGAACGTTGCCTGAGCATCGACCGGGGCAATCTGCCCCCCGGTCATCCCTACATCGCCGACGGGGCCCTCGCGCTCGGCAAGGCCCTGCTGGCGGCAGGCCGTCCCGAACAGGCGGAACCCCTGTTGCGGGAAGCCCTGGACATCCGGATCGCCGCCGCCCAGGACACCGTCGAGGTCAGGGATCAATTGGAACTGCTGGCCCGGATCCGGACGGTGAAACCGTGAGCCCGGGCGACATCACCTCGCTGCTGGTCTCGGCCGAGCGAGGCGACGCCGGAGCCCTGGACCGGGTCCTGCCCCTGATCTACGAGGAACTGCTGGAGATCGCCCGGCGCCATCTCGGGCGGGAAAGGGCCGGTCACACCCTGACCCCCACCGCCCTCGTCCACGAGGCCTACCTGAAGCTCGTGGACCAGACCCGGGTGAGCTGGCAGGAACGGGGGCAATTCCTCGGAGTGGCCTCCGTGGCCATGCGCCGGATCCTGGTCAACCATGCCCGCGACCGCCGCCGCCTCAAGCGCGGAGGGGGCGACGTCTTGCTGCCCCTGACGGCGGGCCTCGAAGTGGCCGCCCCGCAGGAGGAACCGAACGCCGATTTCATCATCAGGCTGGATGCGCTCCTCGACCGTCTCTCGCAATGGGATCGGCGCGCCGCCCGGGTGGTCGAGTGCCGCTACTTCGCCGGTCTGGACGTCGAGGAAACCGCACTGGCCCTGGGGATGGGGACGGCCACCGTCAAGCGGGACTGGGCCCTGGCCCGGGCCTGGCTGCTGCGGGAACTCCAGGGCCCCCCAGGCGCTCCAACATCGGATTGACAAACCTCGTCCGTCCGGGTTCTCCTGGACGTCACCCGATCCTGACCGTGGAGGCCCCAAGTGAGCGATCCCGACCGCAACGCCGCCATCCGGGTGCTGATGATGCCCCGGGACACCAATCCCCAGGGCACCATCTTCGGCGGTGTCATCCTCAGCCACATCGACCAGGCCGGGGCCGTGGCCGCCATCAGGCTGGGCTGCCCCCGGGTGGTCACCGTGGCCATGGACGAGGTGATCTTCCACGCCCCCGTGCAGGTGGGCGACCTGGTCAGCTTCTATTCCGAGGTCGTGAAGGTCGGCCGCACGTCCGTACGTGTGCGGGTGACCGTGGAAGCGGAGCGGCGCGCCGGCGGGGAAGTGGTCCCCGTCACCCAGGCGGACGTCACCTTCGTGAACCTGGACCCCGAAGGTCGCCCCCTGCCGGTGCCCCGCTAATCATCCGAGCCCCGCCTGCCATCCGTCCGGGTCAAGGGAAGCACCGTGACGGGCGCCCGCACCGCCACCTGCTTTCCCGCCTCCGCCGCCGCGAGCACTCCCGGCGGGACAGACCGATGCCAACCCACCCAGAACAGCGTGTTCCCCCGGCGTCCCGTCTCGGTCAGCAGGGAATCCACGAGGGCGCCGACCCGGGCGGAATCCGCCGGGACGCGAACCATGTCGAGAGCATAGACGAACCGGCCCGCCCGCCGGCTCAGGGGCACGTCCGTCAGCAGGACGTCCCCCGCCCGGGCCACCGGGTCGATCGCCACCGCCGCCGCCGTTCCCGGTTCCAGATCGGCGGACTGGGGGGCGATGCTGCCCAGCAGGTTCACGAGCACGAGGCCCGCAGGCAGCAGGACGAGGGTGCGGCGCCCCACGCCGGCGGCCACGATCCCAGGCGCCAGGAACACGATCAGCGGCAACCAGAACCCGATCCAGAATTCGGCCCGTTCCGGCGCCCACCAGGTGAAGAACAGCAGGTGGATGGTCAGCCAGAAGCCCAGCAGGACGCCGAGGGCCGGCCGGGCGCGCCAACCCTGCCGCAAGCGCGGGACCGCCCTGGCCATGACCACAGCCACCCCGCCCAGAACGACGGCCTGGACGGGAATCAGCACGACCTTCAACCAGCCCGGGACCGCAGCCGCGAGCATCAGTTCGTCTTCCCAGGAGGCTGCAGGAAAGAGCCTGCTGGCCAGATCGCCGATCACGCCGACGCCCAGCAGATAGTGGGATCCCGTGAAGGACCGGACGATCCCCACGGCCGCAGCGATGAGGCTGGTGGGCCGCCAGTTGCCCCAGTAGCCCCAGGTGCTGATGCCCAGGATCCATTCCCTGAACTCGGGGACGGTCCGCAGGTCACGCACGAACCAGCCCACGGCCAGGTAGGGGACGATCGCCGTCAGGACGTAGGCGCCGGCGAACCCTGCACTCGACCGCAGCCGGGTGCGGCCGGCGCCGGGGGCGAACCACAACGCGAGCAGGACTCCGGGGAACAGGATGATGCTCGTCTGGTGCAGCAGGGTGGCCAGTCCCAGGGCCAGGCCGGTCGCCGCCCCCCGCGCCGGATCCGGCTGCGAGAGGAACCAAGCCCCCGCGGCCAGGAAGACCGCCAGGGACAGGGCGTGGGGCGCGTGGGGTTCGGCCTGGAGGGCGAAGTGCCAGAAGGAATAGCTGAACAGCAACAGGCCGGTGATCAGCGCTGACCGGACCGGGTCGATGCCCAGCGGCCGGACCAGCACCCGGTAAACCAGCCAGGCGCAGCCCAGGGCGGCGGCCATGCTCAGCCAGCGCAGCAGGTGGATGGGGCTCCAGGGTGGCCGGACCGAGCGGCCCGCCCGCGCCGCCAGCAGTTCGACCCCTCCCCAGGCCAGATGGCCGGCGTCGGTGTTCTGGACGGTGTCGCCATGGACGCCGGCGCAGGCGTAGATCACCGCATCGCATTCGAGTACGCGGGCCGGGAAAACCGTCATAAGCGAGGCTGCGGCCAGGAGGACGAACAGGACCGGAGCATCCACCTTGATAGTCTTCATGATGACCACCGGGATAGGGAATGGAATATCGATACCATCTTAACAATCTCCCGGGACCGATTCAAGCCCCATCCCGGATCCATGCCGGATCCCCCGGGCCGGCGTTCCGCCCTCGTCAACCCGCCGCCCGTGGGCTATATTTTCCCGATTGCATCCCCGAAGTTCGCTGGCCCCCAATCCGGAGGTATCCCTTGAAGTCGCGTCTGATCCTCTCCCTCTGCCTGGTCCTGGTCGCCGCGGCGGCCCCGGCCCAGACCGACCAGAAGCATCCCTTCAGCGTCCACGACATGCTGGCCATGGACCGTATCAGCGATCCCCAGGTCTCCCCCGACGGCAAGTGGGTCGCCTACACCGTGCGCACCACCGACCTGGAGGCCAACCGCGGCCGCACCGACATCTGGATCTCGCCCACCGAGGGCGGCGAGCCCCGGCGCCTGACCACCCACGAGGCCGCCGACTGGAATGCCCGCTGGTGCCTGGACGGCAAGCTCTTCTTCCTGTCCACCCGCGGCGGCGGCTCCCAGATCTGGAAGATCGATCCGTCCGGCGGCGAGGCCGTCCAGGTGACGCGGCTGGCCCTGGACGTCGGCGAGTTCCGGGTCGTCCCCGACCTGCATGCGTTCCTGGTGACGATGGAGGTCTACCCCGGCCTCGGCATCCAGGGCACCCTGGACCGCGACGCCGAACTGGCGCAGGCCAAGACCACCGGCCTGACCTACGACGAGCTGATGTTCCGGCACTGGGACACCTGGGAGGACGGCAAGCGCAACCACCTGTTCCTGGTCCCCGGCGAGACCATGGAACCGCTGGACCTGATGCCCGGGCTGGACGCCGACGTCCCCACCAAGCCCTGGGGCGGACTGGAGGAGGTCGCGGTTTCCCCCGACGGTTCGGAAGTGATCTTCACGGCGAAGATCCTGCCCGGCAGCGAACCCGCCTGGAGCACCGATTACGACCTGTACGCCGTCCCCACCGACGGCTCGGGCGCCCTCCGCTGCCTGACCGAGACGAACCAGGCCTGGGACACCGAACCGGTGTTCACCCCCGACGGATCCACCCTGGCCTTCCTGGCCATGGACCGGCCCGGCTTCGAGGCCGACCGTTTCCACATCAAGCTCATGGACTGGGCCACCGGGCAGCTGCGGCGGATCGACCTGGTCCACGAGGGCCTGGATCTCACCCCCCACGGCCTGGTCTTCAGCCCCGACGGCAAGACCATCTTCTGCACGGCGGGCTATCTCGGCCAGACCAGCATCTTCCGGATCGACGTGGCCACTTCCAGGGCCGAACCGGTGGTCCGCATGGGCAGGAACATGAGCCTGAGCCTGCTGGGCAAGGATCGTCTGCTCTTCGGGCAACAGCACCTGCAGTCCCCCACCGAGCTGTACGTCGTCAAGACCTCGGGCGGCGAGCCGAAGCAGATCACCGATCTCAACGGCGAGAAGCTCTCCCGCTGCCTGATGGGCGAACCCGAGCAGTTCACCTTCGAGGGCTGGAACGGGGAGACGGTCTACGCCTACGTGGTCAAGCCCTACGACTTCAGCGAGGTCAAGGCCTTCGCCGGGCAGAAGTGGCCCGTCGCCTTCCTGGTCCACGGCGGTCCGCAGGGAAGCTTCGGCAACGACTTCCACTATCGCTGGAATCCCCAGGCCTACGTCGGCGCCGGTTTCGCCACGCTGGCGATCGACTTCCACGGTTCGACGGGTTACGGCCAGGCCTTCACCGACGCCATCAGCGGCCACTGGGGCGACCGTCCCCTCGAGGACCTGGAAAAGGGACTTGCAGCCGCCCTGGAGAAGTACCCCTGGATGGATTCCCAGAAGGTCGTCGCCGCCGGCGCGAGCTACGGGGGCTACATGATCAACTGGATGCACGGCCAGCCCTTCAGCCACAAGTTCAAGGCCTTCGTCTGCCACGACGGCAACCTCGACGAACGCATGGCCTACTTCGACACCGAAGAGCTTTGGTTCCCCGAGTGGGAGCACGGCGGAACCCCCTGGGCCGAGGGCAGCCAATACGGCCTGCACAATCCCGCCGACCACGTCCAGAACTGGCACGTGCCCACCCTGGTGGTCCACGGAGCTCTGGACTACCGGGTCGTCGACACCCAGGGGCTCAGCACATTCACCGCCCTGCGCAGGCAGGGGGTGCCCGCCAGGCTGCTGTACTTCCCCGACGAGAACCACTGGGTGCTCAAGCCCCACAACTCCATCCAGTGGCACGACGAGGTCATGGCCTGGCTGACCCGCTGGACCCGGTAATCCGCAGCGCTCTGCCCCCGCCCCACGGCCCGGCCCACGCCGGGCCGTTTTCCTTTTCACCCGGCGCCCCCCGGGTTATGATCGCGGCCCGTTCCATCCTGCAGCGAAGGGAGCCCTCATGGCCGTCGTGAATCTCACCGTCAACGGACAAGCCCATACCCTGGACGTCGATCCCGATACGCCCCTGCTCTGGATCCTGCGGGACCACCTGGATCTCACCGGCACCAAGTACGGCTGCGGCGTCGGCGAATGCGGGTCCTGCACCGTGCTGCTGGACGGCGAGGCGGTGCGGTCCTGCTCCCTGTCCGTGAGAGAAGCCGCTGCCGGCGCCGTCACGACCATCGAGGGGCTGGGCCGGGACGGCCTGCATCCGGTCCAGAAGGCCTGGAAGGAACTGGAGGTGCCCCAGTGCGGGTACTGCCAGCCGGGCCAGATCCTCACGGCCGTCGCCCTGCTGGATAGGAATCCCCGGCCGGCGGACGCCGAGATCACCGCAGCCATGAGCGGCGTCCTGTGCCGGTGCGGCACGTACCAGCGCATCGGACGGGCCGTCAAGAAGGCGAGCGAAGGAGGCGGGCGATGACCACCGTGATCAACCTCGGCCGCCGCGACTTCCTGAAGACCGCCGGAGTGCTGACCGGCGCCCTGGTGCTGGGTTTCCGACTGACCGAAGCCGCAGCCGCCGAGGCTGCAGCCGAGTGGGGCGCCGTCGGTGCCCCCTTCAATCCCAACGCCTGGCTGGAGATCACGCCCGAGGGCCGGATCATCGTCCAGGTGCCCTGGTCCGAGCTGGGGCAGGGTCCCTTGACGGCCATCCCCATGTTGCTGGCCGACGAGCTGGAAGCCGACTGGGAAATGGTCGAGGTCCGCAAAGCCTGGAACGATCCCCGTTTCGGCCGGATGGGAACCGGGGGCAGCCGCAGCGTGCGCACGAGCTGGGACCCGGTCCGCCGGGCAGGCGCCGCCGCCCGCCAGATGCTCATCCTTGCCGCGGCGGCCCGCTGGAGCGTCCCGGCCGGGGAGTGCCGGGCCCGCAGGAGCGAGGTCGTCCATGAACGCAGCGGCAACCGCGCCGGATTCGGTGACCTGGCCGAGGCGGCCTCGCTGCTCGAGGTCCCCCAGAACGTCCCCCTGAAAGCCCCCGCGGCCAGGACCCTGATCGGCAAGTCCCTGCCCCGCCTGGACACCCTGGCCAAGATCACCGGCGAAGCCGAGTTCGGGTTCGACCTGCGTTTCCCGGGTCTGCTGTTCGCGGCGGTGGCGCGGGCGCCGGTGTTCGGCGCGCAGGTTGCCGGTGTGGACGATTCGACCGCCCGCAGGATGCGCGGCGTGCGCCGGGTCCTGCCCATCGGCAGCGGGGTCGCGGTCCTGGCCGACACCACCTGGCAGGCCTTGAAGGCCCGGGACGCCCTGGACGTCCAGTGGACCCCAGGCAGCGAACCGGATCTCGACTCGGACGCCATCGCCGCCCGGCTCGCCGCCGCCCGGCCAGAGGCCGCGGCGATCATGCGCCGGGAAGGGAACCCGGCCGGCGCCCTGGCAAGCGCCCACACCGTCGTCTCGTCGGTCTACGAGCTGCCCTTCCTTTCGCACTCGCCCATGGAACCTGTCAACTGCACCGCCCGCATCGTCGACGGGTTCTGCGAGGTCTACGGCCCCATCCAGTCCGTGAGCTGGGGCCAGAGCGTGGCAGCCGCGGCAGCCGGGATGGACCCGCAACGGGTCAAGGTCTTCCCTTCGTACGCCGGCGGCGGATTCGGTCGGCGCCTGATGGTGGACTACGTCACCGATGCGGTGGAGCTCGCCGAGGCCGCCGGGTGTCCGGTCCAGGTGGTCATGACCCGCGAGGAGGACACCCGCCACGGATTCTACCGGCCCGCCAGCCGGCACGTCATGCAGGCCGGTCTGGACACCGCCGGCGGCCTCGTGGCCTGGTCCCACCATCTGGCCTGCCCTTCGATCAGCGGCCAGCTCGATCCGGCAGGCGTCCCGGACGGCCGGGACGAGGGCGCCGTCGACGGAGCGGCCACTCTGCCCTACCGCATCGGGAACGTGGACGTGCTGTACAGCATGGTGAACACGCCGGTGCCGGTGGGCTGGCTGCGCTCGGTCTACAACACCCAGAACGCCCTGGCCAACGAGGCCTTCCTGGACGAGGTCGCCCGCGCGGCCGGGCGCGATCCGGTCGCTCTGCGGCTCGACCTGCTGCCCGGGGACAACCGCCTGCGTCGGACCCTGGAAACGGCCCGCGACCACTGGGGCTGGCCCGCCCGCCTGGAAAAGGGCCGAGGGCAGGGGGTGGCCTGCCACCCCTGCTTCGGCAGCTTCGTGACCATGATGGCGGAAGTCTCGTCCCCGGCCCCCGGCCGGGTGCGGGTCCACCGCGTCCTGGCCGTGGTCGACTGCGGCCCCGTGGTCCATCCGGACGGGATGCGCTCCCAGATCGAGGGGGGCATCGCCTACGCCCTGAGCGGCCTGCTGCACGAGGGGATCCGGATCCGCCGGGGCCGGGTCGCCCAGAGCAACTTCGACGACTACCCCATCCTGACCCTGGACGAGATGCCCGAGGTCACGGTGGTGAGCATTCCCAGCGAGGACGCCATCGGCGGCATCGGGGAGCCCGGCTATCCGCCCCTCGGCCCCGCCGTCCTCAACGCCCTGTTCGACGCCACGGGAGTCCGGGTGCGGAACCTGCCCCTGGCCGCCCACTTCGGCCAATGACCGGAAGGAGCCTGCCGCCATGCTCAAGGACACCACGATCATGATCACCGGGGCCAGCGCCGGCATCGGCGAGGCCTGCGCCCGGATCTTCGCCCGCGAAGGCGCCCGCCTGATCCTGGCCGCCCGCCGGGCCGACCGCCTCGAGACCCTGGCAGCCGCATTGCAGGCGGCCCACGGGACCGCGTGCTTCAACATCGAGCTCGACGTGCGGGACCGGACGGCCGTCGATGCGGCCGTGGCCGGATTGCCCCCCCAGTGGCGGGCGATCGACGTCCTGGTCAACAACGCCGGCCTCAGCCGCGGTCTGGACAAGCTCCAGGAGGGGGACTTCCGGGACTGGGAGGAGATGATCGACACCAACATCAAGGGCCTGCTGTGGGTCAGCCGGGCGGTGATTCCGGGCATGGTGGAGCGCGACCGGGGACACGTGATCAACATCGGCAGCATCGCCGGACACCAGGTCTATCCCGCCGGCAACGTGTACTGCGCCACCAAGCACGCGGTCAGGGCCCTGAACCAGGGGCTGCGCATCGACCTGCTGGGAACCCGGGTGCGCTGCTCGACGGTGGACCCGGGCATGGTCGAGACCGAATTCAGCGAGGTGCGCTTCCACGGCGACGCCGAACGCGCTGGGGCGGTCTACCGCAACTTCCCGCCGCTGAAGGCCGAGGACATCGCCGAGGCGGTCCTGTTCTGCGCCACCCGCCCCCCCCACGTCAACATCCAGGAGATGCTGGTCATGCCCCTGGACCAGGCCGCGGTCTACGCCTCGAATCCCCGCGGCATCGACTGAGGTTTTTCGGGGGGCGCGCACCGCCCCCCCTCATTCCTCAAATATCCCCTAAAGTGCCGGTTCCCCGGGCCGATTCCTCACCCATGAAGAGGCTCCTTGGAGGGAGTCATGTGCGTCGCCCAGCTTCCTGGCACCAGCCAAGGGCCCGGGGGAGGCCCCGATTAGCGAAAGGAATCGAATCATGAGGACGCCCAGGACAACGGATCGCAGCGGATTCACCCTGATCGAGATCGTCATCGCGGTGGCCATCGTGGCGATCTTCGCCGCCGCCATCAGCCCCATGGTCTTCCGGCACCTGGAGGACGCCAAGGTCTCCCGCGCCCAGAACGAGACCGAGACCATCTCCACCGCGCTGCTGGGCTACTACAAGGATACCGGCCGGTGGCCCTTCACCAACGCCAACGGCCCGACCGGCAACGCCGTCTCGCGCGTGGTGTCCAGCACCGTCCTGCCCACCGTCGCGGGACCCGGCGCCGGCGCGGGGGCCAACAACTGGGGCACCTTCGGCACGGCCAAGCAACTCGGCGACTACCTCTACTACAACAACCCGGACAACGACTCTTCGGCCACCGGGAACAACGCCAACCAGAACAACCAGGACTGGGACACCAATGGCCGCAACGCCTGGAAGGGCCCCTATCTGGACAACTACGAGCTGACCGATCCCTGGGGCAACGGCTACGTCATCAACTCGCGGTACTTCCCGGGCGGAGCCTACGCCGGCGCCGTCCGCCACAAGGTGTTCGTCCTGAGCGCGGGTCCCAATGGGACCTGGGAAACCCCCTTCAACGACGCGACCACCGAGGACGTCATGGGCGACGACATCGGCACGGTGGTGACTGTTCGCTGATGGTTGTGCCGTCGAAATTGTGTCTGTTCGGATCCCCCTGGCGGTCTCTCCCGCCAGGGGGTTCTCTCTAGTACGCGTACTTCAATTCATGCCGCCTCTGCTTTCCCAGCGCCGGGGTTTCCACTGCCCGATCATAGTACTGCGCCCACCGATCCGGTAACTCCATCAACGTCCGAAAGATCCGCCGACTCAGTATCTCCGGTATCTGCAACGAACGGTCCACCATCCCCCGCAACATCGCCGGCGTGGGGCTCCCCCGCTGCTTCTCGCTGATCCCC
>JAHJTW010000012.1 GCA_018829565.1 bacterium | reverse complement strand
CTACCGGACCGAGGCCGCTGCCAAGAGCGACCGGGACCGCCAGATCGCCAAGGACAAGACCGGGGTGTTCACCGGCAGCTACGCGGTCAATCCGGCCACGGGGAAGGACATCCCCATCTGGATCGCCGACTACGTCATGATGGGCTACGGCACCGGCGCGATCATGGCCGTGCCCGGCCAGGACGAGCGCGACTGGGAGTTCGCCGAGGTCTTCGATCTGCCGATCCTCCGCACGGTCCAGCCCCCGGAGGACTTCGACGGCAAGGCGTTCACCGGTGACGGTCCGGCCATCAACAGCGGTTTCCTTGACGGTCTTTGGGTTGCCGAGGCCAAGGCGAAGATGACCGGCTGGCTGGAGGAGCGGGGCCTGGGCGAACGCAAGGTCAACTACAAGCTCCGCGACTGGCTGTTCAGCCGCCAGCGCTACTGGGGCGAGCCGTTCCCCCTGATCAAGCTTTCCGACGGCACCGTGCGGTTGCTGGAGGACGACGAGCTGCCGTTGACCCTGCCCGAGGTCGACAAGTACGAGCCTGCGGGCACGGGCGAGGGTCCGCTGGCCACCGTCACCGAATGGGTGGAAGTGGACGACCCGGTGAGCGGCAAGCACGGCCGGCGCGAGACCAACACCATGCCCCAGTGGGCCGGCAGCTGCTGGTACTACCTGCGGTTCATCGATCCCCGCAACCGGGAGGCCGCCTGGGACCGGGACAAGGAGAAGTACTGGATGCCGGTGGACCTGTACCTGGGAGGCACCGAGCATGCGGTGCTGCACCTGATGTACGCCCGGTTCTGGCACAAGGTGCTGTTCGATCTGGGCCTGGTGTCCACGACCGAGCCCTTCCGGAAGCTGCGCAACCAGGGCATGATCCTGGGCGAGAACGGCGAGAAGATGAGCAAGAGCCGCGGGAACGTGGTCAACCCCGACGACGTGATCCGCGACCAGGGGGCCGACGCCCTGCGCCTGTACCTGATGTTCCTGGGCCCCCTCGAGCGCGACAAGCCCTGGAACACCCACGGCATCGAGGGCGTGCGGCGCTTCCTGGAACGCGTCTGGCGGCTGGTCTTCGACGAGGAGGACGGCCTCGCCGCCCCGGTGCAGGACGTGCCTCCCACCGACGAGGCCCTGCGCATCCTGCACAGGACCATCGATGCGGTCACGACGATGACCGAGGACCTGCGGTTCAACACGGCCATCAGCCAGATGATGGTGTTCGTCAACGAGATGAACCAGCTCGAGGTCCGCCCGCGGTCCGTGCTGGAGGACTTCGTCAAGCTGCTGGGACCCTACGCCCCCCATCTGGCCGAGGAGATCTGGGCGAAGCTGGGGAACTCCGGCACCCTGACCCACGTCCCCTGGCCGGCGGCCGATCCCCGGTACCTCGTGGCCGACCTGATCACAGTCGTGGTCCAGGTCAACGGCAAGGTCCGCGACCAGCTGCAGGTCGCCCCCGACGCCGACCAGGAGACCGTCAAGGCGATGGCCCTGGACAGTCCGAAGATCAGGCAGTGGACCGAGGGCAAGCAGATCACGAAGACGATCTACGTGCCCGGCAAGCTGGTCAGCGTGGTGGTGAAGTAGGGAACCCGGCTGGTCAGGGCCTGGTCTTGCGGGACTTGCCGGGCTTGGCCTTGCCCGGTTTGGCCTTGCCTGCCTTCGGTTTGCCCGCTTTCGCCCGCTTCGCCGGCGGCTTGCCCGGTTCGCGCTTGGCCGGACCGGTTTCATCCCCCGCCCGCGTCAGCTTCATGGCCTTGCCCCCCACGTAGACCCTCTTCAGGTGCTCGATCATCGCGGCGGGCAGGTCGTCCGGCAGCTCGATGGTGGAGTGGTCGGGGTGGATGCGGATCTGCCCGATGTAGCGGTTCTTCAGACCGGTTTCGTTGGTCACCGCCCCCACGATGTTGCGGACCTCCACCCCGTCGGCCGTCCCGGCGTCGATCCTGTACAGCACCATGCCGCCGCCGGGCCGGTTCCGCGCGGGCCCGCGGTCCCCGCCGCCGGGGCGGGGCGAGTCCCAGGGTACGTCGGCCAGTTCGCGGCTGTCCTTGGCCTGCAGGGGCCGGCCCTTCTGGGCCAGGCAGAGGGCGCCGGCGGCCAGTTGCAGGATGTCGATCTGCATGGCCTCCATCAGATCGAAGCTCAGGTCCTCGAAGAAGGCCAGGGGCTGGGCGGCCATCTGCTCGGCCAGCTCCTCCCTGAACCGGTCGACCCGCTTGCGGGTCACGGCGTCGTGGCTGGGCATGTCCATGCGTTGCAGGGGCTGCCGGGTCACCCTCTCGATGGCGCTCAGCAGATGCCTCTCCCGCGGGCTGGCGAAGAGGATGGCCTTGCCGTAGCGGCCCACCCGCCCGGTGCGCCCGATGCGGTGGACGTAGGCCTCGCTGTCGCCGGGGATGTCGTAATTGATCACCAGGGAGATGCGCTCGACGTCCAGGCCGCGCGCCGCCACGTCGGTGGCCACCACGATGTCGATGCTGCCGCTCTTGAGGCGCTTGATGGTGCGCTCGCGGGCGTCCTGGGTCATCTCCCCGTTGAGAGCGGCGACGTCGTAACCCCGGGCGGCGAGCTTGCCGGCCAGTTCCCCGGTGGCCAGGCGGGTGCGGGCGAAGATGAGGATGCCGTCGTAGGATTCGGTCTCCAGGACCCTGATCAGGGCCTCGAACTTCGCCGCCGGGGGCACCACCAGGTACACCTGCTCGATGTTGTCCGCGGTCATGGTCTTGTTCTCGATGCGGATCTCGGCGGGATCCTTGAGGTGCTTCCGGGAAATGCGCCGGATCTGGGGCGGCATCGTGGCCGAGAAGAGGGCCATCTGCCGGCCGGCCGGAGTCCGGTCCAGGATGGCGTCCACCGCCTCGATGAATCCCATGCGCAGCATCTCGTCCGCCTCGTCCAGCACCACGCAGACGATGCCGTCCAGGTCGAGGGTGCCGCGATCCAGGTGATCCTGGATGCGTCCCGGGGTGCCCACGATCACCTGCGGACCCCGCCTCAGCTGGTTGAACTGGAAGGAGTACCGCTGGCCGCCGTAGATGGGCAGCACGTGGAAGCCCTTCAGATGACGGGCGTAGGCCTGGAAGGCCTCGGCCACCTGGATGGCCAGCTCCCGGGTGGGAGTCAGGACCAGGATCTGGGGAGCCTTGAGCTCCAGGTCCACGCGCGAGAGCAGCGGCAGGGCGAAGGCCGCGGTCTTGCCGGTTCCGGTCTGGGCCAGTCCCAGAACGTCCCGGCCGGCGAGCAGCGGGGGGATGCAGGCGGCCTGAATGGGCAGCGCCGTTTCGTAGCCGAGTTCGGTGACGGCCTTGATCAGCGGAGCGGCCAGGTCCAGTTCGCTGAAACCGAGGGGCGGGGTGGTCATGCGGCGGCTCCGGACATTGGAGGGACGGCGAGCGCGGGGAGTTTTCCCTGTTGAGGAGAGGAATAATCCGATAATATGGGGTGAATCCGACTTTAATCAAGCGACCGAAGGGATTTTGACGTTGAACCATCAAGACAGCCCAGGGCAGTCACCCTCGGTCGAGGAGCGGCTCCGGGCCCGGATCGGTGAACTCGAATCCGCGCTGGCCCGGGCCCATGAGGGCGACACGCGGTACCGGGACCTCTTCGAGGCCTCCGCGGACGCCATCCTGGTCATCGACGGCGACCGCTTCGTCGATTGCAATCCCGCCACGGTCGACATGCTGCGGTACGGGTCGAAGGAAGAGCTGCTCCAGACGCACCCCTCCGAACTCTCCCCCGAGTTCCAGGCCGACGGGCGCCGCTCCTTCGAGAAGGCCAACGAGATGATGAGGATCGCCCTGGAGCGGGGCAGCCACCGCTTCGAATGGCTCCACCGCCGCGCGGACGGCGAGGTGTTTCCCGTGGAGGTCCTCCTGACGGCCGTCCCCTACGGCAACAGGACCATGCTCCACACCGTCTGGCGGGACATCACCGGCCGGAAGCAGCTGGAGGACGAGCTGCGCCAGGCCCAGAAGCTCGAGGCCGTGGCAAAGCTGGCGGGGGGCATCGCCCACGACTTCAACAATCTCCTGATGGCCATCAGCGGGAACGCGGAGCTCCTGCAGGTCGATTGCGAGGCCGGCACCGAGAACGCGGAGATCATCGCCGAGATCCTGCACGCCTCCGAGCGGGCGGCGGCCCTCATCGAGCAGCTCCTGGCCTACAGCCGCAAGCAGATCCTCCAGCCGCGGGTGCTGGATCTGGCCGGGGTCTTCAAGGGCCTGAACCAGATGCTGGGGCGGCTGCTGGGCGAGGACGTCGCCATCATCCTGCACCTGGGTGCGGAACGCCTCCCTGTCCTGGTGGATCCGAGCCAGATGGAGCAGGTGGTCATGAACCTGGCCACCAACGCCCGGGACGCCATGCCGGACGGGGGCACCCTCGTCTTCACCACGGGCAGGCTGGAGGTCCGGGATGAGGATCCCCATCCCCTGCTGGGCCCGGGGCGGTATGCGGTTCTCGGCGTCCAGGACACCGGGACGGGCATTCCGCCCGAGAACCTGCGCCGGATCTTCGACCCCTTCTTCACGACCAAGGAGATGGGGCGCGGAACGGGCCTCGGACTGTCGACCGTTTACGGCATCATCAAGCAGAGCGGGGGGGAGGTGACCGTGGAGAGCCGGCAGGGAGAGGGGACCGAATTCAAGATATTCCTGCCGTTGCACGAATCGGAGGAGGGACCGGCCCCGGAACCCGATGCCGCTCCGCCGGCCGACCTGCAGGGGCGCGAAACCATCCTGCTGGTGGAGGACGAGCCGACCCTCCTGCGCCTGGTGGAGAAGGTCCTGGTGGGCAAGGGCTACACCGTGCACACCGCGGCCAACGGGCGGGCCGCGCTGGAAGCCGTCGAGCAGGAAGGGCTGGAATTCGACCTGCTGGTGACGGACGTGATCATGCCCGAGCTGGGCGGGCCCGAGCTCGCCGCCTGCCTCACGGCGCTGCGGCCGGGGCTGCAGGTCCTGTACATCAGCGGGTACACCGACAGCGTGCTCCTGCAGCGGGGGCTGGTGGCCGGCGAGGTGGATTTCGTGGCCAAGCCCTTCGGGCCGAAGGAATTCCTCTCCAAGGTGCGGGAGATCCTCGACCGGGGATGAGCCTCAGTCGAGGCTCAACTTCAGGAGCTTCCTGGCCTTCATCTTCCAGTGGTAGCGGGGATTGCGGCGCCAGCGCAGCAGGCGCCGCAGGTCGCCGAGCTGGGCCTCGGCCTGGGCGTAGCCCCTGGCCCGGCAGGCTTCCCCGGACCCGAAGTCGGCCCAGTGGAATTCGGTGACGTGGGGCCGGATCACGAAATCGGCGGTCCCGCACACGAATCGGTTCAGGCGCTGGCGGGCGATGGTGTTGCTGCGCAGGATCATGTCCAGCCCGGTGGAGAAGGTGGTCTCCTCGAAGGCGGGGATGTCCACGGCGATGACCACGTCCGCCCCGAGGTCGCGGCAGGCCTCGACCGGCACGCGGAAGGGTCCACCGCCGTCGCAGATGATCATCCCGTCCCGGTAGACCGGGGGAAAGACTGCGGGGATGGCGCAGCTGGCGTAGATCCCCTCCACGAGGGGCCCCTTGGTGTAGACCACGCTCCTGCCTGACACGAGGTCGAGGGCGACGGCGGCCAAGGGAATGGGCAGGTCCTCGAAGCTGATGGGCCCGAAGGCCTTCCCCAGGGGGTTCAGGAGCTTTTCCCGTTCCTGGATCCAGGGGCGGGTCACGGTCTTGACCGCGATCATCTTGCGCTGCATGAAGTCGAAGATGCCGGACAGGCGGTGCTGGGGGGACTGGGCCTCGGACTCGTCCCTGGGGACGAAGGGAGCCCAGTAGTCCGCGAAGTCGGGATTGCTGATGTAGGTCTTCAGCTTGTCCCAGATCCAGGCGGGGTCCTGGTTCTGGGCGTAAAGCGCGCCCACGATGGAACCCATGCTGGTTCCCGCGACGATGTCGGCCTTGATGCCGGCTTCCTCCAGGACCTGGAGGACCCCGGCGTGGGCGAGGCCGCGCGCGCCGCCGCTGCCCAGGGCGATTCCGATTTTCAGAGGTCTGGCCATGGTCCACCCCGCTGTGGTCGAACAACCGGGGGAGACTAGCAGACCCCCGGCCCCCGGCCAACGAGTCTTTGACGGGGCCGGGCCCAGTGATTAGCGTTTTCACCTGAAGGGGTCGGCCCCGACCGGGCCGCCCCACCCGAACCGGATGATCGAGGGGACCACCATGACCGATTCCGCCCGCGCACCGCTTCCCGAATCCCCGTTCCTGCTGGAGCGCCTGATGCGCCTGGCCAGACGGGACGCCGAGCAGGCCGGGTTCGCATCCGAAGAGGAATTCCGGGCCGACCTGCAGGGCAGGCTGGATGACGGCCTCCAGGAGCGCTACCTCGGTTCCCTCGAGAACAACCCCGTCGAGATGGCTCAGGAGCTCGCGTTCCAGGCCTACGAGTGCGAGGACGAGACGCAGGCCGTCGAGCTGACGGAGAAGGCCCTCGAACTCGATCCCCGCTGCGTGGATGCGCTGACCCTCCAGGCCTTCCTGACGGCGCCCGGGGCGGGGGAGCTCATCGGTCTGCTGGAGCATGCGGCGACGGTGGCCGAGGAGGACCTGGGCGAGGAGTTCTTCGCCGAGTTCATGGGCGACTTCTGGCCCATGGTCGAGGCCCGCCCCTACATGCGGTGCATCAAGCAGCTGGCCGAGGTGCTGTGGAACGTGGGCCGCAG
Source organism: bacterium (assembly GCA_018829565.1). Taxonomy (GTDB): domain Bacteria; phylum Krumholzibacteriota; class Krumholzibacteriia; order LZORAL124-64-63; family LZORAL124-64-63; genus JAHJTW01. Next base: position 9,477 of record JAHJTW010000012.1, on the reverse strand, counting down.
GCTGGACGCCGTCGCCCACTACGAGAACCTGCTGGACCTCGATCCCGCCGACCACATGGGCAACTGCGCCCTGCTGCTGGGCTATTACCTGAGCATGGGTGAGGTCCAGCGGTCCTGGGACCTGCTGGAAGACATCGACGACGAGGTCAGCGCCGTCCACAACTGGGCCTGGGTGCTGCTGTTCCTGCTGGTGGGAGACGAGGAAGGCGCCCGCCAGTCCCTCGACCACGCCCTGGACCAGAACCCCTACGTCGCGCCCCTGCTGATCGGCATGGGCACCGACGAGGAGTACGACCTGCCGGTCGCCATCAAGACCGGGACCGAGGACGAGGCCCACTACTGCCTGCAGGTCCTGGGCGAGGCCTGGTCCCGCGCCGAACCCGCCCGCTGGTGGCTGTTCGACACCCTCGACGCCATGGGGCTGGTGCCGGGCGAGGATGAGGACGCCTCGGATTCCGCGGGGAAGAGCGCCCACTGACCCGCCTGCGGACGTTCCTTCGCTGCCGGCGCCCCCGGATTCGGGGGCGCCGGTTTTGATTTTTCGGCCCACTTCATGGTATCATAAGGAATCATGAACCACGCCGGGATCGCCCGGGACCGGCGCGCGCCATTCTGTCGGATCGCAGCGGGGGAATTGACATTGCGTCCTTTATTCCGAATCTCCACGTCTCCGGGACGGGTGTTCCCGGTCCTGGGCCTGCTCCTTGTCCTGTTCCCGTGCGGGGGCATCCTCGCCCAGCCGGACCGCGCTCCCCTGTCGGCGCGCCTGGAACGGGCGCTGTCCGATCCCGCGGCCCTGGGCCTGAAGTCGTCCGAGCCCCTGGTGGTCTGGGTCTTCTTCGAGGGCAGGGGGCTGGGCCCCGCCGCTCTCGAGGCCGCCCTGCAGGAGGCCGAGGCCGGCCTCGACGAGCGCACGGCCCGCCGCCGGGCCAAGGTGCTGCCTCCCGGATCCCGGCTGGTCGACGACGGGGATCTCCCGGTGAATCCGGAATTCCTGGCCCTGGTCGCCGATCGGGGCGGGGTCCTGCGCCGGCAGAGCCGCTGGCTGAACGCCGCCTCCTTCGCCGTTCCCGCCGGCCGCATCGAGGCGGTGCGGTCCCTGGAATGTGTGCGGCGCCTCGACCTGGTGGCGCGCCACCGGCGCGACCCGCTGCCCGAACCCCGGCCGGCGGAGGCCAAGAGCCGTCTCGGCGCCTCGGGCGCCCTGTGGACGAATGATTACGGCTTGAACCTCGACGCCATCGAGCAGATCAACGTCCCACCGGTGCACGAGATGGGAGTGACCGGCCGCGGCGTGGTGGTCGGCATGCTGGACACCGGTTTCCGGACGACGCACGAATCCCTGGACCAGATCCCCATCCTGGCCGCCTACGACTTCGTCAACGACGACCCGGTCGTCGACAACGAGGGGGACGATCCCACCTCGTCCATCAACCACGGCACCATGACGCTCTCGACGGTGGCCGGCTACCGTCTCGGCGGTCTGGTCGCGCCCGCTTACGAGGCATCCGCCATCCTGGCCAAGACCGAGGACGTGTCCCAGGAGGTCCCCATCGAGGAGGACTTCTGGGTCGCGGGCCTGGAGTGGGCCGAGGCCGAGGGAGCGGACATCATCTCCTCGTCGCTGGCCTACATCGACTGGTACGTCTACGAGGATCTGGACGGCGACACCTGCGTGACCACGATCGCGGCCGACCTGGCTGCAGGCCGGGGGCTCCTGGTGGTCAACTCGGCCGGCAATTCCCGGGCGAGCCTCGGCCACATCCTCGCCCCCGCCGACGGGGACAGCGTGTTGACCGTGGGCGCGGTGGACGCCGCCGGGGATTACACCTTCTTCTCCTCGCCGGGACCGACGGCCGACGGCCGCATCAAGCCCGACGTCATGGCCCTGGGCCTGGGGAATCCGGTGGCCAATCCCACCAACGACACCGCCTACGTCTACGTCTCGGGGACTTCGTTCAGCTGCCCCCTGGTCGCGGGCGTCGCGGCGCTGATGCTCTCGCGCCTGCCCGACCTGACGCCCATGCAGGTCATCGAGGCGCTGCGCGCGACCGCCGACAATGCGGCAACCCCGGACAACGATTTCGGCTGGGGCGTCGTGGACGCGCTCGCGGCCGTCGGCTACTATGGCCCGGTGTTCGACCACGTCTTCCTGGACGACACCGAGGACGTGGCCGGTCCCTATCAGGTGACCACGGCCATCACCGCCCGGATGGGCCTGGACGCCGCTTCCGCCGCGCTGCGCTACCGCGTCAACGGCGGGGCCTGGACCTCGGTGGCCCTGCTTCCCAGCGGCAATCCCGACGAGTACTCCGCCCTCATCCCGGGCCAGCCGCTCGGCTCGACGGTGGAGTACTACCTGGAGGCGGAGGCCCTGGACGGTTTCACGGCGAGGTGCCCGGTCTACGCGCCGGACGATCCGGCCTTCTTCGAGGTGACGACCCTGGTCGAGGTGTCCCTGGACGCGGCCCCCGGCCTGCCGTGCCCGGAGATCGAGCCCGTCACCTACGAGAGCCAGATCCACGTTCCGGCGGATCATGGGGGAACCGTGGTCTCGGTCGGCGTGGACGTCGGCCTGACCCATCCGGACGCGGGCGAGGTCAAGATCGCCCTGCGCAGCCCCCAGGGGACCGTGGTGACCCTGCACGACCACACCCTGGCCGGCACGGCGGACCTGACCGGCAACTGGCCCCTGACCCTGACGGTGGACGGTCCCGGCGCCCTGTCCCTGTTCAAGGGCGAGCCCAGCACCGGCCTGTGGACCCTGATCGTCTCCCACACGCAGGCGGGAGCCTATTGCGTGCTGGACACCTGGGGTCTGGACTTCACCCTCAAGCACTTCGTGTCCGCCACCGGGAACGGGGCCCCCCGGGTGCCGGCCGTCCTCTATCCGAACATCCCCAATCCCTTCAATCCCCGCACGGTGCTGTCCTTCGCCCTGGAGTCGCCCGGCCACGCCCGCCTTTCCATTTTCGACCTGCGTGGTATGCTGGTGCGGAACCTGCTTGACCGTTCCCTTCCCGCCGGGCCGCACACCGTGACCTGGGACGGGCGCGACGGGTCCGGACGCCAGGCGGGCAGTGGCGCCTACTTCTTCCGGCTCGAGGCCGGGGGCGGGGTGCTCGAGCGCAAGATGCTGCTCGTGCGCTGATCCGGTCACCGAGTCCCCTTCAGGATGGATCCACACCATGGCCAAGAGCGGCACCCGGTTCTTCTGCAAGGAATGCGGCCACGAGGAACTGCGCTGGCTGGGGCGGTGCCCCGGCTGCGGCGCCTGGAACACGTTCCAGGAAGTGAAGGTCGCGCCCGCCGGTGGCGGCAAGGGCACGCGGGGCTTCAAGACCCCGGCCGCCCCACGGGGACCGGTGGGATTCAGCGGTCGGGATGCGGGGGTCTTCCCCGGTTCGGTGGGACCGGACGGAAAGCTGCGGCCGGTGCCCCTGGCCGAGATCGGATCCGCCGAACAGCGGCGTCTGCCCGTCGAACCGGCCGAGGTGGCGCGGGTCCTGGGCGGAGGGCTGGTCGAGGGTTCGGTGATCCTGCTGGGGGGCGAACCGGGCGTGGGCAAGTCCACGCTGCTGACGGGATTGGCCCTGTGGTGGGCCGGCCGCGGCGTGCGGGTGCTGTACGTGGCCGGTGAAGAATCCCCCGCCCAGATCCGGATGCGGGCCGAACGCCTGGGCTTCCGGCCCGGGGATCAGGAGGGCTTCGCCATCCTTCCCGAGGTCCATCTCGAGAGCCTGGTCGAGGCCCTGCAGAACGACCGGGCGGCCGCGGCCGCCGCCGCCGGCGACGGCCCCGTCGCCCCTTGCATCGTCATCGCCGATTCGGTGCAGACCCTCCACAGCGAGAACGTCGACGCGTTTCCCGGCAGTCCCACCCAGATCCGCTACTGCGGCGGGGTGATGGCGGATTTCGCCCGCCGGTCGGGGTGCCCGGTGTTCCTGGTCGGCCACGTGACCAAGTCGGGCGACCTGGCCGGACCCAAGCTGCTCGAGCACATGGTCGACACCGTCCTGTACTTCGAGGGCAGCGACGGCGGGGCCATCCGCATGGTTCGCGCGGTCAAGAACCGGTTCGGCACCACGGGCGAGCTGGCGGTCCTGGAGATGCGGGGCGAGGGTCTGGTTCCCGTGGACCAGGCCGGGGTGCTTTTCCTCAGCGGCAGGCGTGGGGTGGAACCGGGTTCGGCCGTGTGTGCGGTGAAGAACGGTTCGCGGACCTTCCTGGTGGAGGTCCAGGCCCTGGTGTCCCCCTCGCGTTACGGAACCCCCCAGCGGGTGGTGCAGGGGGTGGACAGCAAGCGGGTCGCCCTGCTGGCGGCCATCCTCGAGAAGCGGGCCGGGCTGGACCTGGCCGGCTGCGACATCTTCGTCAAGGTGGCCGGTGGCGGGCGGATCGATGATCCCGGCGCGGACCTGGCCATCATGGCCGCCCTGGCCTCGTCCCTGCGGGAGCGGCCCATTCCCGAGGGCGTGCTGGTGCTGGGGGAGGTCGGCCTGACCGGCGAGATCCGGCGGGTCAACGACCTGGAGACCCGCTTGCTGGAGGCGTCCCGTCACGGGTTCACGCGCGCGGTCATGGCCCAGGCTCCCGGCGCCAAGCCACGGAGGAAGCTGAAGGGGATGGACATCGTGGCGGTGGTCAGCGTCGAGGAGGCGGTGGCCCTGGCCATGCAGCCGGAGGCTCGGGCCGCCGGCGGGGAGCGCTGAGATGACAGGGACGGTCCGGACGCCGATCCATCTGGTCCTGCTGGCCGGCGGGCAGGGGCTGAGGGCGGGGGGCTCCGGGGGCGGCCCGCCCAAGCAGTTCAGGCCGACGGGACGGGGCCTGCTGTACCGGGTCAGCCTCGATTCCTTGCTGAAGCTGGATCCCGATTCGGGATTCCGGGTGGCCCAGGTCGTGGTCACGGTCGCCGACCGGTGGCGGGAGACCGTCGCCGGCGATCTGGCCGGTTGCCCGGCGCCCTGGGCCCTGGCGCCGGCGGGTCCGACCCGGACCGCATCGACCCTCAACGCCCTGGAAGTTCTCGCGAGGGGTGCCGAGCTGGCCCGACCGGGGAAGGACGACCTGGTGGCGGTGCATGACACCGCCCGGCCCTTCGCCTCGGCGGAGCTCCTGGCCAGGCTGGCGACGGCCGCGATCCGGCAGGGCGGAGCGGTGCCCGGAATCCCGGTGACCGACACGGTGGTGCGGGCCCGCCCGGACGATGAGGGAGTCGTCTACCTGCCCCGGGAGGAGTTGATGGCCGTCCAGACCCCGCAGGTCTTCCGCTGGGCGCCGTGCCTGGAGGCCCACCGATGGGCGGCCGCCGCAGGCAGGGACTTCACCGACGACGGGGGGCTCCTGGCCGCCCGGGGCCTGGCGCCCGCGGTGGTGGTTGGCGAGGCGGGGAACTGGAAGGTGACCACCGAGGTGGACTGGCTGCGGGCCCGGGACCAGCTGGAGATCTGAAGCGGGGCCCGTCCAGGGGACGAAAAACCGGCCCGGCGGTGCGCCGGGCCGGTTCATTGTCGCAGGCAGGCGGAAACTAGTTGCCCATGTTGAACTTCACGCCGCCGCCGAGCCAGAAGGAGCTCCAGTCCTCGACGATGCGGTAGGCCGCCTCGGCGAAGAAGCTCATGCTCTCGCCGGGGAAGTCCAGGCCGCCGCCCAGGTCGAAGCCGATCTTGCTCTCGGAGTCGCTGTAGGAGTCATCGTACAGGTCGCCCCAAATGCTGTCGACTTCGATGTCATAGGACATGAAGTTCAGGCCGAGACCGCCGAACAGGTAGGGCTTCATGTTGCCCTCGGTGGCGATGTCGTAACGGGCGCGGAGGCCGAGGATGAAGTCCTTGACTTCCCAATCGTCGAGTTCCTCGAAGTTGGACTTCCAGTAGTCGGCGGTCAGTTCCAGGCCGAAGCTGGGGCTGAGTTCGCCGAGGCCGACCACGGCGCCGAAGCCGATGGTGGCGTCCAGGTCCTGGGGCATGACGTAGGCGACGCGCGGGGCGAAGCTCATCAGGCCCAGGCCGGCGAAGGCGCTGCCGGCCATCATGGTGATGATCGCGATCACTGCGAGCGAGGCAAACTTCTTCATCGAGAAACCTCCATGTTGAGTGACATCCGACTGAAGGGTGGATGATCCGGAAAGGCTAGGTGACGCGTCCGGGGATTTCAACCAGGATTTTCAATATTTGGACGTTTATTTCGGTCTCCCGTCGATCCGGGGGCAGGGTCAAAAACCCACCCAGCGGCGTCTGATATTGTGCTATCATTGCACCGGCACACCGCATACTGCGCGTTTGGCGACCGCAAGCCCATGATATCCAGGGGGGATGATTATGCGTTGGCAATCCGGATTCCTGCTCGCCCTTATCTCGACCTTGATTCTTTCCCACGGATGTTCCCAGGAAGGGCCGACCCGGCCGCGGTCCGCCGGGGGAGGGGACTGGGAAAGGAACCTCTCCGCCCTGGGCAAGGAGGGGGATTCCCTGGTTCCCGGGCGTTACATCGTGGTCCTCGCGGGGGACGACGTGGATGCCGCCGCCCAGGCCGCGGCGCTGGGCAGCGCCTACGGCCTCGCCGTCGATCACGTCTTCGAGACGGCCCTGAAGGGCTTCGCCGGTCGCATCTCCGACGAGGTGGCCGACCGGTTGCGTCGCCTGCCCCAGGTGGCGAGCGTCGAACCGGAGCGGCGACTGGGCGCGCTGGCCCAGGTCATCCCCACGGGCGCGGACCGCATCGAGGTGGATCTCAGCCCCACCGCGGCCATCGACGGACAACCCACCCTGGTCGACGTCGACGTCGCCGTCATCGACACGGGCCTGGATGTGGCCCATCCCGACCTGAACGTGGTCGGGGGCGTCCGCATCCTGAACGGCATCGAGGATCCGGATTTCCAGGACGACTTCGGGCACGGCACCCACGTGGGCGGCATCATCGCCGCTCGGGACGACGCCGAGGGCATCGTGGGCGTGGCTCCCGGCGCCCGGTTGTGGGGCGTGAAGGTGCTCGACGGCTGGGGGGTGGGCCTGCTGTCCGACCTCATCGCGGGGGTGGACTGGGTCGCCGCCAGGGCCGGGACCATCGAGGTGGCCACCCTGTGCCTGGGCGGCACCGGGTACTCGCCCGCCCTGCACGCCGCCGTGCAGAACTGCGTGGGCGCCGGGGTGGTCATGATGGCCGCGGCCGGCAACGGCGCCCAGGACGTCTTCGGCGCCGACGGTGTGTTCGGCACCGGGGACGACGTCATCCCCGCCGACCTGCCCGACGTGGCCACGGTCACGGCCTTCTGCGATGCGGACGGGCGCCCGGGCGGGCTGGGGAGTTCCACCCTCTTCGGCCCGGACGATTCCTTCGCCGCGTTCTCCAACTTCGCCCGCAACGTCCTGCCGGACAACCCGGTGCAGTCGCCCGGCGGGGCCGTCGACTTGCTGCTGCCCGGGGTCCAGGTCCGCTCCACGATTCCCGGCGGGGGCTACTATTCCGGCAGCGGGACCAGCGCCGCGGCAGCCCACGGCGCCGGCCTGGCCGCCCTCTTCATCGCCGAGCACGGCCGCGCGGCCGACGTCCACGGGGTGCGCGCCATCCGGCAGGCCCTGATCGACAATGCCGTGCCCCAGGATTCTCCCGCCGGACTGGCCGTCCTGAACGATCCCGATCCCCGCAAGGAACCCATCGGCTGGGCCATCCCCATGGGACCCTTCCCCGATGTCGCGATCACCGCCTTCACCGGGCCCGCCTCGGTGATCCAGGGCGAGTCCTTCGCGGTGACCGCGTCCATCGCCAACCTGGGTTCGGTGGACGTGGCGACGCCCTTCCGGGCGGCCATCACCGAGCAGGTGACGGGTCGCCGGCTGGTCCTGAGGACCATCGCCGCCCTGCCCGCCGGGATCGACCGTTCGGCGACCCTGACCTTCACGGTTCCCGACAGCCTGTCGCCGGGCTTCTACACCCTGGTCTGCGCCCACGACTTTCCCGATCCGGTCCCGGCCAACGACCGCCTGGAACTGACCGTCGAGGTGAGGTCGAGCACGCCCCCGGGCGAGAACCTGGGCGTCTACTTCGACACCGCGGCTTCCCTGACGCAGGTGGACGGCGTGGAATTGCTCGATCACGTCGCCGCGTACATCCTCTACAACGAGCCCACGCTGGCCTCGGTGCGGGGGTTCGAGTGCGGCATCGGCGTCGTCCTGCCCGGCGGCGGTTCGCAGATCAACACGACCCTGAGCGTCACCTATCCGATCCCGGCCACCGACATCGGCAACAAGAGCCCGGCGGAGGGGATCTACAACTTCATCACCGGTTTCGCCTTCCCGCTGTCCGCGACGGACCACACCGTCCTGGCGACCCTGGACATCCTCTTCCTGGAACCCACGGGTACGGCGCTGGATTTCTACCTGGGACCGTCGGACCCCGAATCCCCGCCGGCAGTGGGCCTGCCTACCCTGGTGAGGGAGGATTTCAGCGAGTACAAGGTCGCTATGGCCACCGATCCGCTGCTTCCGGCCATGCAGATCAACGGCGTCCCGGCCCTGCCGGGGACCGTCACCATCGACGCCGAACCCGACTCCCTGAACGCGCCCTGGGAACTGCTCCTTCCCGGCGGGTCCACCGGATCGGGCAGCGGCGATCAGACCCTGACGGGCATGGCGCCCGGATCCTATACCCTGAACTGGTTGCCGGTGGAGGGGTGGACCGCACCCGGGCCCGAGACCCTGACCCTGGACCCCGCCGGGACCATCCATTTCGTCGGGGCGTACACGGAGATCTCTTCCGACCAGAAGATCGGACTGTTCTTCGACACGGCGGGCACCCTGGACACGGTCCAGACCCGGTTCCTGGACCAGGTGCCCTTCCACGTGCTCTACCTCCAGCCCGAGCTGGGCTCCTGCGGGGGATTCGAGGCCGGGTTCGACCTCGGCCGCCTGTCGGGCGCCACCTTCAACACCTACATCTCGATGACGCTCCCGGTCCCGGGTCTCAACGTGGGCGTCAACGATCCGGCCCGGGGCGTTTACAATTACATCGTCGGCTATCAATCCCCGTTGCCGGTGTCCGGTACGACCGTCCTGGCCACCTTCAACGCCCTCATCCTCGACCAGGAGAACCTGACGGCCGATCTGCGGGGATCGATCCCCTCCTCGGTGGACGGGGTGCCGGGCATCCTCACTCCGGACTACCAGACCGTGGTTCCGGTAGGGATGCCCACCGCGCCGGGCGTCCGGGATCTCCTGTTCGACCTGGGCACCGGCGATCCGGCGCCTGCGGCCCCCGCCAATCTGATCGCCACCGGTTCCCTGGATTCCCCGGCGCGGGTGGTCCTCGACTGGAACAACAACACCGAACCCGATCTCGCAGGCTACAACGTGCACCGGTCCCTGACCGCGGGCGGCCCCTACGCCCGGATCAACACGGGGGGGCTGGTCCCTGCCAGCAGCTTCCAGGACCTGGACGTGTCGCTCGGCGTGACCTACCACTACGTGGTGACGGCGG
>JAHJTW010000011.1 GCA_018829565.1 bacterium | reverse complement strand
CCGGACCCTGGCGACGTCCTCCGCCAGCCGGCGCCGCGGGGTCGTGCATGCCACCTTCACCCACTCCTTCTCGGTGGCGGGAGTGGAGACCTTGATGATCTCGCGGGCCTTGGTGTAGCCGATCTTCCCGGTCTCCAGGGATTGCCTGATCTGCGGCAGATCGTCCAGCTTCCGGGCCATGCGGACGAAATCCCCGATCCTGGTCCGGGAGAAGCCGAGCTCCTCCTGGGCGTAGATCTGGATGGAAGCGAACCCGAGATCCCGGTACAAACCGCGGGCCATGATGTCGGCGAACCAGAGGACGGCGCAGTGGCGGGCCTGGTCCATGACCCGGACGGCCTGCTTGAGGGAGGCGCGGGCGGAGGCGGCGGTCTGGCCGGGCTGGAAGACGGGAAGGGCGGCGGTGGTAGGCATACTTCTCCTCCTGGGAATCCGGGAGGGGTGGACTTGAGAATATTATAGCGAAAATTTGGCGAAAATGCAAGGGGAAAATCGAAAAAAATGGAGGACGGGGAGGGCGAATTCCGCCCCCCGGGGGGCCTGGAAAGCCGAAAACGGCCTCTAATTGGTGTTTTGGCGGCGATTTTCGCCAATAGGATGGAAAATCTCCGAGCCCCCGCGCCCTCCACAGGATTCCGCCCCGGGGGCGGTCCTGCGGAAGATGGGGTGGGCCTGGCCAAAATGTTCCGACCTCTGCAGCCGGTTGCACGACACCGGCCTTCTTAGCCGTGTACTCGCCGGAGCGGAGGCCTTATCTTCCCTGCATTCCGCCGTCGTTCGCCCTCTCCGGGAGCCGTGGATGAGGTCCCTGCAGACCCGTTGGCCCGAAATCCTCACCAGCCTGGTCGCCGTGGCGATGGCCGTCTCGGTGTCCGCCGGCAACATCGGCCTCGGCCTGCTGGCGGCGGCGGCCATGGTCCGGACCGGCGCCGGGCGGACGGGGTCGCGGGTCTCCCTGCCGCGGCCGATCCTCGCCGCTCTCGCCGCGGCGATCCTCTGCAACCTCCTGGCGACGCTGCTGGCCGAACCCGGTTCCTCCCACTGGGCCAAGCTGGTGGAGGAGTGGTGGATCAAGCTCGCGCTGATCGTCGTACCCCTGGTCCTGGCGGGGACCGGCCGCTCCGCCGAGCGGGTCGCGGTCGTCGCCCTGGCGGCCGGGCTGGTCGTCGGCGGATACGGCATCGTGCAGCACTTCCTGGGCTGGGATTACGTGCGCGACCGGGAGCTCTTCCGCACCGGTCCCTATTACCTCATCGTCGGGTTTTCCGGGCACCACCTGAGCCTGGGTGGGCAGCTCCTGCTCTACCTGACCATGACCCTCTCCTGGCTGGCCCACCAGGCGGGGCGTCGCGCCCGAGCCGTCCACCCGGCCGCCATCATGACCCTGGTGTTCGCCCCGGCGCTGGTCTGGACCTTCGCCCGCAGCTGCTATCTCGGTATCCTGGTTGCCGGCGTCGTGCTGGCGGCGACCTTGCCGGCCCGCCGGCGCCGGTGGGGCGTCCTCACCCTGGCCGTGGTTGTGGCCGCCGCCATGGCGGTGGCTCCGATCCGCGAAAGGGTCACCGAGACCTTCACCAACACCACGGAGATCGGGCGGGTCAACCTGTGGCGCAGTTCGGTGGAGGGTTTGAAGGCCAAACCCGTCCTGGGCTGGGGGCCCGGCAACTTCGACCGCATGATGAGCCGTCACGAGGTGCCGGGTTTCTACGAGGTCCGCGGCCACGCCCACAACGATTACCTGATGCAGGGGGTCAACGCCGGACTGCTGGGCCTGGCGGCCTTCCTGTGGCTGCAGGCGGAGATCTTCAGGCACCTGTGGCGGGGGTGGCGCCGCCTGGGGGGATGGGTGCTGCCGGGTCTGCTGGCGAGCCAGGCCGGCCTGCTCGCCGCTGGTTTCTTCCAGGTCTACCAGACCGACGACGAGCCCGAGATGCTGCTGTACTTCCTCCTGGGCCTGGGGCTGGCCGCCATCGGGTCCCGCGGTGGCGAGGAGAGGGCCGCATCCGGCCATCCGACTCCTTGACCGGACCAGGGCCCCTCCCTATCGTCATTCATCGACCAGCCTCGCGACCTGCTCGTCGCCCCGCCTTCGCCCCGTTCGCCATGTCGAGTTCGGCTTGACCCCACAGGCGAAAAGAGGGCATGACATGCACCGCACGACCATTCTCATCCTCCTGGCCGTGACCGCCGGGGCGGCGTTCATCCTCGCCGGTTGCACCGACGAGGGGATCATCACCGCGCCGGACCCGGGCCAGGGGTATCCCGAGGCCGTCTCCCCCGACCTCCTGGTGGACAACCTGGTGCGGGCCTACGCCGAGCGGGCGCTCGACGCCTACGCCCTGCTGCTGGACGAGGACTTCGCCTTCACCTTCCGGCCCTGCGACGTCGCGGATCTGGGCCTGAAGAGCGACCACTGGGGCAAGCAGGACGAGCTGGCGGCCGCCTCCCGGATGTTCTCGGGCCGTCCCCACGTGCGCGATGACGGGACCGTCGTGCCGGCGGTCACGGCCATCGAGGTGGAATCCTGCCTTCCGCTGACCGGGTGGGAGGATGCCGGCGATCCCGATCGCGGCGGGGTGCTGCGCGCGGTCTACGACCTGCGGGTGCGGTTCGTGAGGGAGGAGGCCACGGATCTGACGGTGGCCGGCCCGAGCACCTTCTACGCCGTTCCGGTGGCTGATCCACGCGGTGCGGTCCGCTATCGCCTGCTGGGCTGGGTCGACCAGTCCCTGCCCTGCGAATGACCGGGACAAGATCCGAGGGATGGGCCGGCCGGGCCGGCCTATCCCGCCGTCAGGACGATGATGCCGCCGATGGTCAGGGTCATCCCCACCAGGGTGCGGGCGGTCAGGGGCTCGCCGCCGATCATCACCGCCAGCAGGGCCCCGAACAGGGGCGAGGTGAACGCGATGGGCATGACCTTGGTCAACGGCGCGCCCTTGAGCGCGGTGTAGAAGCAGAGCATGCCGATGGAGCCGGCCAGGACGCCGCCGCCGAGGATCATGTAGACCAGGGCGCGGGCGGGAGCCTGGGTGAGGGACTTCCAGTGGGGGGCGCTGGCCAGGCCCAGGATCACCAGGGCGACGGCGGTGCGCAGGGCGATCCCCAGCTGGGGGGGCAGGTTCCCCAGGTGAAGGCCGCGTTTCTCGAAGTAGCCGCCGACGCCCCAGGCGATGGCGGTCAGCAAGGCGAAGATCTGGGGTTTCATGAAGCTGGGCGCCTCCCGGTTGGAATTTCCAGGAGGCACTATGCGCGGCGGACGGGGTGGCGGTCAAGCGGATCGCGGACCGGTCAGACCCATTCTTCCTTGAGCACCTCGCCCTGCACGCCCACGATGATCTGCTTGACGGGCACCTTGCGCTCGGCGTCCATGACCGCTTCCCGGGCCAGGCGCAGCAGGCCCGAGCAGCAGGGCACCTGCATCATCAGGACGGTCAGGGTGTTGATCCTCGACAGGTCGATCATGGCGGCCAGCTTGGCCACGTACACGTCCAGGTCCGAGTCCAGCTTGGGACAGGCCACCGCCAGCGCCTTGCCCTTGAGGAACCGGTCGTGGAAGTCGCCCACCGCGAAGGCGCAGCAGTCGGCGGCCAGCAGGACGTCGGCTTCCTGATAGTAGGGGGCCTTGGGCGAGATCAGGTGCAGCTGCACCGGCCATTGCCGCAATTGGCTGTGGCCCGAGATCGGCGCGCCGGGCGAGCCTGCCGCCGCGGGGGCCGGGTCGCCGAACTGCAGGGGTCGGGACCCGGGACAGCCGCCGCCCGCCTGCTGGGGCGACGGGGCGCGAGTGGACCCGGGCAGTACGGACAGGGGGGCCGGGGCCGGCTGGAAATCGGGAGCGGGGCCGCCGTGGGCGGGATCGTGGGAGCGGCCGAGCCCGGCCAGATGCTTCTCGACGGCATCCTCGTCGAATGCGGCGGCGTCACGTTCGACGATGGTGATGGCCCCGCGGGGGCAGTCGCCCAGGCAGGCCCCCAGACCGTCGCAGAGCATGTCGCCCACCAGCCTGGCCTTGCCGTCGATGATCCGGATGGCCCCTTCGGCGCAGGAAGGGACGCAGTCCCCGCAACCGTCGCAGAGGTCCTCGTCGATGTTCACGATCTTCCGCAGCGCCATGGCACCCGCCCCTTGTCTTGCGAATCCATGTCCGTTCTCAAATCGGACAACTTTATCCTGTTTAAGATAATCCGACCGGTTTCCCTCGTCAAAGGGAGATTGGGTTTTGGGCGGTGTGCGGTCCGTGGCGTATGATGGCCGGCGTCGTCCCTTCCCCTTTCCGACCCGGAGTACCCATGGCCTGGATCGTTCTCGTCGTCGCCGGTATCTTCGAATGCGCCTGGGCCATCGGACTGAAGTCCAGCCAGGGGCTGACCCGCCTGTGGCCCTCGGTCTTCACGGGGGTGACCATGGCGATCAGCCTGTACCTGCTGTCGGTCGCCATGAAGACCATCCCCCTCGGCACGGCGTATGCGGTGTGGACGGGCATCGGCGCCATCGGCGTGGCGGCGCTGGGGATGGTCCTGTTCGGGGAGTCCCGCGAGTGGATGCGCCTGGTGTGCATCCTGCTGATCGTCGCGGGAGTGGTGGGACTGCGGGTGTTCTCCCGCAGTTCGGGATGATCGGCCCCCGTCGGCTCCGGACTGCGGCCGGATGCGCGTCGAAGAATCAGCCGGATGGGGGAACTCCGGGAATGCGGCTCCGGGCCGTCCGGGGCGCGAGGATGAGGGCGGCGCCCAGCAGGGCGAACCCCACGCAGAGGGTCAGGGCGTTTCCCACCCGGAGATCCTCCAGGACCAGCTTGACGCAGGCGAACAGCAGGACCGGATAGACCAGCCAGGACAGTTCGGGCAGGGCCAGCCTGCCGGAGACGACGGCCAGGAGGACCGCGGTCAGGGCCAGGACGGCGGTCCGCAGGAGGGCGGTCAGGGCGGGATCGGGGTCCGGGGGCGTTCCGGCTGACAGTCCGACCATCCCCATGACGAGAAGCTGCCCCACGCCGCCCAGGAACATGGCGGCCAGGAAGAAGCGGGGGATGACGAGAGCGATGGAGAGATCCTGCTCCCTGTGGCCCCGGGCCATGATGAGATATCCGGCCAGGGCGGCCAGCATGACGACCACCGACGGGAGGTCGGTCCCCATCCGGATCGAATCGGGGGGGGACATGAAGGCCGCGAAGGAGCTCCCCGCCAACCCCGAACCGACGGCGGCGAGGAACAGGTAGACCGCAGCGTGGAACCTCAGGGTGACCCGGCGGAAGGCGGCCCCGAGGACCGCGGCGGCGAGGCCGAGCAGGACCCAGCACCACACCAGCCAGGAGCCGTGGGCGACGGTCAGGCTGCCGATGGCCAGGAAGACCAGGGCGAGCGAAGCGAAGTAGAAGAATCCCCGGCCCCGGCCCCGGCGGGACCGGATGAAGATGAAGGCCACGGCGTATCCTGCCAGGGCGGACAGGAGTGCGAACCAGCCGAGGGCCTCGGCGCCCTGGCCGTTGGTCTGGGCGATCCGGACGGCTCCCCCGAAACCCACCGTGACCGCGCCGACGGACTGGACCACGTCGAAGACCCTGACGCCGCGCCCCTGGATCAGGGCCCGCCAGGTGAAGATCCCCAGGTAGACCAGCAGGTGGCAGACCGCCAGAGTCTGGACCCGGAAGGGATGGATCGTGGCGGGAATGCGGCCGGGATCGCCCGAGGCGGTGACCACCAGCCAGAGCAGCAGGACGTTGAGGAGACCGGCCACCACCCAGCGCTTGAGGTGCCAGTGGCGGGAGTAGGCCAGCAGGCAGGTTCCGGCGCCCAGCAGGAGGAGGAAGGAGGCGCTCTCCAGATAGGCCTCCTTCGACTTGATGAGGGTGGCGACCACCACCAGCGCACCGAGGGTGAAGGTCCAGGCCAGGAACCTCAAGCGCCTCCGCCATGCCGCAACCAATCCGGCGCCCGTCACCAGGGCGAGCCCCCCCATCGCGCCGAGAGGAGAGAGGAGGGCGCGGGGTCCGCCCGATTCGGCGATCAGGGGAAAGGCGATGACGGCGGCCGTCAAGCCGTGGGCGACGGCCCCGATCGCGTCGTTGCGCCCACCCGCCCGGTGGACCATCCAGATCAGCGCGAGGCAGTAACCCAGACCGGCCAGGGCGCCGCCAAGCGCGGGGATGGTGCCCGCATCGGACATGAACCGCAGCAGGAAGGCACCGGCCAGCACCAGGACCGATCGCCCTGCAAGGTACCAGAACTTCGCGCCGGAAAATCCGGCTCTTTCCGGGGAGGGATCCGGAAGCCGGGATGCGACCAGGGTGGAGGCGTCCGCCTGTCCAGGCAGGGGAACCCGGTCGCTCCCCGTTTCGAGGACCCGGACCCTGCTCTCGAGGCGGTTGACCGTCGCCTGGAGGCTCTCGATGGCCTGGAGCAGGGCTTCCCGGGTGAGGTCCGTCATGCCGGGTCCTCTCCGCCGGGCTCCTCGGGCCTGTTCGGGGCCAGGGGCAGGAACCGGTTGAAGATCCCCATGATGACGAAAGGCAGGATGAAGATGAGCAGGGCCATGGCGATCCCCTCGCGTCCGAAGAGTTCGGGCACGTAGCTCTCGCGGAAGCCCACGCCGCTCTTGGAGAAGATCTGGCCGCCGATCACCACGTTCCAGCGCATGGAGAAGACCTGGATCAGGAGGATGCAGGCCGCGACGAAGGCGATCACGTGGCGCATGGGATCGGTGAGGTAGCGGCGCATCAGGACCACGATCGCCAGCAGCACGAAGGGGATCAGCTAACCGAAGATCATCTGGATGCCGATGAACGAGAACGCGATCTTGTCGAAGATCAGGGGCCCCACGATGAGCCACTCCTCGTTCTGTTCATAGCTCAGGGACACGATCTCCAGGACCTCGAGGGTCACCGTCACGGTGGCGAACAGCCACAGCCACTGGGCGAGGGACTGGACGCATGCCCCGTCGATCCGGCGGCCGCCGGTCTTGCACAGGATCTCGTAGAGGATCAGGATCATGGCCACGCCCGAGGTCACCGCCGAGAACAGGAAGATGATGGGCATCAGCGGGGTGGACCAGAAGGCGTTGGCCTTGACCGAGCCGAACATGAAGCCGACGTAACCATGGAGGATGCAGGCCGCGGGGATGCCCAGGCCCGCCAGCACCACGACCGCCTTGCGGTCGACCTCCCGGGCGGCCGGGGACGTGTCGTAGACCCCCAGGGCCAGGGAGGCGAAGAACCACCGCTTGAAGCCCCGGCTGCGGGCGGCGAGTTCGATGATCTCGACCCGGTAGATCAGCCAGATCTCCACGAGCACCAGGATGAGATACAGGCCGTAGATCATGCCGAAGGCGCTCATGGCCGAGGTGAAGTGCGGCGTGAGCATGATGTTCAACGCGCGCTCGGGGTGACCCAGGTGGGCCAGCAGGGGCATGGTCGCCACCAGCAGGAACGACAGGCTGGCCACCATGGACAGGCGGGCCACGGGCTTCAATTCGGAGCGTCCGAACACGTGATAGAGGGACGACACGATGAACGCCCCGGCCACCAGCCCGGTGATGTAGGGATAGAGGGCGATCATCAGGCTCCACATGATGTGGAAGTCGTTGGGGAACAGGAAGTTCAGCCCCTGTTCGTGCATCACCGCACCTCCTTGCTCAGGCCCAGGTAGTTGCAGTTGGGCTGGGTGTGGAGCTCGGGCTTGAGCACCCGCACGTCCCGGGTGGCAAGGATCTCGGCGACCTCGTCGCCCAGCGCCAGGGCATCCCCGATCTTGCGGGCTCCGGTGGGGCAGTTCTGTACGCAGGCCGTGGTCATCCCCCTGGTCAGCCGGTGGTAGCACAGGGTGCACTTCGAGGCGGTGTGGGTCTCCGGGTGGATGAACCGCGATCCGTACGGGCAGGCCTGGACGCAGTAGCTGCAGCCGATGCACCGTTCCTGGTCGACCAGCACGACGCCGTCGGGGCTGGTGAACGAGGCCCCGACCGGGCAGAGCTGGACGCAGGGGGTGTTCGAGCAGTGGTTGCACAGCTTGGGCACGAAGAAGGCCTTGCCGATGTCCTCGCCGGTTGCCCGCGGTTCGAAGCCCTCGAGGGCGCCGTCGGGTGAATCGATGGCGACCTCGCCCGAGCGGGAGATCTCGTACCGCTCCACCCAGGTCCGGAAGAAGTGCTTCGGCACCTGGTTCTCGTGACTGCAGGCGCGGACGCAGGCCCCGCAGCCGATGCACTTGTCGATGTCCACGAGGTAGATGTAGCGGTGGCGGGTGGGATCGTATCCCCCGATGGCGAGGTCCGCGCCCTTGACGGCCGAGCTGGCGGAGACCAGGGCGAGATCTCCGCTGAACAGGACCACGGCCACCGCCCCCGCCCCCTTGGCGGCGAGGCTCAGGAATTCCCGGCGGCTGCAGCTGTGTTCGTTCTTCTTGCTGGTCACGAGGGGGTCCTCCGTTTCAGCGCGGGGCCGGTTCAGGGTTGGGGATCATGAGGGTCGTGGCACTCCAGGCAAATCCCTTCGGGGATGGGCTGACCTTCCTCGAGCTCGAGGTGTTCGCGGAGGTTGACGACGGGCACGAAAGCTGGCCGGGCAGGCAAGGGCACGTGGCAGCGGGCGCACAGGGTCACCGACCGGTCGATGGCCATGGGGGCGGCCACGTCCCCGTCGCTGACGTGGGTGGCCAGCGGCGCATGGCACGATTCGCAGGACAGTCCCTGGTGGCGTCCGGCCGCCTTGGCTCCGGCCATGTCGTCGTGGCAGTCCCGACAGGATTCCGGGCCCCCGTGGACGGCGGGGATGGCCATGATCTCCCCCACGGCATCGTAGCGGTAGAACCCGTGGGCTCCGAAGGATTCGGGAACGGCGAAATGGCGACCGACGATGACGAGGACGAACAGAAGGACCAGCAGGACGGCCATGCGCCAGAGATGCCGGGTGTGTTCCATGGCTCAATCTGGACTTTCGTCTGAAGGTGATGGCTTCGGGCCGCCGGGAAGCCGGGGCGGCGGCCCAGGCAGCTTGTCGGCCGTGGCGAACAGGATCCGGATGAGGGGTCTGGCGGAGTGAGCCGGGGGATCGAGCTGGGGCAGGGTGTCGCAGGAGAAGAACAATCGTCGCAGTGAGTAGGTTCGACGGCGATCGGGGAGGGGAGGGGGAAGGGCGACCGTGTCGAGAGAGTCCCGCGACCAGAACAGCGACCAGTTCGATTTCAAGGTCCGCAGCAGCATCCGAAGCGCCCTTGGAGGGGTGGAATCTTCCCTGTCTACGGGAAAACCCTATCACAACGATATGAATTCAGTCAAGCGGTTTTCATGACTCAAAACAGCGAAACCTGTTGTAGGGTAATGATTAAGAAAACGGATATTATTATCACCAATCAGCTCAAAGCCGGGCCACTCCGATCCAGGCGGCGTGCATGGCGGCCACCATCACGAAGAAGGTCGTTCTGGCGGCCGTGGGGGTCAGACCGGGGAAGTGCAGGGCGATGCTGCCGGTCGGGCAGTTGCTCAGGCAGTCCCCGCACAGGGTGCAGGCTTCGCCGGGGACCCGCCGCAGCACGTCCTCGGGATAGAGGGCGTCGTAGCGGCA
Organism: bacterium; assembly: GCA_018829565.1. Classification (GTDB taxonomy): domain Bacteria; phylum Krumholzibacteriota; class Krumholzibacteriia; order LZORAL124-64-63; family LZORAL124-64-63; genus JAHJTW01. Next base: position 10,671 of record JAHJTW010000011.1, on the reverse strand, counting down.
GGCGGGAGTGCAGGCCCCGCAGTCGGTGCAGGCCGAACTGATCTTCAGGCGCCAGGGCGAGATCTTGCCCAGCCGGGTGGCGAACCAGCCCATGGGGCACCAGGCGGTGCAATGGGCCATGTGTCCGGCGCGGCGCGACCACAGGACCATCACCGCGACGCCCGCCAGACCGAAGGCTGCCGCCAGGTAGCCGGCGGCGAGGGTGCCCACGCCCAGGCGTCCCAGCGCGAAGGCGGCGCCGAGAACCAGGACCCCGATGCCCACCCGCGCGTGCGGCCGCCACCGCGGCAACCGGCCCGGCCGCTTGCGCGCGCGGGCCGCGCGGTCGTCCCAGGCTCCGATGTAGCACAGCCAGCTGCACCAGGCCGGCCCCACCAGGAGGATGGACGAGGTGAACAGGATCGCCATGAAGATCCCGCCGCCCCGGAAGATCGGGCCGGCGGCGATGAGGGCCGGCACCGGCAGGTGCAGCTTCCCGGTCATCAGCAGCTTTTCCAGGCCGGAGAGGCCCAGCACCAGCTGGGTGAAGAAGACCAGGGAAAAGGCCAGCCACACCTTGGGCCGCAGCTTCTTGATGGTGCGGGGATCCCGCAGGCGGTCGGACAGCCACCCGGCGTAGAAGGCCAGCACCAGCCCTTCCCACCAGCCGGCGAAGGGCAGGAATCGCTCCGCCAGCAGCCCGGCCGGATCCATGAACAGCTGGACGGGGACGAGCAGGCCGCAGGTCAGCAGGAAGGCGGCCAGGCCGGCGGCCACGGGGTCGCGTTCTGGCAGGCGCCGACGCCGGCCGGACGTGTTCAGGAGAAGGCCGGAAAGGGCGGTGAACAGGGCGACGCCCCCGAGGATGGCGGCCATGCGCCCGTAGGGCAGGCCCACCATGCGGCGGATGCCCACGAGGGACTCGATGGTCAGGATCCATTCGAGCGCGCCGGCCGCGAGCACCGCCTGGATCGCCAGGTCGGCCCAGCGGCGGCGCAGCAGGAGGGCGAAGGGGAGGGTCAGCCACATCCCGACCAGGCCGGGCTCTCCGCCCCGGCTGTGATGGGCGGCCATGACCAGGCAGGACAGGATCAGCGGGACATAGCGCATGAGGACCTCCTCTGAGATGGAAGCTAACAGGAGACCAGGCCGGAGTCAAATCTTTAAAGGTTTGCCTTTATTGGACATACGATGTCCATAACAGGATCGGGATGAAAACGGGATGAAATTACACCAGAAAACCACTTGGCAATTTATCCCCATGAATGTTAAAATCTTTTCTCGTCTGAATATCCGGGATGGTGATCCCGGATTTCCATTTCATCCAGGTCTCGAATCGTGGGGGGAGCCACCATGAATAGAATCAAGCTCGGATTTCTGGTCTTCTGCGCGGCGCTGATCGCCATGACCACGGTCGCTGGGGCGCGGCCCGAACAGGTGGAACTCGTGGGGGATGTCACCTTCGTCGGAGCCCAGGGCGACGTGGTCGTCGGCAGCCGCTGTGCGACGTTCGATGATCCTGCGGTCGCCGCCGAGCGGGCCCCCGCCGACCTCGACCGCTGGATCCGGGAGCGCGCGGGCGAGAAGGCCGTGATCAGCATTCCGGTGGCCATGCACAACATCTACGCCAGCCAGACCAGCGGTTACGTCACCGACCAGATGGTCGCCGACCAGATCCAGGTCCTGAACGACGCCTACTCCGGTACGGGCATCAGCTTCTACCTGTACCACTTCGCCCGTTACCAGTCGTCCCGCTACTCCAGCTTCGACTATTACACGCGCGAGGAGAAGGCCGTGAAGCAGTACCTCGCCATCGACCCGGCCCACGTGCTGAACATCTACCTGCAGAGCCCTCCGGGGGGCCTGCTGGGCTGGGCCTACTTCCCGTGGATGGCTCCGGAGAACCACTGGGGCCACGGCGTCGTGATGCTGGGCGAGTCGCTCCCCGGCGGGTCCGCGGCCCCCTACAACGAAGGCGACACGGGAACCCATGAGGTCGGCCACTATCTCGGCCTGTACCACACCTTCCAGAACGGCTGCTTCGGCAACGGCGACGAGGTGGACGACACGCCGTTCGAACTGATCCCCGCCTACGGTTGCCCCGAGGGCCGGGACACCTGCCCGGGCGCCGGCGCCGATCCCATCCACAACTTCATGGACTACACCGACGACTCCTGCATGGACCGCTTCACCTCGGGCCAGTCGGGACGGATCGACTGGGCCGTGACGACCTACCGCCCCAGTCTGGGCGGGACCCCGGCCAAGGCCGCCATCGCGGCCGACAAGGCGGGCGCCGATTTCGACGCGGCCATCGACGCCATCCTGACCCAGGACCGGTTCGACGAGCCGGCGGCCATCACCGCCTACGCTCCCGTGCTGGGCGACATCGCTCCCAACCCGTTCAACCCCATGACCACCGTGGCGTTCGAGTTGCCCCGCAGCGCGCACGTCAGCATCGCCGTGTACGATCTGGCCGGCCGTCAGGTCCGCACGCTGGTTGACGGCGAGCGCGAGGCCGGCCGCCACGAGGTCACCCTCGACGGCAGCGGCCTGGCCAGCGGGGTCTACATGGTGCGGATGCTGAGCGCCGGAGTCGACGAGAGCCGGCGGATCACGTTGTTGAAGTAGGGTCAGGCCCCAGGGGCCACACCCCGGCCGTTCCGGATTCGCCCCCGGAACGGCCGGTTTTTTCTTGGAAAGAGCAGCCCCCGCGTCACACCTTAAAGGGGTGATCGCGCCGGTCCGCAGGCCGGTCCCGCACCACCGAAAGGCGCGCCCATGAGCACCGACATCCGCGCCGCCCTGGCCTCGCGCCGGGACGAGATCAGTTCCGCCGTCTTCTCCCGGCTCCACGATTCCACCGCCGTCCACTACCGGCAGGCCGACCAGGATCTCCTGCACGGCCGCGCCGACCGCCTGGTGGAGGCCTTCCTGGACGCCTTGCCGGGCAAGCCCGGGGTCTTCATCGATTACATCGGGGAGATCGCCCGGGAGCGCATCGGCGAGGGGTTCGCCCTCAGGGAGATCCAGCTCGCCCTGAGCATCCTGGAGGACCAGGCCTGGAAGCTGGTGGCCGCAGTGGTTCCCGCCGGCGAACAGGTCGCCGCCCTGGGGATGGTGACCACCATCATCGGAGCGGCCAAGGACCAGCTGGCCAACGTCTACCTCCAGGAGATGCTGGACATGCGGGGCCGCATGGCCAGTCTGGGCCTGGCGCCCGAAACCCTGGCGGGAGGGACCGACAGCGGTCCCGCCTCACCGGAGGATTGCCTGGCCCGCTGACCTTCCGGCCGGTGCGTGGGCCAAGCGGAAGTTGTGCCGTGGCGATGCTTCGTGATACGGTGGCACGAGACCCCGTTCACCCTGAACCGGAGCCGTCATGCTGCGCATCCCCGCCCGAGGCCGGCACGTCACCCAGGAACCATCGGTCATCGCTCCGCACCTGCTGGGCCGGCCGCTGGCCACATTCCGGCGCCGCAGCTTGGCCTACCTCTTCGACCTGATCCTGTTCGCCACCCTGTTCGGGGTCTTGTTCCTGGGCCTGACGCTGCTGAACGTCCGCCATGCCGATCCCACCCTGTTGCCAAGGCTGGAGGCGCTGATGTCCGGGGAGGCGCCCGCGGATTCCACCAGCGCCTCCCTGCTCGCCCTCGACGCCCTGGTCATGGTCGGGGAGCGAACCCCCGACGCCCTGCCGCCACCCGTGGCGGAGGCCGTCGCAGCGCGGGACCTGGAGAGAGTGAAGAGGGAATTTCTCGACCGGGACGTGGTGGTCGTGCTGTCCTCGGGACCGACCCGCCTGCGCGACGGCCGCTTCGAAATCGGGCCCGATCTGCTGCTGGGCCGCTATTCCAGCGTCTTCAGCTGGGGCGCGTTCTTCGTGGGTTGGTTCACACTGTGGACGCGGTTGCTGAAGGGGCGCACGCCGGGGAAGTTCCTGTTCGGCCTGCAGATCGTCAAGCTGGACGGCAAGCCGCTGTCCTGGTGGGACGCCTTCGGCCGCAGCGGCGGCTACGGGGCCAGCGCCGCGACCGCGTTCCTGGGTTTTCTCGAGGCGATCTGGCACCCCAACCGCCAGGCCATCCATGACCGCATCAGCGGGACGGTGGTGATCAGGCACCCCCTCCGTCCGTGAAGGAGCCACCGTGTCCCTGCCCGACATCCCGTCCATCCGTTCCCGCTTTCCCGGCCTGGCCGGCGACTGGGTCTTCCTGGAGAATGCCGGCGGATCGCAGGTTCCCCGCTGCGTCGCCGACGCCGTCCACAGGTACCTGACCGAAACCTACGTCCAGCTGGGAGCGGGATACGCCCGGTCCCGGGCCTGCACCCGGACGGTCGAGGGGGCCCACGAGTTCGCGGCCGTCCTGGCCGGGACAAAGGACGGCGTGGCCGTGCTCGGGCCGTCCACCACGGTCCTGCTCAACACCCTGGCTTCGTGCTACGCCGGGGTGCTGGAACCCGGCCGGGAGATCATCCTGGCCCGGACCGGCCACGAGGCGAACCTGGGCTGCTGGAAGCGCCTGGAGCGGCAGGGTTGCGTGATCCGGTGGTGGGATTTCGACCGGAAGACCTTCACCCTGCAGCCGGCCGGCCTGCAATCCCTCCTCAACGAGAGAACGGCCATCGTGGCCCTGCCGCACGCCTCCAACCTGCTGGGCCACGTCGTCGACCTGAAGGAGGTCTGCCGCTTGACCCATGCAGTGGGGGCGAAGGTCGTGGCCGACGGGGTCGCCTTCGCGCCCCACCGGGCCGTCCGGTTCGACGAGTGGGGCGTGGACTGGTACGCCTGGTCCGCCTACAAGGTCTACGGGCCCCATATGGCGGTCCTGGTGGGGCGGCCGGATCAGATGGCCGCACTGCCCGGCGCCAACCACTTCTTCATCCCGCCCGGGGAACTGGCCTACAAGTTCGAACCCGGCGGGGCCAACCACGAAGGCTGCGCCGGCCTGCTGGCCCTGGGGAAGCACCTGGCATTCCTGGCGGGTGCTCCGGAGGATGCGGACTGCACGCGGGGGACCGTGGAGGCGGCCTTCGCCCGGATGCAGGACCTGGAAAAACCCCTCCTGGCGAGGCTGCTGGAATACCTCGGAAACAAGCCCGGCGTCCGGATCATCGGCCCGGCCACGGCGGGCGACGACCGGGTGGGCACCGTGAGCTTCGTCCACGACCGGCTACCCTCGCGGGAGATCGCCGCACGGGTGGACCGTTCCCGGGTCGCGCTCCGCCACGGCCACATGTACGCCTACCACCTGTGCGAGGATCTGGGGCTGGACCCGGAAGACGGAGTGGTCCGGGTCAGTTTCGTGCATTACAATACCCTGGGCGAGATCGAGGAACTGATCGGGGTGCTCGAGGGCATCCTCTGATCCTGGGACGACAAGGACGGATGACCCATGCAGAATATCGACGTCACTCTGTTCCACCGGCTGTTCCGCGCGCACCCCTGGCACGGGGTGAGCATCGGGGATGAAGCCCCCGACGTCGTCACGGCATTCATCGAGATCGTCCCGAGCGACACCGTCAAGTACGAGCTGGACAAGCCCACGGGCCACCTGAAGGTGGACCGCCCGCAGAAGTTCTCCAACGTGTATCCCACCCTATACGGGCTCATCCCCCAGACCTACTGCGGCGAGCGGACCGCCGAGTTCTGCATGAAGCAGGCCTCCCGCACCGGCATCGTGGGGGACGGCGACCCCCTGGACATCTGCGTGCTGGCCGAGAAGTCCATCACCCACGGGGACATCCTCCTGCCGGTGACCCCCATCGGGGGGTTGCGGATGATCGACGGCAACGAGGCCGACGACAAGATCATCGCCGTGATGCGGGGGGACGCCATCTACGGCCACATGAAGGACCTCTACGAGTGCCCGCCCGCCCTGGTCGACCGGCTGAAGCACTACTTCCTGACCTACAAGGACGCCCCCGGTGCCCGCTGCAAGCGGGAAACCGAGATCACCCACGTCTACGGGCGGGACGAGGCCCAAGAGGTGATCGAGCGCAGCGTGCTGGACTACGCGGAGAAGTACGGGGATCTGAAGGCCCTGTTCGAAAGCCTGCGGACGCGCTGATCCCGACCATCCGACCGGATCCCTCTTCAATCGATCCATGAACTGCTGTATGGTGCAGGGCAGACCCCGGCGCGGCGCTGGGATTTCCCTGCGCCCCGGACCGGCCTATTCCCCGACACCGGCGGCAAAGGAGCCTTCCGTGAGGTACAAGGACCTGCATGCCCTCTCCGTGGACAATCCCCGCTTCTTCTGGCGCCAGAAGATGAATCTCATCCGGTGGTTCAAGGAACCGGACAACGTGCTGGTCGAGGACGGTGACGGGTTGTTCCGCTGGTTCAAGGGGGGGGAACTGAACACCTGCTACCTGGCTCTGGACTATCACGTGGACCACGGCCGGGGCCGCCAGGTGGCCCTCTACTACGATTCGGCAGCCACCCACACCAAGCGGCGGTACACCTACCGGGAGCTGAGGGACGAGGTGGCGAAGTTCGCCGGCGTGTTGAGGGCCCAGGGGGTGGGCAAGGGGGACCGGGTCATCATCTACATGCCCATGGTGCCCGAGGCGGTGATCTCCATGCTGGCCTGCGCCCGCCTGGGCGCGGTCCATTCGGTGGTGTTCGGGGGGTTCGCGCCCCACGAACTGGCCGTCCGCATCGACGACGCCAGGCCCAAGGTCCTGATCACCGCCTCCTGCGGCATCGAGTTCACCAGGGTGATCCCGTACAAGCCCCTGGTGGACGCCGCCCTGGATGAGGCCCGGTTCCCCCCGGAGAAGGTGATCGTCTTCCCGCGCCCCCAGGCCGAAGCCGCCATGACCGGCGGCCGCGACCTGGACTGGCACGAGTTGATGCACGCCGCCGAACCGGCGGACTGGGTGCCGGTGGCGGCGACCGACCCGCTTTACATCCTCTATACCTCCGGAACGACCGGCAAGCCCAAGGGTGTGGTGCGCGACAACGGGGGGCACGCCGTCGCCCTGAAATACAGCATGAAGACCGTCTACAACATCAATCCCGGCGAGGTCTTCTGGGCCGCCTCGGACGTGGGCTGGGTCGTCGGCCACAGCTACATCGTCTACGGGCCCCTGATCCACGGCTGCACCACCGTCCTGTACGAGGGCAAACCCGTGCGGACGCCCGACGCGGGGGCCTTCTGGCGGGTGATCGCCGAGTACGGAGTGAGCGCGTTCTTCACCGCTCCGACCGCCTTCCGCGCCATCAAGAAGGAGGATCCGGACGCCCACCTGCGCCGCAAGTACGACATCTCCACCCTGCGGACCCTGTTCCTGGCCGGCGAGCGTCTGGATCCCCCCACCTACGAGTGGCTGACCCAGGTGCTGGACGTGCCCGTGGTGGACCACTGGTGGCAGACCGAGACCGGCTGGCCCATCGTGGCCGACCCCATGGGTCTCGAGCCCCACCGCATCAAGGCCGGATCGGCCAGCTTCCCGGTGCCCGGCTACAAGGTCGAGGTGCTGGACGACGAGGGCGCCCCCGTCGAACCCGGGCGGACCGGCAACATCGTGATCAAGCTGCCCCTGCCTCCCGGCTGCCTGCCCACCCTGTGGAACGACACCGAGGGGTTCAAGACGAGCTACCTGTCGGCCTTCCCGGGCTACTACAACACCGCGGACGGCGGTTACATCGACGAGGACGGCTACGTCTTCATCATGGGCCGCACCGACGACGTCATCAACGTGGCGGGCCATCGTCTTTCCACCGGCGAGATGGAGGAACTCATCGGCAGCCACGCCGCCGTGGCGGAGTGCGCGGTGGTGGGCATCGACGACCAGCTCAAGGGCCAGGTCCCCGTCGGGCTTGTGGTCCTGAAGGATGGAATGGACGTGGATGTCCCCGCACTGGAGAAGGACCTCGTCCAGCTGATCCGCCGGGAGATCGGGGCGGTGGCCGCCTTCCGGAAGGCCATCGTGGTGGCCCGGCTGCCCAAGACCCGGTCGGGCAAGATCCTGCGCAAGACCATCCGCCGCCTGGCGGTGGAGGAGCAGATCGTCACCCCGCCCACCATCGACGACCCCTCGATCATCGCCGAGATCCGGACCGCCCTGCGGGAGCACCGGGTCGGCCAGTATGCCGACCTGCCCCTGAGCGAGGACGATGCCGAGGGGATTTGAACGGCGACCGGACGAAGCCGGGAGGGCCTCCCCACCCTCCCGGCTATGACCTACCAATTATCCCGGAAAAAAACCAATCAGTTGCCTAGTTGACATACTGTTCAACCGTATGATACAAGGAATTTAAGAAGGCAAAATCAGGTTGGATTTCCTTCCCCCCTCCACTCCATTTCTCCAGCCCTGGAGGTCGTGATGAGCCAAGCCCAAGAATACTGGAAGGCGAACCTCAGGCTCGTTTTCCTCTGCATCGTGATCTGGTTCATGGTGTCGTTCGGTTTCGGCATCCTGCTGGCCGAACCCCTGAACGGGATCAAGCTTGGCGGGTACAAGCTGGGCTTCTGGTTCGCCCAGCAAGGGTCGATCTACACCTTCGTCGCCTTGATCTTCTTCTATGCCCATAGGATGAACATCCTGGACCGCAAGTTCAACGTTCACGAGGGCTGACGCCCGGCGCTGTCCGCCCGCCCGGCCACCCGTCGGGGGCCGGCCGAGGTGGTCCAAGGTTCAGGACGCTCATGCAAGGGAGAACCCGTAATGGATCTGAAACTCATGACCTTCCTGGTGGTCGGAGCCACCTTCGCGATCTACATCTTCATCGCCATCAGGGCCAGGGCCGGCACCACGGCGGAATTCTACGTCGCCGGCAAGGGGGTCCACCCCGTCCTGAACGGGATGGCCACCGGCGCCGACTGGATGTCCGCCGCCTCCTTCATCTCCATGGCCGGCCTCATCGCCTTCAAGGGGTATGACGCCTCCGCCTATCTCATGGGCTGGACCGGAGGCTACGTGCTCCTGGCCATGCTCCTGGCACCGTACCTGCGCAAGTACGGCAAGTTCACGGTTCCCGAGTTCATCGGCGACCGGTTCTACAGCAAGGCCGCCCGCGGAGTGGCCATCCTGTGCCTGATCACCGCCTCCTTGACCTACGTGATCGGCCAGATGAAGGGGGTGGGGGTGGCCTTCTCCCGCTTCCTGGAGGTGCCGTTCGAGACCGGGGTCTACGTCGGCATGGCCATCGTCTTCGTCTACGCGGTGCTCGGGGGGATGAAGGGCATCACCTACACCCAGATCGCCCAGTACTGCGTCCTGATCTTCGCCTACACGGTTCCCGCCATCTTCATCTCGCTGCATCTGACGGGCAATCCCATCCCCCAGCTGGGTCTGGGCGGAAACCTCTCGGACGGAGGCGGGGCCCTGCTGGCCAAGCTGGATCTGATCTGCACGGATCTCGGCTTCACCCAGTACACGGCGCGCAAGGGGGGCACCCTGGACATCTTCCTGCTGACCATGTCCCTGATGATCGGCACCGCGGGCCTGCCCCACGTGATCACCCGCTTCTTCACGGTGCCCAAGGTGCGCGACGCCCGTTCCAGCGCAGGCTGGGCCCTGGTGTTCATCGCCATCCTGTACACCACGGCTCCCGCCGTGGGGGCCATGGCGCGCCTGAACCTGATGCGAACCATCCAGACCGGCGAGGTGGGCGCGGTCGACGGCAACGTCAAGTACGACGAGGCGCCCGCCTGGTTCTCCAACTGGGAGAAGACCGGTCTGCTGAAGTGGGAGGACAAGAACAACGACGGCCGCATCCAGTACTACGGGCCGGGCCTCGACGAGCAGGCCGCCGGCTTCGGCTGGCAGGGCAACGAGATGACCAAGGTCGACAACGACATCATGGTGCTGGCCAATCCCGAGATCGCCGGATTGCCCAACTGGGTCATCGCCCTGGTCGCGGCCGGCGGCATCGCGGCCGCCCTGTCGACCGCAGCGGGTCTGCTGCTGGCCATCTCCTCGGCGATCTCCCACGATCTCCTGAAGGGCATCTTCACTCCGAACATCAGTGAGAAGGCCGAGCTTCGGGCCGGCCGCATCTCCATGGCCGGCGCCATCGTCATTGCGGGGATCATGGGGATCCATCCACCGGGCTTCGCGGCCCAGGTCGTGGCCCTGGCCTTCGGCCTGGCGGCGTCGTCCATCTTCCCGGCCATCATGATGGGCATCTTCAACCGGAGGATGAACCAGCAAGGGGCCATTGCGGGCATGCTCGCCGGCCTCTTCAGCACCCTGATCTACATCTTCTGGTTCAAGGGCTGGTTCTTCGTGCCGGGGACCAACATGGCGCCCGATGACGCCGCCCACTGGTTCATGGGCATCTCCCCGGGTTCCTTCGGGGCCGTGGGCGCGTTGATCAACTTCGCGGTGGCCTACGTCGTGTCCAAGGTGACGCCCCCGCCGCCGGAGCACATCCAGGCCCTGGTGGAGGACATCCGCGTCCCCATGGGAGCCGGAGGTCCGGGCGGACACTAGCCTCGATCCGTTTCCCTGTCGGCGCGCCTGGAGAGATCCGGGCGCGCTTTTTTTACCCGTATTGACAGCGATCGGGCCAAGAGGGCATTTTCAGGCATGCCGCCGGATACCCCCCCCGGCCTGATTCCTCGCTTTTTTTCGCCCCCTGTAAACGAATGCGGAGCCGGGTCCGTCCCTGGTTGTATACGAGGAGGCATGCCATGCGAGAGGAACGGGAAGTGAACATGACCAGCGGGCATCAGGACCTGG
>JAHJTW010000082.1 GCA_018829565.1 bacterium | reverse complement strand
CCGGGCGCTCCGCCGGGCTCTTCTACGAGCTGGACGTCAACCTCCTGCCCGAGGGACCCTACCGGTTGAGCCTGGCGCCCCTTGACGGTCAAGGACGGGGCGTGCTCCGGGATTTCAGCGTGGTCTGGCGGCTGGCCAATCTGGGGCGGCACCGCCACCAGGTCCTCGGCGAAGGCCGAACGGTCTTCCGGGGGAAGGAACTCGACAAGTTCCTGGATTCCAGTCCCGCCGTCCAGGAGAAGATGCTCGACGAGTTCTGGGACGCCCTCAATCCCGATCCCACCAATCCGGTCAACGAGGTCTATCTCGAATTCCAGTACCGGTTGGCCTACGTCCGCCAGTTCCTCGGCGGTTTCGGTGAATTCGGCGCCGCCGACGACCGGGGCGAGCTGTTCCTGATGCTCGGCCCGCCCGACGAATTGAAGATCGAGCGGATGCCCATGAACGAGATGGACCAGGACGACGCGCGCATCCAGGTCTTCAACCGGTTCGCCCCCGACCGGGAGGGGAGCTGGGCCAAGGGTGATCCGGCCGAGGGGACGTCCGAGCCGCTGAACCCCTACGACACCATCGGCGGCCTGCCCATGCCCAATTCCTTCCACGCCGAGAGGGAGCGGGGGGCGAAGAGGTACTCCGCGACCCACACCTACGCCTTCGAATTGTGGGTCTACCACAACGGCGGTCATGACTTGTTCCTTAACCGCTTTTCCCAGAGAGGGATGGGGCAGAGGTTCCTGTTCGTGGACCGCACCGGAGCCGGCGATTACGTCCTCGAATCCTCGAACGTCATGCAGGGGGACGAGTGAGCGGGAAGTCGACGAAAACGTTTGACTTGCCCCCCCCTCCTGCACTAATTATATCAAGCGACTAGACTCCATTGACCGGGTGAATCAAGGGGCATGGCGGCGTGCACTTGCGCCGTTTCCTGCGGGAGCCCCGACTGGTAGTGGCACGGCGGCCCCCACCTGCGCGTCGACCACTCCCGGCACCAGCTTTACAAGGGTCCATCCATGGAAAGGGAGACTTGCACAATGGCTCGTCACGGTACGTTGAAAAACGCCATTTTCCTCAGCCTCACCTGTGCGTTCACGCTGGCGCTGACGGTCTCCGTCCTTGCCCAGGACGCCGGTGAAGAGCCTGGAGAAGACAAGTTCGCCAAGATCCAGGCCACCAGCGACTCCCTCGCCTTCGGCAGCGCCGCCTCGGACTCCCTCAAGGAGGTTCCGGTGGTGGTCGAGGAGATCGGCGGCCTGATGGGATACGTCGAAAGGTCGCCCATCGGCAGGACCGGCGCCGGCGAACTGTTCGTCAAGGGCGGCCAGTTCATGTGGTGGCTGCTCGTCGTGGCCCTGGTCGGGTTCGTCTTCCTCATCGAGCGCCTGTGGACCCTCAACCGGGCCCGCGTCAACACCCGCAAGCTCATCGGCACCGTGATCACCACCCTGCGCAACGACGGCGTCCAGGCCGCCGGCGAGGAGTGCCAGAAGGTGCGCGGCCCCATCGCCGCCATCCTGTATTCGGGCCTGCAGAAGGCCGACAGGGGCCGTGACGCGGTCGAGAAGGCCATCGCCACCGCCGGCACCATCGAGATGTCGTTCCTCGAGCGCGGTCTGATCTGGGTGTCGTCGGTGACCACCATCGCCCCGCTGATCGGCTTCCTCGGCACGGTCTCCGGCATGATCAACGCCTTCGAGGCGATCGCCGCCAGCGAACAGGTGAACGCCAAGCTGGTCGCCTCCGGTATCTCCGAGGCCCTCATCACCACCGCGACCGGTCTGGTCGTGGCCATTCCGGCCACCATCGGCTACAACTACTTCGTCTCCGCCATCGATCGGTTCGTGATCGAGATGGAGGAGACCAGCGCTGAACTGATCGAGGAACTCGAGCGGATGAAGGGCTAGCACCGGCCGCCACTCCCCGGCCTGCGGCCGGGGCAGGGAAGGATGAAGGCACATGGGCCTCATGAAGAAAAAGAAGAAGGGCGCGCTGGGTGAGATCACCATGGCATCCACCAGCGACGTGGCCTTCCTTCTGCTGATCTTCTTCATCGTCACGACGATCTTCGCCGCCGAGCAGGGCTTGACCCTTGTCCTGCCCGGCAAGCAGAAGGACAAGTCCGACAGCGTCAAGGTCAAGGAGAGCAACATCGCCACCCTGTTCGTGCAGGCGGACAATTCGGTGACCCTCGACAACAAGCCCATCGTGATCAACCGTATCAAGGCGGCGATCGAGGACCGGATCTTTTCGAATCCCAAGCTCGTGGTCCTGCTGAAGGTCCATCCGGACGCCAACTACGGCTACATGGTGGCCTGCCTGGACGAGCTCAAGCTGGCCAACGCGACCAAGGTCTCGCTGAAGACCTCGGACAAGTAGGGAGGAGGCGGAGATGGATTTCAATCGCAACACGAAGAAGGAGACGTTCATCCCGACTTCGTCCATGGGGGACATCGCCTTCCTGCTGCTGATCTTCTTCATGGTGACCACGATCTTCCGCGAGGAGAGCGGCCTGCCGGTCGAGCTGCCGCGGGCCGAGGCGGGGGAGGAGGTCAACCGCGAGCTGGTGAGCAACATCTACATCAACCGGGTGGGGCAGATCAGCATCGACGACCGCCTGGTGCAGATCAAGCACATCACGGACATCATCGGCCAGAAGATCAGCGAGAACCCCCAGCTGGTGGTCGCCTTCAAGACCGACACGTACGCCAACTACGGTCTGGTCAGCGACGTCATGGAGGAGTTGAAGGAGGTCAACGCGGTCCGCGTGTTCTTCAACAACGATATCGAATCCCAGCCGGGCCACAAGTTCTAGGAGTGTCATGAGCAGCCAGTCCGTGGACAGCCCGATCCGCCTCTCGGCCAACGAGAAATTCAAGCAGCAGTACCCCAAGTACCTGCGCTGGTCGGCCGTGACGGCCGTCCTGCTGACCCTGATCGGCTTCCTGGTCAGCCCGAACTACGTGCCCAATCCCTACAAGCTGCGCCAGGAGGAGTTCGAGGTGGTGGACATCGAGGACCAGGAGGTCATCGAGTTGCCCCCCCCGCCGGTCGAGGCGCCCCCGCCGCCGAAGGTGATCGAGGCCGCCCCCGACGACGAGGTGGCCGACGACGTCGAGATCGCCGACACCCTGATGGACCTCAACACCGCCATCACGAGTTCCATGCCGTCCTATGACCTGGGCGGGGACGAGGGTTTCGTCGCCTCTTCCGAGAAGCCCCAGATCACCCAGTGGGCCAAGCCCTTCTACCCCGAGATGGCCCGCCGGGCCCAGATCGAGGGCACGGTGCTGGTGAAGGTGCTGGTGGGGCCGGACGGCACCGTCCGGGACGCGGTCCTGTTGCAGGGCGTGAATCCCCTGATCGACAAGGAAGCGCTGGCCGCCGCCCGCAAGTGCAAGTTCAGCCCGGGCAAGCAGCGGAACATCCCGGTGAAGGCCTGGATGGCCCTGCCCTTCAAGTTCAGCCTCAACTGATCCCTGGTCGGGAACCTTTCGGCTGCGGCCGCGTCCTTGGTGATGCGGCCGCGGCCTTTGGCGCTGCAACCATGGCCGCTGGTTTGCGTAGTTCCAGGCGTTTCCTGATTGGCTTCCCCGGGCACCCGGGGTATGATTCCGCACGAACGGCAGGATGTTCGCGGTCCCCGGCGGCTTCGCCGCCGGCGCCGCTTCAATCCGGGAGAAGAAGATGAGAACGTACCGTATGGTTGCCCGTCCCCGCCCGTCACTCGCGGCCTGGCTGGTCCTTGCCGGCCTGGCCCTCTGCGGCCCCCTGGCCGCCATCGCCCAGGATGCGGATTCCGGATCCGGCAGGGTGCTGACCCTGCCCGAATGCATCCGGCTCGCCCTCGACAACAGTCCGACCCTTCTGATGGCCGAGGAGCAACGCTACATCGCCGGCAAGGACGTCTCGACCGCCAAGGGGGCCTTCCTGCCCGAGGTCTCCCTGAACCGTAACTGGGGCGAAAGCGAGCGGACGGACTTCGACCTCACGCAGTACACGTCGTTCGACGAGCAGTACTTCACCTTCGATTCCGCCGGCGATTCGACGGCCTGGCTGGCCCGCATGACGGCGGAGAGCGGGACGGCCGACGAGACGGTGATCAGCAGTATGGGGACCTGGTCCGGCGGGGCGTCCCTCAACCTGTTCAACGGCTTCTCCAAGTTCGCCAACCTGAGTGCGGCCAAGCACAACCTGAGGGCCGTCGAAGCCGATCTGGGCTACACCCGCGAGCAGGTGATCCAGTCGGTCGTGACCGCCTACTTCAACCTCCTGCGATACCAGAAGCTGGCCGAGGTGGCCCTGGAAACCCGCGAGCAGGCGGCCAAGGAACTCGAGCGGACCGAGACCTACTTCCGCCTGGGGAGCGCCGCCAAGAGCAACGTGCTGCAGCAACGGGTGCGCCTGGAGAACACCAAGCTCGATCTGGTGGTGGCCCAGAACAACGTGAAGAAGGCCTTCGCCGACCTCGCCTACGCCATGAACCAGCCCCTGGCCGCCACCTTCGACATCGACCCTTCGGTGCTCGCCACCGACTTCGCGATCGATTCCGTCGAGGACCTCTACAGCGAGGCCCTGACCAACCGCCTGGACCTCGCGAGCAGCCAGCACACCCTCGAGGCCCGCCGCAAGAACATCACCACCGCCAGTGCCGGACTGTGGCCCTCGGTCAACCTCTCGGCCAATTACAGCCGTTCCAAGAACGAGTCGCCCTACCGCTTCGGAGCCCAGGAATCGGAGAACCTGAGCTGGGGCTACAGCGTCTCCTGGAGCGTCTTCGACCGGATGCGCACCATCAACGGCCGCGCCCAGGCCAAGGCCAACGCGCGCATCGCCGAGTACCAGCTGGAACAGGCGCGCCTGAACGCCCAGGTCGAAGTGCGGCAGCTGCACAACTCGCTGGTGGAGGCCCGCGAGCGGGTCAACGTCAGCCGCGAGACCATCGAACAGTCCAAGGAGGAGCTGCGCCTGGCCCAGGAGCGTTTCCGCGTCGGCGCCGGGACGACCCTGGACGTGATCATGGCCCAGGTCAACCTGGCCAACAGCCGCGCCCAGGAGGTCCAGGCCATGTGCGACTTCCTCATCTTCCAGTCCCAGCTGCACCGGGCCGTGGGCCGGTCGGCCTGGCGGATCTAGCATGGCGACGTCCGCAGCGGCCGCACCGGTCATCGTCCTGAAGGACCTGCACAAGATCTACGAGGTGGGGGCCGAGACCGTCCCCGCCGTGCAGGGCGTGGACCTGGCCGTCCACAAGGGCGAGTACGTGGCCATCATGGGGTCGAGCGGCTCGGGCAAGTCCACCCTG
>JAHJTW010000081.1 GCA_018829565.1 bacterium | reverse complement strand
TGGAAGTCGTGGTCGGTCAGGATGCCGGGCTCGGTCCCCTCGACCAGAACGACGTCGGTGCGGCGGTCCCGCATGGCCCGGGCGGCGTCGGCCACGGTGGCCGTCGCGGGCACCGTCACCGGCGCGCTCTTGAGGAGTGAAGCCAGCGGAGCGGTCAGTTCCCCGCCGATGGAGGTGACCTCGCGCTGGGTGAGCCGGCTCAGGCGCTCGCCCAGGCTCTTGAGGAAGAACTCGGCGAAAGGGCCGTTGCCGAGCAGGCCCTTGAAGACCGCGGCGGGAACGCAGTGCAGGGTGACGTCCTCGGCGGCGACCACGTCGAACGCCGGAGCGTCCTGGCTGATGATGGAGGGATAGCCGAAGCAATCGCCTTCCTCCAGGATCTGGATCTCCACGCCGTCACGGATCAGCCGGACGCTCCCGGCGGCGATCAGGTGCAGGCAGGGGCTGACCGTGCCGCCCTGACTGAGGATGACCGTGCCCGCGGGCAGGGTGCTGGTGCGCGAGGCCCGGCGCACCGCCTCCAGCTCGTCCCTGGACAGCAGCATGAACGGGTGCTGGGTGGACAGGAAATCCAGGATCCTGGCGATCATCGGGAGCCGCCTTTGTCTTGGGTGCCGGTCATCGGGCCGACGAGGATCTTGCCGAACAGGTTGGCGGCCTGTGGTATCCCGGATTATGGGATAACCGAGGAAAGAACTCCAGCTTGGTTTCGGGGATGTGGTAGACTCGCAGGCAACACCCGTGGTATCCCGGAGGTTCCGGCAGGCTTGGACAAACCCGCCTACAGGATGATCAAGCGCTACGCCGTCTGGGCTTCCCTGTGCTTCCTGGGGACGGCCGCCATCCTCGCGGCCGCCTTGCGCAACGGCGATCCGGTGCGGCCGGCGGCCTGGGCTGCCGCGGCGCTCGCCGGAGCGGGGGGAATCGTCCTCCTGGGCGGGATCTGGCGCGAGGCAGGCCGGCTGGGCCGGGGCCTGGAACGGGTGCGGGGGGCCCTCCTGAACGTCACCTCGGATCCCAATGCGGTCCTGCCTGCGCCCGATCCGGCGACCATGCCACCTGAGATCCTGTCCCAGCTCACGGCGTTGACCCAGTTCCACGTCCAGGTCCTTCAGGAGCGCCACGGGCCCGACAAGCGCCTGTCCACGGTGCTGGGTTCGCTGTTCTCGGGGGTCGCCGTCATCACCGGGCAGGGCCAGGTCAGCCTGGTCAACACCGCCGGCCGGGAATTGCTGGGCAAGGAGCGGGTCCGGGTGGGCACCTCGATCTTCGCCGCCCTCGACCGTCACACGGTGCTGGATGCGGTGAACCGGTCACGGGCCGAAGGCAAGCAGGTCCAGGCGGTCTTCCGTCGGCTCGACGCGGTGGAACTGCACGGCCGCCTTTCGGCCTTGCCGGACGACGACGGCGCCATCCTCATCTTTCCTCCGGTGGAACTGGACGAGCACAGGCCGGGCGTGGACTTCGACTTCGGCCTGCACCACCTGCCCCCCGAGACCGAACCCCTGCACCTGGGCGTGTCCCTCGACGAGCTGCCGGTCCTGATCCTGGACACCGAGACCACCGGCCTCGATGCCCACAACGACCGCATCGTCTCCATCGGGGCGATCCGGGCCCACGGGACCCGTCTCTACAACGGGGCGATGATCGACGCCCTGCTCGATCCGGGCGTGCCCATCCCGGCGGTGTCGACGGCCATCCACGGGATCACGGACGAGATGGTCCAGGACGCCCGCCGGTTCCCCCTGGTCTGCGCCGACCTGCGGAAGCTGGCGGCCAACAGCATCATCGTCGGGCACAACATCCCCTTCGACCTGACCATCCTGAAGGCCGAGTGCGAGCGCCACGGCTGTCCATGGCACCATCCGGTGTTCATCGACACCCTGCGGCTGGCGGCCCTGCTCGACCCCGACCTGGACGGCCACGACCTGGAGACCCTGGCGGGCCTCTACGATCTGGAGATCCAGGGCCGCCACACCGCTCTGGGCGACGCCCTGGTGACCGCCGAGATCTTCTTCCGCATGCTGCCCAGGTTCAAGGAACTGGGTCACCGTACCCTCGAGGACCTGCTGCGGTTCCACTGCAACGAGGCGCGGATGATCATCCGCCACCAGCGGGCGCAGGGGTGGATCACCTCCCAGCCCGAGTCGCTTCGGCAGCCCTGAATACCGTTGCACCGTTTCATTGTTACGAATATTGGTTGTCATCCTCCCACGAAAATGGTATAGAATCCTCCCTTATCGAAAGGCGGAACTTCCCCCCATCTCCCGCCCAGGAGGATGCCCGATCATGGCCGAGAACAACGCCCCCAGGACCTACGGACCCAACCCCGACGTCGCCGCCACCAGCCACATCGGCTCCATGAAGGAGTACGAGCGGCTCTATCGCCTGTCCCTGGACGATCCGGAGACCTTCTGGCGCAAGCAGGCCGAGTCCATCTCCTGGTTCCATCCCTTTCGTCAGGTCTTCGACCACGATTACGAGAACGTGGACTTCAGCTGGTACCTGGGCGGCCGCCTGAACGCCTGTTACAACTGCGTGGACCGGCACCTGGAATCCAAGGGCGACGACATCGCGATCATCTGGGCCAAGGACGAACCGGGCGAGTACGAGCGCATCACCTACCGGCACCTGAAGCACCAGGTCGCCAAGGTGGCCAACGTTCTCAAGGCCCATGGCGTGCGCAAGGGCGACCGGGTGGCCATCTACATGCCCATGATCCCCGAGCTGGCCTACACCATGCTGGCCTGCGCACGGATCGGCGCCATCCACTCGATCATCTTCGGCGGGTTCAGCAGCGAGGCCATCCGGGACCGCATCCTGGACGCCGAATGCAAGCTGGTGGTCACGGCCAACGAGGGGTTGCGCGGGGGCAAGGTCCTCAAATTGAAGGATACCGTGGACCGGGCGGTGGACGGCCTCGATCTCGTCGAGACCGTGCTGGTGGCCCGGCGCACCGGCGCCGACACGAAGATGAGGCCGGGCCGCGATTTCTGGCTGGACGAGGAGTGCCGCAAGCAGCGTTCGACCTGCACGGTGGAATGGCTGGGTGCGGAGGATCCCCTGTTCATCCTCTACACCAGCGGGTCCACCGGAAAGCCCAAGGGCGTCATGCACACCACGGGCGGGTACATGGTCTACGCCTCGATGACCCACCGAATCGTCTTCAACTACCGGCCGGGTGACGTCTACTTCTGCGCCGCGGACATCGGCTGGATCACCGGCCATTCCTACATCATCTACGGACCGCTGGCCAACGGCGCGACGACCGTGATGTTCGAATCCATCCCCACCTATCCCGATGCCGGCCGCTACTGGCAGATCGTCGACGACCTCAAGGTGAACATCTTCTACACCGCGCCCACGGCCATCCGCGCCATCGCCCGCGAGGGGGACGGGTTCCTGGAGAAGAGCTCAAGGGAATCGCTGAAGATCCTGGGCACGGTGGGCGAGCCCATCAATCCTGACACCTGGCTCTGGTACTTCGAGAAGGTCGGCAAGAGCAGGTGCTGCGTCGTCGACACCTGGTGGCAGACCGAGACCGGGGGCATCCTGATCACGCCCCTGCCGGGCATCACGCCCCTCAAGCCGGGTTCGGCGACCCTGCCATTCTTCGGGGTCAAGCCGTTGCTCATGGACGAGCAGGGCAGGATCATCGAGGGCAACGGGGTCAGCGGCAACCTGTGCATCGAGAAGACCTGGCCCGGCCAGGCGCGAACGGTCTGGGGCGACCACCACCGCTTCTTCGAGACCTACTTCGTGCAGTACCCGGGATTCTACTTCACCGGCGACGGTTGCCGCCGCGACGAGGACGGCTACTACTGGATCACCGGCCGCGTGGACGACGTCATCAACGTCTCGGGGCATCGCCTGGGCACGGCCGAGGTCGAGTCGGCCCTGGTGGCCCACGAGGCCGTGGCGGAGGCCGCCGTGGTGGGTTTCCCCCACGAGATCAAGGGCCAGGGCATCTTCGCCTACGTGATCCTCGGCGCCGGGGCCAACGGGTCCTTGCCCGGGGAACTGGTCGGCGCCCTGAAGGAGCAGGTTCGGCACGTGATCGGACCCATCGCCACGCCCGACGCGATCATGATCTGCCCGGGGCTGCCGAAGACCCGCAGCGGCAAGATCATGCGCCGCATCCTGCGCAAGATCGCCGCCGGCGAGTACACTGGGCTGGGCGACGTGACCACCTTGGCCGATCCGGGGGTGGTGGAAAAGCTGATCGAGGGGCACCGGAAGCTGGTGGAGTAGGTCAGGACTTGGCTTTCACTTCCGGACTTCATAGGATGGCGGCAACAGCGTGGCCATCAGGGACGACGCCACGGTCGGCGGATACGCCGGGCGGTGCGGAGCGTAGAGGGAGGCGCCCAGCCTGTGAAGTCATCCCCGTTCGGAATTCCCGGATCTCCCGCCGCGGAACCGGGAGGCATCCAGATCCACCCCCACCGGGTGGCTCTGATCTACGCCCTGGCGGGCGTCCTGTGGATCCTGGTGACCGACCGGGTGGTCGGTTTCCTGTTTCCCGGCATCGATTCCCTGAAGTGGGCGCAGACGGTCAAGGGCCTCGCCTACGTCGGGGCCACCGCCCTGCTGGTCTACTGGCTGGCCCGGCGCGCGGTGTCCGACGCCCGCGCCCGCTGGATGGAAGGTCAGCTCCGGGACGCCCTCAACCTCTCCGAAGCCCGTCATCGGGCCCTCGTGGACGCCATCCCCGATCTCGTCTGGCTGAAGGATCCCTCCGGGGTCTATCTCGGCTGCAATCCCACCTTCGAGCGGTTCTTCGGAGCTTCCGAGCGGGAGATCATCGGCAAGACCGATGACGACTTCATGGACAGGAACCTGGCCGAGTTCTTCCGTGGGCACGACCGCAGGGCCCTGGCCGCCGACGGCCCGGTCACGAACGAGGAATGGCTCACCTTCGCCGATACCGGCTACCGCGGCCTGTTCGAGACCATCAAGACCCCCATGCGCGACCCTGCGGGGAACCTGATCGGCGTCCTGGGGATCTCCCGCGACATCACCAGTCGCACCGAGCTCGAGCAGCAGCTTCAGCAGGCCCAGAAGATGGAGTCGGTGGGCCGGCTCGCCGGCGGCCTGGCCCACGACTTCAACAACATGCTGGGGGTCATCCTGGGCAATACGGAGATGGCGCTGGAGGGGCTGGACCAATCCGACCCCCTCCGCGATCATCTCGCCGCGATCCACCGGGCCGGCCGGCGTTCGGCGGACCTGACGCGGCAGTTGCTGGCCTTCGCCAGGAAGCAGACCATCGAGCCGGTCGTCCTCGATCTCAACGGGGCCGTGACGAGCCTGCTCAAGATGATCGGCCGCATGATGAGGGAGGACATCACCCTCACCTGGCAGCCGGCTGAGGGCCTTCCCCCCGTCAGGATGGATCCCGCCCAGGTCGATCAGATCCTGGTCAACCTGGTGGTCAACGCGAGGGACGCCATCCTCGGGGCGGGGACCATCACCATCCGGACCGAACGCGTCGACGTCACCGGCGACCGTTCCGGCGAGCCCTTCGACGTGCTGCCCGGCCGCTACGTGGTGCTGGGGGTGAAGGACGACGGTCCCGGAATGGACCGCGAGACCAGGAACAAGATCTTCGAGCCCTTCTTCACCACCAAGGCCCTGGGAGAGGGGACGGGCCTGGGACTGCCCATGGTCTACGGCGTGGTCAAGCAGAACGGCGGGTTCATCCAGGTGGAGAGCGGGCCGGGCGCGGGCACGGATATCAGGATCTTCCTGCCGGCGCACGAGGGCCCGGTCGAGGTCGGGGAGGAAACCGGCGAGGCGGCGGGGATCCGGGGAGGAGCCGACAGCATCCTCCTGGTGGAGGACGAACCCATGTTGCTGGAGCTGGGCCAGAGGATCCTGAGGGGACTCGGTTACCAGGTCGAAGCGACCGCCGATCCGCTGGAAGCCCTGGAGGCCATCCGCGGGAATCCGGGCCGCTTCGGTCTCCTGCTGACGGACGTCGTCATGCCCCGGATGAGCGGCCATGACCTGTGGATCCGGGTCAGGGAAATCGACACCGACGTCCGCTGCCTGTTCATGTCGGGTCACGCCTCGGATGTCCTGGACATGCGGGTCGGTCCGGACACCGGGGTCCATTTCATCCAGAAGCCCTTCACGATCCGGACCCTGGGGGACAAGGTGCGGGAGGTTTTCGAGGATCCCCCGTCGTGACCCTGCCGCATCCGTACCAGGAGTTGAGCCGCCGGGATCCTCGCGGGCTAGGCGTCAGGGTCGAAGGTCTTCAGGCAGTCGGGGCACAGGCCGTGGCTGAACTCGGCCTCGGAATGCTCGATCAGGTAGGTCTCCAGCTGGTTCCAGTAGCCCTGGTCGTCCCTGATCTTCTTGCACGAAGCGCAGATGGGGATGATGCCGCGGAGGGACTTGATCTCCGAAGCCGCATTCTGGAGCTCGGAAATGAGCTTCTCGCGCTGGGCCTCGGCCTCCTTCCGTTCCCTGATCTCCCGATCCAGCTGGGAGATCTTCACCTCCAGCCGCGCCTGGGCCTGGGAAACGTTTCCGGCCATGGTGTTGAACGCCGATTCCAGGGTGCCCAGTTCGTCCCGTGAGGTCACCCGGACCTGCTGGTCGTAGCGTCCCCCGGCGATACCCTCGGCGGCCTCCGCCAGTTCGCGCAGGGGACGGGTGAGATGCCGGGAGAACCGCAGCGCCAGCAGGACGACCCCGAACACCAGGATGCCGGCGAGGACGAGGATCCCCCTGGCCGTCCGCTGAAGACCGGCGAAAGCCTCGGCGCGGTCGATCTTGACCGTCAGGGTCCAATCGGTGTGGGGAACGGTCCGGCTGACCGCGAGGACGGGCACTCCCCGGTAATCGATGCAGGAGGAAGGGAGGGATTCGGCCTTCCCGGGGTCATCCATCGAGAGTCTGCAGATGTCCCAGTCCATGGTGTTCATGGCGGCGAGGGGATCGAGGCGGGTGGGGGCCAGGAACCGGCGGCCGTTCCCGCCGTCCGGCCGGGTCAGGATCGTTTCCCCGGAGTCGCCGAGCCCGGAGTAGTCGAAGATCGAAGCCAGGAGATTGTCCACTCCGGACCGGACCAGGATCACGCCGATGAAGCGCCCGTCCAGGAACATGGGGCCGGACAGATACACCCGCGGGTTGCCGTCGTCATCGAGGTAAAGATGGTCGACGACCGGACCGGACCGGCATCTCTCGAAAAAGATCCGGTCGAAATGGGACTTCCCCACCATTTCCGGATCGGTGGAGGCGACGACCGTCCCCTGGGGATCGTAGACCTCGATCCCGACCAGTTCGGCGATGGAGGCGGCCGCGTCGACCAGGATCCGGTCCATGCGTTCCCGGTCGGACGGAATCCCCGTGGCGTTGTAGCGGTCGAGGCTGAGCCGCAGCTGGGTCCGGCTGGCGATCAGGGCCAGGCGTTCCTGGTTCTGATGCAGGATGGCGACCATGCGGGACTGCTGGGTGGCGGCGACGGAGATCAGCTGGGAGTGGACGGCCAGGGAAAGGTCCTTGCGGTAGGCCGTGTAGAAGATGATGCCCTGGGCCAGGAGGGGCAGGAGGGATAGCGCGAGGATGGCGCCCAGGAACCTGGTCTGGAGCTTCATGGTCGACGTTCCCGCCCTTCGCTCCGAGGGGGTTCTTGAGCGGACATTCCCTCTCCTTTGCGTCGAAGCATACCCGAAGACGGGGAGGAATCCCAGGGATTGTCGCCGCTCCGATCAGGAAAAAACCAGCCCGGAAGCCGTCCGGCTTCCGGGCTGTCGTCCTCGTGTGTCGGGTTGCTAGACCTCGATCATCTCGGATTCTTCCTCGAAGGTGCTGAAGTCCATGTCGTCCAGGGGGATGACGGTCGAGGGCTTCTTGGCCTTGGGGGCCCGGGCGGGTACGCGGGTAACCGACTTGGGCTTGAAGGCCTTGGCCTTCTGGGTCGCGTGGTGGAACACCGACTGGGCCGCCCTGGCGTCCTGCGCCTTCACGCCGACATCGTCGCCGCCCACCATGGTCAGGAGTTCCTTGACGGTGTAATTGAGCTGCTCGGCCTGGCCGCTGAGCTCTTCGCTGGCCGAGGCGGATTCCTCGGCGCTGGCGGCGTTGGACTGGGTGATCTGGTCCATCTGGCCGACCGCCAGGTTGACCTGGTCGATCCCCTCGGCCTGCTCCTTGCTGGCCGAGGCGATCTCGGCGACCAGGCGGTTGACCTGCGTCGCGGCTTCGCCGATCTCGGCCAGGGCTTCCCCGACCTCCTTGCTGATCGCCACGCCGTTGTCCGCGTTGTTGACCGAGTTCTCGATCATTTCGGCGGTGTTCTTGGCGGCCTCCGCGGAGCGCTGGGCCAGGTTCCGGACTTCCTCGGCCACGACCGCGAAGCCCTTGCCCGCCTCGCCAGCCCGGGCGGCCTCGACGGCGGCGTTCAGGGCCAGCAGGTTGGTCTGGAAGGCGATCTCGTCGATGGTCTTGATGATCCTGGCCGTCGAATCGCTGGACTGCTTGATGTCGTCGATCGCCTTGCTCATGCGGGTCATGGCGGTGATGCCCTTTTCGGCGCTGGATTTGGCCGATTCGGACAGGTCGCGGGCCTGACCGGCGTTGGAGGCGTTCTGCTTGGTCATCGAGGACATCTCCTCGACGCTGGCCGCGGTCTCCTCGATGGCGGCCGCCTGGCGGCTCGCACCTTCGGCCAGTTCCTGGCTGGCGGCCGAGACCTGGCCGGCGGCGCTGGCGGTCTGCTGGCTGCCGCTGGACAGGCTGTCGATGATCCGGCGCAGGGGACCGACGATGGAACGGGTGATGAACACGGCGAGCACGATGCCCACGATCACGCCGATCGCCAGTCCGATCACCATGGTGGTCGATGCGGTCGAGAGCTTGTCGGTCGCGCCCTCGGCGATATGCTTGGTGCCTTCCATGCCGGCGCTGGCCGTCTCCTGGGCGACCTTCAGGACCTCCATGGCGGCGTCGGTTCGCTTGGCCCCGACCTTCTGGAGTTCCAGCCAGTTGGCCAGCAGGCTGTTCATGGCGGTCCGGTAACTGGCCGCAGCCTCCTCGGTGGACTGGATGTTGCGGATGTCGATGTCCAGCCGGGTGATCTTGCGCAGTTCCGCGAACTTCTCCTTCATGACGCCGAAGTTCTGGTCGGCGGCCTCGATCAGCGAAGGATCACGCAGGGCCTGGCTCTTGAAGCAGGCGATCCGGGTGGCGTTGCCGACGTCGATGATGTCGTTGACCACGGTGATCTTCACCAGACGCTCGCTGAGCTGTTCGGGAGGGGCGCCCTCGGCGACCTCACGCTTCATGGCCTCGTTCTGGGAGGCCAGGAAGGTGTTGCAGTTCTCCATGTACTTCGCCGCCGAAGCATCCAGGGTCTTCCGGTTCTCGGCCAGCTTGCCGTTGATCTCGACCGTCTGGGCCAGGAGGTCCTTGTAGGTGTCCACGGCCTGGCGGGTCTTCTCGACGGCGGGGCCGAGCTTGACCAGATGCGTGGCCCGAGCGGCCAGGTCGTCGCAGGCCTTGAGGTAGTTGTCGACCTCGGCCAGATGTTCCATGCCTTGCTTGTAGTAGGAATCCTCTTCCGTCAGTCCGTAGCCCCGGATCTCGAACATGGTGAGCAGGGAGTTGCGCTCGACCTGGTTGCAGAGTTCCACTTCCGGCACGTATTCACTGGACAGGACGGTCGATTCCTTCTGGACGGATTTCATGTTGAAAACGGCAAGTCCACCCAGCATCACTGCGATGGCCAGCAGGGATCCGAACCCCACGGCAATCTTGGTTCCGAGCTTCATCTTGTTGAGCATCGCAATTCCCTTTCTTCGCTCAGTGTGAACACAGGTGCCGGGCCGCGGATGAAGGGCCCAACGGATGGTGGCCTCAAGTCGCTGCCAGGATCTCCTCGACTTCCTCGGTCTCCAGGACCCTGTCGATGTCCAGGAGGATCGTGACCTTCTCGCCGTTCTTCCCCATCCCGAGGATGAATTCCATGTCGACCTGGGGGCCGAATTCCGGAGGGGGTTCGATCTGTCCGGCGTCGATGTCCAGGACTTCCGAGACCTGGTCCACCATGATGCCGATCTCCTTTTCCCCGACGTGGGCCACGATGATGCAGGTCTCCTCCGTCGGCGGGACCTCGTCCATGCCGAACTTCAACCGCAGATCGATGACCGGAACGACCTTTCCCCGCAGGTTGATCACGCCCTTGACGTGGGGGGGGGTCCGGGGAACGGAAGTCACGGTGATCAGCCCCATGATTTCCCGGATCTTGAGGATCTCGAGGCCGTAGAATCCCCCGTCCAGTTGAAAGGTGAGGAATTTTCCGGCTTTCAGCTGGATGTCGGCCCTGTCTTGGTTCGAGTTTGCCAAAGCAGGCCTCCTTTGCTGGTTGGAACCGTACAAGGTTACACGGATCAGCAACCTCGTGATTACTTGTCGGAGTAATACGGGGAGTCTTTAGGCAAAAATGGAGAACCGATATCAAGAAAGTTGAATGGGCTGGGAATCAACCGTCAGTCAAAAGGGCCGCCCGGGTGGGCAGCCCATTCAGCGGAACTTGGTCTATCGAGGGGTCGTCACCGGAACAGGCTCTTGATCCCGCCCCAGGCGGCGGCGTCCACGTCCACCGGATTCTCCTCGATGGCCACCAGGTCCAGGAAGACGTCCGCCGCGTAGGATCCGTAGTAGTGGAAGCAGATGTCCACGTCGGTTTCGCCGATGTGGTTCGTCTGGCCCAGGTCGATCTCCACCAGGCCCCAGACCAGTTCGAAGAGGGTCCAGTCCGTGCTGGAATCGAAGACCACGTCGCCCCCGACCGTGACCCTCAGGCCGCCATTGACGGCGGGCGTGGTCATCAGGGCGAAGGTGAGGATCTCGTCGGCCGAGTAGGTGGTGTGGAAGCCGAGCTTCTCGTCCACGGGTTCGCCCATGATGTCCATGGGCGCATGGGCGCACTGGCTGCCGTCGTAACCGAAGTTGGACCAGATCCGCCAGGTCGAACCCTGATTGGAGGTGGTCTGATACCAGCCGCTGGGGGGCATTCCCGCCTCGAAGCTCTCGCCGGCCAGCAGACCGGGGCTCTTGGCGTCCAGGGGGGTGACGGTGACCAGGGGGCCGGCGAGGGAGGAACCGGTGATCAGGAGGAAGGCGGTGATCAACAGCGATGTCTTCATGGTGTCTCTCCGGAGGATGTTGGGCTGCAAGGGGTTGTTCTGATAATTGTCGCACAATTATCTGGAAAACTCAAAAACAAAATCCCGTTCAATTAAGCGGACAATAAATGTATTAGTTTGTGCTGCAATGTGTTACCGCAGCCGCCCGCTCCAGGGCTTCGTCGATGTTCCCGCAGATGTTGTCCAAGCCGATTTCCTCCAGCAGCCCCGCGTTCTTCAGGACGGTCAAGGGCTGGGCGTGGATGCCCGAGAGGATCAGGACGGTGCCTTCCCGTCGGGTCTTGACCACGAGGTTCTCCAGGGCATGCAGGGCGGTGGCGTCCATGGCCATGACCTCGCGCAGCCGCAGGATCAGCACCCGGGGCGCGGTCTCCACCATGAACATGGCGTCCTGGAACTTGCCGGCGGCGCCGAAGAAGAAGGGTCCGTAGATCTCGAAGACCTCCACCCCCTCGGGGACGTTCTTGCGGGAGATGGCCAGGGCGTCCCCCTGGTCGTCCTCTTCCTTCAGCATCGAGGTGACGAAGCCCGACTGGCTGAGACCGGCCATGCGGCGCATGAACAGGAAGGCCGCCAGGACCATGCCCGCCTCGAGGGCGACCGTCAGGTCCACGATGACCGTCAGTCCGAAGGTGGTCAGCAGCACCAGCACGTCGCTGCGCGGGCTGCGGAACAGGCGGACGAACAGCCGCCACTCGCTCATGTTGTAGGCCACCACGAGCAGGATGCCGGCCAGCGTCGCGATGGGGATCAGCCCGGCCCAGCGGCCGGCGAAGAGCATGATGACCATCAGGGTCGCCGCGTGGACCATGCCGGCGACCGGAGTGCGGCCGCCGCTCTTGATGTTCGTGGCGGTGCGGGCGATGGCGCCGGTGGCGGGCATGCCTCCGAACAGGGGCGAGGCGATGTTGGCCACCCCCTGGGCCACGAGTTCCATGTCGGAGCGGTGGCGCGTTCCGGCCATGCCGTCGGCCACCACGGCCGAAAGCAGGGATTCGATGGCCGCCAGCAGGGCGATGGTCAGCGCGGGGGAGAACATGGGCCGGATGGCCGCCCAGGAAAGGTCGGGCAACTGGGGAGCCGGCAGGCTCCGGGGCACCTCGCCGAAGCGGCTGCCGATGGTCTCGACGGGCAGGTGGAACAGGGAAACGGCCAGGGTGGTGACCAGGATGGCCACGAGGGAGCCGGGCACCTTGGGGGTGATGCGGCGCCACCAGACGACGATCACCACCGTCACCGTCCCCAGGGCGGCTGCCCAGGGGTTCCAGGTGTCCAGGTAGACCGAGTAGGCGGCCAGCTTGCCCATGAAGTCCGCGGGAACCGCCTCCATGCGCAATCCCAGGAAGTCCCTGCCCTGGGAGGCCGCGATGATCAGGGCGATGCCGGTGGTGAAGCCCACGGTCACCGGATAGGGGACGAACTTGATGACCGAGCCGAGGCCGGCCAGACCCATGACCACCAGGATGCCGCCGGCCATCATGGTGGCGATGACCAGTCCGGAGTACCCGTGCTGCGCGACGATGCCGTAGACCACGACGATGAAGGCGCCGGTGGGTCCGCCGATCTGGACGCGGCTGCCGCCCAGGAGGGAGATCAGGAATCCGGCGATGATGGCGGTGTAGAGGCCCTGCTCGGGTTTGACCCCCGAGGCGATGGCGAAGGCGATGGCCAGGGGCAGGGCCACGATGCCGACGAT
>JAHJTW010000080.1 GCA_018829565.1 bacterium | reverse complement strand
GGCGGGGCTCCAGTTCGACCGATTTGCGGTACTGTTCCAGGGCCTCCTCCGTGCGGCCGAGGTCCCCCAGGTTCTGGGCGAGGTGGAGCCGGACCAGATAGTGGTCCTGGTCCGGATGTCCTTCGAGATGCTCCTGGAGCAGCTCCACCGCGCGATCGGATTGGCCGTTCTTGCCGTACTGGGCCGCCCTGAAGATCTCCTTGCGGACCTTCCTCGGCACCAGGGACATGTCGTAGAGATCGGCCCGCTCGGTCACCGTCGATCCCTGCTGGATCGCGGAGGCGTCTTCGCTGCGGCCGGTCCCGGTCATCAACAGCAGAAGGGTGACCGCCGCCAACCAGGCCAGCACCCAGTCCCTGCGCTCCTTGCGGGCGCCGTTCCCCTCGGTCTTGCGGCTGCGGTCCTGCATGTTCGGGCTCCTCGGCTGGGGTCCTAGTTCAGATCGAAGCGGATGGTGGTGACCACCCACGAGGCCACGGCCTCGCCGCCGATCCGTCCGGGCTGGAACTTCCACTGCAGCAGCGCGCGGCGCACCGCTTCCTCGAACTGTCCCTTGGGCTTGGATTTCAGGACGTTCACGTTGCCCACGGTGCCGTCCGCGCGGACCAGGAACTTGACGGCCACGTAGCCCTCGATGCCCTGCTCGCGGGCCTTGTAAGGGAATTCCGGGGGCACCTTGACCACGGCCTGGGGCGCCTGATCCAGATCCACCGAATCGAAGATGAAGGTCTCGCGGCCGGAAGGTTCGCCGATGCCGCCGATGTCCACCTTGACCGCCAGACCGTCAAGGGCGGCGCCCATGACCGAAGGCTGCACCAGATCGGGTGCGAAGTCGGGCTTCTCCTGGGCCGGCGGGGGCGGTTCGGGCTCCTTGACCTCTTCCTGCTGGGGGGGCTCCGGGGGGGCCAGCGTCACGAGGCTGACCCCCACCGGATCGGTGATGTCCTGAGGGGGGCGACTCTTCCCCGTCAGGAAACCGGCCAGCCCGAACAGGGCGACGTTGACCAGGGCCGCGGCGATCAGCAGCCCCGTCAGGCTTCCTCCGCGCCGCAGGACCAGGGCGGTCGTCGTCATTGCCCGGCCGCTTCCTGCTTGGCCGCCAGGCTGACGTTGGACGCCCCCGCAAGCCGGCACTGGTCCATGATCCCGACCACCGAGCCGGTCTCGCTCGACTTGTCCGCCACGACGACCACTCCCCCCTCGGGATCCTCGGCCAGAGCGCGCTCGACCAGACCGCGCACGCTGCGCAGGTCGACCTGCTTGCCGTCGAAGTAGATCTCCCCCTCGCTGGTCACGCCGATCATGATGCTGCCTCGTTCCTTGACCTCGGCCGTGGCCGCGGTGGAGCGCTGGACGTCGATGCCGGCCTCCTTGACGAAGCTGGTCGTGACCACGAAGAAGATCAGCAGCAGGAAGACCATGTCGACCAGGGGTCCCATGTTGATGTCGACCTTGTCCCCGCCGCCGCGGATGGTTCTGCGCACGCTGATCATCAGGCCCTGGCCTCCAGGTTTGACCCAGCGCCGGCGGACTCGGCGGTCCGCTTCAGGCTGCGGTCGAGAAAGAGGGAGAATTCCTCGAGGTTGTGCTGCAGCCGCCTGGCCCGGCGCATCAGCGTCCCGCTGATGAACAGCCCCGGGATGGCCACCAGCAGACCGGTCTGGGTGGTGACCAGGGCCACCGAGATGCCGCCGGCCATGGCCTTGGCGTTGCTCGTGCCGAACAGCGCGATGACCTCGAAGGTCTGGATCATCCCCAGCACCGTGCCGAGCAGGCCCAGCAGCGGGGCCACGGCCGCCAGCACGGCGATGGCCTGCAGGCGCACCTGCAGGCTGCGGCGGGTGCGCTCGGTGACGTGGCGCAGGACCGACCGGTCGATGTTGGCCACCCCGGCCCGCGCCGCCATGAACCCGTCCAGGACCCGGCGCCGGATGCCCGCGTCCGTATCGTCCGGCAGGGCCTCGCCCTCCAGGGCCTTCAGGGCGTCCATGGCGTCGATGTCCCTCCCGCCCAGCCTGGCGAAGGCCTGCAGGCGCTCGAGGATCATCGCCCACATGACCAGGGACGCGGCCGCCATGGGGATCATGACCCAGCCGCCCTGGCGCAGGTATTCCCAGGTGTTCCAGAGCCACTCGTTCACGATCAACCTCCGCCTGCCGCCATGGCCTTCGGACCAGGGTGCATTTCCTGGTTGCGGATCTGGATGGTGTTGGCCATCTGCACCGCCTTCTCCTCCATGTCGCCGATGATGTGGTCGGCCCGGCGCGACAGATAGGTGTGCACCAGCATGATGGGGATCGCCACGGCCAGCCCCAGCTCGGTGGTGATCAGGGCCTCGCTGATTCCGCCGGACATCAGCTTGGGATCGCCGGTGCCGAACAGGGTGATCACCCGGAAGGTGTTGATCATGCCGGTGACCGTCCCCAGCAGGCCCAGCAGCGGGGCGACCGCTCCGAGCACCGCCAGGACCGACAGCCCCTTCTCCACCCGCGGCAGCTGGTGCAGGATGGCTTCCTGCAGCACGCTCTCCTGGGTCTCGCGGTCCTGCGTGCGCACCGCCAGGCCGGCCTTGATGACCTCGATCACCGGGCTCTTGCGCTTGCCGTGCTTCTGGACGAGGGCTTCGGCGGCTTCCCAATCCCCCCGGGCGGCCAGGCCGTTGACCTCGCCCATGAAGCGGTCGGTGTTGGCGTGGATGCGGTTCAGGAAGAAGATGCGCGTGACCACGATCAGCAGGGCCACGACGGCCAGGCCCAGGATGGGCCAGACGATGGGGCCGCCCGCCTCCAGCTGGTCGCGGAAACCGAGTTGGTGCGTGATCTGGGCCAGGGCGTTGCCGCCCGACAGATCGATGGGGGCGGTCTCGCGGTCACCCGCCAGGTAGCCCTTGAGATCCCGGGCGATCCCCCCGCGGGGCAGGGTGGACATGGCGATGAGGCTGCCGCTCTCAGGGCTGAAGTTCAGGAAGCCCGTCTCGCCGTCGCGCTGGTAGGCGGCGGTGAACTTGCCCAGGGTCAGGATGCGGCCGGTGGTCTCGATGCCG
>JAHJTW010000079.1 GCA_018829565.1 bacterium | reverse complement strand
TCCCTTGGACTTGAGGATGTCGCCGATCGTTTTCATGGATCCCCTCCCGGGTGGCATGTTATTGGGAACCTTTATTCAGGCTAGTTTAAATCCTTTTTATTGGGGGTGCAACGGCAAGGTGGGCTTGCTACCGGTTCCCGGCGGAGCTACATTGCGACCCCACCCCAACGCGGGAGCGCCGCCCATGTTCAATGATTTCGAGGATCTCAGGGACAACTGTCCGTCGGAGATCGTGGCCAGCATCGCCATCGACCTCCTGCACGACGACCCCAAGAAGCTGGCCAAGATCTGGCCCGCGACCCAGGACGGCGAGTTCCGCATGTACCTGACCGGCGAGGTCGGCGGCTTCTGGGAGGAGGCGGTGCGCGCGCGCGGCAAGGGGGCCATCCCCGAGGACGCCTTCGCCGTGGAGATCGAGGTCGACAGCTTCCACGACCCGGAAATGGGCTTTTCCCTCTATCTGGACCTGCACGCCTACTGCGGCACCGAGGAGATCGGCGAAACCTGCTGGAACACCTTCGACGACGAGGCTCTCGAGCAGGACTTCATGAAGGCGGCCAAGGCCAAGGTCCTCGAACTGCTCGCCGAGCGCACCGACACCACGGGCCTGCACTGCGAGGTGGAGGTCACCGAGGTGGAAGAAGAGAGCTGATCATGCGCGCCATGATCCTCGAATCCCTCGCCCCCATCACTCCCGGATCCCTACCCCTGCGCCTGACGGACCTGCCCGACCCGGAACCCGGGCCGGGCCAGGTCCTCATCCGCGTCCGCACCTGCGGGGTCTGCCACACCGAACTGGACGAGATCGAGGGCCGAACCGCGCCGCCGCGCCTGCCGGTGGTGCTGGGCCACCAGGTGGTGGGCGAGGTCGTCGGTCACGGCGAGGGCGTGACGTCCCCGGCGATCGGCGCGCGCGTCGGGGTGGGCTGGATCGCCTCGGCCTGCGGCGAGTGTGACCACTGCCTCGCGGGCGACGACAACCTCTGCCCCGAGTTCCAGGCCACCGGTTGCGACATCGACGGCGGCTACGCCGAGCTCATGACGGTCTCCGCCCGCTACGCCCACCCCCTTCCCGATGCCCTGGACGACGTCCACACCGCGCCCCTGCTCTGCGCCGGGGCCATCGGTTGGCGCTCGCTGCGGCTGTGCAACCTGGCCGACGGGCAGCGCCTGGGCCTGACGGGCTTCGGCGGCTCGGGCCACCTCGTCCTGCAGCTGGCCCGCCACCTCTACCCGCGCAGCGAGGTCTTCGTCTTCGCCCGCGACCCCGGCGCCCGCACGTTCGCCCGCGAGCTGGGCGCCGACTGGGCCGGCGGCACGGAGGACGAGCCGCCCGCTCCGCTGGACGCCGTCATCGACACCACGCCGGCCTGGCTGCCGGTGGTCAAGGCGCTGGAACGGCTGGCGCCCGGGGGCCGCCTGGTGATCAACGCCATCCGCAAGGAGGACGGCGACAAGCAGGCGTTGATGGACCTCGACTACGCGCGCCACCTGTGGCAGGAGCGGGAGATCAAGTCGGTGGCCAACGTGGCGGGCCGGGACATCACCGAGTTCCTGGAGCTGGCGGCGGCGGCGAAGCTGCGCCCCGAGGTCGAGGTCTACGATCTCGCGGACGCGAACCGGGCCCTGGTCGAACTGCGCTCGGGCGGCGTCCGCGGTGCGAAGGTGCTGCGGATCAGTTCTTGATCGGTGTTCCCGACAACACCGCATCGACCATCAGACGGCCCATTTCCGCAGTCAGGGTGATGAACCGGTAAGTGTAGTGGGGCTCACCGTCGACATTGCCTGCGGTCTCCAGCTTGATGAGCGAGGAGATCGGACGGGACACCGGCTCCTCGAATTCCACCACCTGGATGATTTCTCCCACCGGGATCAGCTCGCGGGGAATGCAGAAGTAACCCTGGAAATCGGTGACGGCGTTTGCCCTTTCATGGATGGTGGCCGGGCCGAAGTTGTTGATCAGCACCGATGCCTCGGCGATCGGACTCCCCTCGAATTCCACACTCAAGAAATAGAGTCCATTGACGGCGAGGTGGCCTGATCCGTCGCGGCTATCCCAACTGATCGAATGACTGCCGGCGGGCATTTCGCCGTCCGCCAGGGTCCGCACGGTTTCGCCGGTCAAGTCGCGGACCAGGATCCGGACCGTGCCCGGTTCGGGGATCGTGAAGCCGATCCTGGTGCTCGGCTTGGCAAACGGGTCGGGCTGGACAGGTTCGTAGACCAGGCCTATGGCTACATCGGCGAGGGGGTTCCCCTCGGCGTCGTAAACGTGGCCCACGATTCCGTCATCGGGATAGCCGCCTGTACCGAGGGGATGGTTCTCCCCGCATCCTCCAGCCATGACGAGCAGGCAGATGGGAGCGAGAGCGCGAAATACGTTTCGTGAAGGGGTCACGTCAGTTCCTCCTGGATGGTTCCTCGCAGGCGATGAGGACGACCTCGCCCAGCTCCCTCGCCGCCGCGGCCTCGGCCACGACCACCTTGTTCGCTCCCTGACCCAGCAGCCTCACCCGGTCGTTCTCGTAGGCGGTGCGCGCGATGATCCGCACGTTGGGGGCGTGTTCGCGGACCGCGCGGATGGACCGGATCGCCGCGTCGGGATCGTTCACCGCCAGGACCAGGCCGCGGGCGCGGCCGATCGCCACGTGTTCGAGGACCTCGCCGCTGGTCACGTCCCCGAAGAATGCGGTGTGGCCGGCCTGCAGGGCCCGGTGGATGTTCTCGGGATTGATGTCGATGATCAGGAAGGGCACTCCCTTCTCCTTCAGGACGGCGGCCACCTGTTCCCCCGCCATCCCGTACCCGGCGATGACGACGTGCCCCGCCAGCGCCTCCCCCACCGCTTCGGGTTCGGGGGTCCGCACCTTCATGAGCCTTTCCAGGAGGGTCATGCGGGAGGCGCCGGCCGCCAGGGCCGGTCCGGCCGCCAGGAACACCGGCGTGACGGCCATGGACAGGATGATGGCCACCAGCAACTGGGTGCCCAGGGGCTCGGGGACGAGATCCGTGCCGCCGGCGGCGCGCAGCAGGACGAACGAGAATTCCCCCACCTGGGAGAGGGCGGCGCCTGTCAGCACGCAGACGCGCAGGGGCAACCGCATGACCGCGGCGGTCAGGAACACCAGCGCGAACTTGCCGGCGATGATCAGCACCAGCAGCAGGGCGATCATTCCCGGGGCGGCGCCGATGGCTCCCAGGTTCAGCAGCATGCCGATGGAAACGAAGAACACGCTGCTGAGAGCCTCGCGGAGGGGCAGCAGGTCGCTCATGGCCTGGTGCCGGTATTCGCTGCCGGCGACGATCATCCCGCCGAGGAAGGCTCCCAGGGCCAGGGAGAGCCCCGCGCCGGTGACGGCATAGGCGGTGCCGAAGCAGGCGAGGAAGACCCCGAGCACGAACAGGTCGCGCTGCCGGGTGCCGGCCACGACGGCCAGCAGGCGGGGCACGATCAGCCGGGCCCCCACCAGGACGGCCGCCAGGATGGCCAGCGCCTTGCCGAAGGCGGAGAGGGCGGCGCCGGGTTCGCCGGCTCCGGACAGGAACGGGATGGCCAGCATCATGGGCACCACGCACAGGTCCTGGAACACCAGGATGCCGACGGCCAGCCGGCCGTGGGGAGCGTCCAGCTCGCCGCGCTGGGCCAGACCCCGCAGCACCACCGCGGTGCTGGAGATGGCGGTCACGCAGCCCAGGAACACGGCCTGACCGGGCGTCAGCCCCGCGGACAGGGCGATCCCGAAGGCCACGGCGCCGGTGGCGCCCACCTGGATCGATCCTCCCAGGACGATGGCGCGCCACAGCCGCCGGATCCGGTCCAGGGAGATTTCCAGGCCGATCCCGAACAGCAGCAGGACCACGCCCACCTCGGCCAGCAGCTCGACCTGGTGCAGGTCGTGCACCAGTTTCAGCACGCCGGGGCCGGCCAGCACGCCGGAGAGGATGTAGCCGGCGATGGCGGGCACCTTCAGGCGGCGCAGGCCCGCCACGACCACCACGGCCACGGCGAAGATGACGGCCAGGTCGCGCAGGATCCCGAAGTCGTGCATGAAACCTCCTCAGCCGTTTCCCGGCTCGTTCCGGTAGGCGTCGCCGTGGACCCCCACGGCACGCCCCGAGGGATCGTTACGTTCGCGCAGGCTCGCATCCCAGGCCAGCGCGGCCTCGGTGGAACAGGCGACCGACTTGCCGTGGGGGACGGTGCGCAGCACCGATTCCTCGCCGCCGAAATGGAGCTCGAAGACGGCCCGGTAGTGGAAGGCCTCCTTCGTGTCGGGCGTGTGGATGGGGAATCGTTCGGCCCGCGCGGCGAAGTCCGCCTCCCCCACCGCGAGTTCGGCCGCAGCCTTCAGCGCGTCGATCCACCCGTAGCCCACCCCGTCGGAGAACTGTTCCTTCTGCCTCTGGATGATCCGCTCGGGCAGCAGGTGGGCGAAGCAGTCGCGCAGGATCTTCTTCTCGATGCGCCCCAGCCCGCACAGCTTGTCGCCCGGGGCGATGGTCATGGCCGCGTCCAGGAACTCCTTGTCGAGGAAGGGGACGCGCGCCTCCACGCCCCAGGCGGCCATGGCCTTGTTCGCCCGCAGGCAGTCGTACAGGTGCAGCTTGTCCAGCTTGCGCAGCAGTTCGGCGTGGAATTCGCGGGCGTCGGGGGCCTTGTGGAAGTAGAGGTAGCCGCCGAAGATCTCGTCGGCGCCCTCGCCCGACAGGACCATCTTGATGCCCATGGCCTTGATGCGCCGGGCCATCAGGTACATGGGCGTGGCCGCGCGGATGGTGGTGACGTCGTAGGTCTCCAGGTGCCGGATCACGTCGGGGACCGCGTCGAGCCCCTCCTGCACCGTGTAGAGGACCTCGTGGTGCACGGTGCCGATGTGGGCGGCGACCTCGCGGGCCGCGGCCAGGTCGGGTGATCCCTCCAGACCCACCGCGAAGCTGTGCAGACGGGGCCACCAGGCGGGCGACCGCTCGTCGTCCTCGATGCGGAGGGCGGCGTGACGGGCGGCCAGTGCGGCGACGACCGACGAGTCGAGACCGCCGCTGATCAGCACGCCGTAGGGCACGTCGGACATCAGGTGGCAGCGCACCGCGTCATCCAGGGCCCCCTGCAGGGCCTCGGGATCGGTGCGCCGGTCCTTCACGCCGTCCCAGGATTGCCAGTCGCGGGCCCACCACCGGCGCGGTGCGGGCTCGCCGCTGCACCAGAGATGGCCGGGGGGGAACGTCTCGACGCGGGCGCAGACCGGGGTCAGCGCCTTCATCTCCGAGGCCACGTGAAGCGTGCCGGAGGTGTCCCAGCCGAGGTACAAGGGGATGATGCCCAGGTGATCGCGGGCGATGAGCCAGCGGTCGCGCTCCTGGTCGTAGAGGACGAAGGCGAACATGCCGCGCAACCGATCCAGGAAACCGTCCCCGTGCTCGGCGTAGAGGGCGAGGATGACCTCGCAGTCCGAACCGGTCTGGAACGCGTACCCGCCCGTCAGACCCGCCTCGAGCTCCTTGTGGTTGTAGATCTCGCCGTTGACCGCCAGCACGTGGGTGCCGGCCGCGTTGCGCAGGGGCTGGGCGCCGCCCACGGGATCGACGATGGCCAGCCGTTCGTGGGCCAGGATGGCGCCCGGTGCGGTGTGGATGCCGGACCAGTCGGGACCGCGGTGGCGCATCAGGCGCGACATGTCCAGGGCGCGGGCGCGCAGCTCGACGGGGTCGGACTTCAGATCGAGGAGGCAGAAGATCGAGCACATGGACGGGCGCTCCGGTCAGGGGTCAGACGATGCATCCCTCGATCCTCTTACCATACCCCGGCCCGACGCGCCAGCCCCGCCTGGCCGTCAATCCCCCGGCTCAACCGACAGGTTGAGGCGATCGAGCAGGGCTTCAGGGCTCGTGACCGGTTCGGAGCACACCCCGAAGGAACAGACGTAGCCCGCCGCCCTCCCGTCCCGGCCCGACTTGCCGGCGAGGGCCGGCGCCAGGGCCAGCAGATCGGGGCAGGCGCCGTCCGCAGGCAAGCGGGACAGCACCGCCTGGTGGGGCAGCCGGACCAGGAACTCCCTGGCCATGGCCTCGGCCTCCGGTCCGTCCCCGGCGACGACGGCGTCGTGGAAGGGGACCGTGATCCGGGTCACGGCGTCGCACCACAGGGCCATCTCGATGCCGGCCCGTTCCATGAGCCCCGACCAGTCCTGCAGACCCGTGTGGACCTCCTCGAGGTAGCCGGTGTCGCCGGTGATGGCCGCTGCCTTGATCAGGGCCTGGTACATGGTGGCCATGCCGGAGGGCTGCACGTTGTCGAAGGTCTCGACCGTGCGGCCGAGGGGGGCGTCGGCCCCTGCCCGGCTCAGGAAGTAGCCCCCTTCGGCGCGTCCGAACTCGTGCCGCGCGAAGTCGATGAGCCGGCGGGCCGCACCCAGGTACTTCACCTGGAGTTCCGGGTCGTCGCAGACCTGGTAGAGGTCCAGCAGGCCGTCGGCGAGCATGGCGTAGTCGTCCAGGATGCCCTCGCCGGCCGGTCGGCCGTCGCTGGTGGTCCGCCAGAGCGAACCATCGGGCCGCAGGTGGTTCGCCAGCAGGAAGTCGGCCGCCCGCAGGGCGCCCTTCAGGCAGGCGGGATCCCCGGTGGCGGCGTGGGCCTGGGCCAGGGCGGAAATGGCCAGCCCGTTCCAGGAGGTGACGATCTTGCGGTCGAGCCCGGGGGGCACCCGGCCGTCCCGGGCGTCACGCAGGGCGCTGCGCCACCGCGGAAACAGGGCGTCGACCTCGTCGGGGGCCCACCCGTGGGCCGCCGCCATCGCCTGGACGTCCGCACGCCGGGTCAGGACGCTCTTTCCCCCGTGTTTTAAGTTCCCCCGGGGGCCCACGCCCAGCAGTTCGGCCAGGACCGGCCCGTCGGCCGGGCCGGCGACGGCGATGATCTCCTCAGGGGACCAGACGTAGTAGGATCCCTCCTCGCCGCCGCTGTCGGCGTCGTAGCTGGCGTAGAATCCCCCGTCCTTGCCGCGCATCTCCCGCATCAGGAAGTCCAGGACGTCCCGGCCGAGATCGAGGTAGTCGTCCCGGTCGAACGCCACGCCCGCCTCGATGAACAGCCCGGCCAGCTGGGCGTTGTCGTAGAGCATCTTCTCGAAGTGGGGGACGGTCCAGTCCTCGTCCACGGTGTAGCGATGGAAGCCGCCGCCGACGTGGTCGTAGATGCCCCCGCCGGCCATGGCGTCGCAGGTTTTGCGGATCATGTCGCCGAGTTTCCGATCGACCGTCCGCCGGTAGGTTCGCAGCAGGAACCTCCACTTGACCGGAGTGGGGAACTTCTGGCGCTGGTTGAAGCCGCCGTTGCGGGTGTCGAAGTACTGCCAGGCGCCGGCCACCGCCGCATCCGCCAGTTCGAGGGACAGGACGGGGCCCTCGCTCACCCGGGCGGCGGGCAGGGCGCGGATGCCGGCTGCGAGCTGGGCGGCCTGGTTCTCCAGGTCGGATCGCCGGGTGCGGAAGACCTCGTCGATCTGCCGGATCAGGCCGAGGAACTGGAGCCGGGGGAAGTAGGTGCCGCCGAAGAACGGTTCGAGGTCCGGGGTCAGGAAGACCGACATGGGCCATCCGCCCCGACCGGTCATGGCCTGGACCGCCTCCATGTAGACCCGGTCCAGATCCGGCCGTTCCTCGCGATCGACCTTGATGCACACGAAGTGGTCGTTCAGGAAGGCGGCGATCTCGTCGTCCTCGAAGACCTCCTGCTCCATGACGTGGCACCAGTGGCAGGAGGCGTAACCCACGGAAAGGAAGACGGGCCGGTCCTCGGCATGGGCGCGGGCCACGGCCTCCTCTCCCCAGGGATACCAGTCGACGGGATTGTGGGCGTGCTGGCGCAGGTAGAGGCTGGGCTCGTCCTTCAGCCTGTTGCCGGCCCGGCGGTGTTCCGGGGGCGAGGAATCGTCGTTCATGGTGCAACCTGCCGATCCTATGATAAATAAAGCGGCCGCCAGGGCCATTCCGAATGCCATCACTCGTTTCCCGGGATAGGGTCCACCCACAGGGAAGGGGAAAGGGCCCTCGACCGCAAGCCGGGCATCCCGCAGGAAGTTCTTCATTTCTGCATTTGCAGTTTTCCTCAGAAACGATAAATTCTGTCCTGTTTGCATTCCCAGGCGGGGAGGAACCTGGTGATCATCTTGACGGCCAACGCCATGGCGGAAGTCCGCAACCGGCTCGACAGCCAGGGCGCGGTGGACCGCACCGTGCGCATCCATACCCGCCAGGGAGGTTGCGCCGGAACGAAGTACGTCGTGGAGATCGGAGTCCCCCCGGCCGCGGGCGATGTCGACCGCCGCCAGGAGGGGATCCGGATCCTCTACCCTGCGGACCAGGAGCATCTCCTGGATGGCCTCCAGCTCGATCACCTCGAGGCCCTGATGGGCGGAGGCTTCAAGTTCGC
>JAHJTW010000078.1 GCA_018829565.1 bacterium | reverse complement strand
GGCGAAATCGCCCCGACGTTCGATGAGGTCCACGAGGTCCCGCCGGTCCCGCAGACTGCGCAGGGGCCTTGCCAGGAACACCCAGACGGCGGCCGCCAGGACCGCCACGAGCGAAAGGCTCAGGCCCCAGGCCAGGAACCCTTCGAGGCGGCGCTCCCCGCCCGCGGCCCAGGCGGCCGCGAGCACGGTCGGCCCGCCCAGAGCGGCGAAACCCAGCCACCCGTGCCGCAGCACACGACGCCGCGTGGCCTTGAGCAGGCCCTGCAGGCGCGAATTGAAGGTGGCCGTGCGGTCCATCGCCCCTCCCGGGGTTCCATCAGGGATGGGTCAGCGCGTACATCAGGATGTTCACCGCCATGCGGGCGGCGGCTTCCCGCACCTCGGCGGGATCGCCGTGGACGTCCGGATCCTCCAGACCGTCGCCGATGTCCGAGGAATACGAGTAGAAGACGACGAGCCGCCCGTCCCGGAAAACCCCGAAGCCCCTGGCGGGTTCCCCGTCGTGCTTGTGGATCTTGGGCAGCCCCGGCAGCTCGTAGAAACTGGAATAGATGGGGTGGCTGCCCGGCAGGGCCACCAGTTCCTCTTCGGGGAAGACTTCCCGGATCATGGCGCGGAACGACTCGTCCAGCCCGTAGTTGTCGTCGGCGTAAAGGAAGCCGCCGGCGTCCAGATACCGCCGCAACTCCTGGACCTCCGTTCCGCTCAGCTTCACCCGCCCGTGCCCGGACATGTACAGGAACGGGTACCGGTAGAGGTCCTCGCTGTCGAGGGTGACCACCACGTCCCGGTCGGCGGTGGGGATGCCGGTGCGGAGCGAGAAGATCTCCAGCCAGTTGGGCAGACTGCTGGGATCGCAGTACCAGTCCCCGCCCCCATCGTACTGGAGGCGGGCGATGCGCACCTGGTCCTCGTCCTGCGCGGCGCCTGCGACCACGCCGGCGCCCGCAACGATCCAGGCCATGGCGGCCAGGATCCCCAGGTGGAAGGGGTGCGGGGGCCTGCGGTGTGCGATGCTCATGAAGTCGTTCCCTGTCGGTCTCCGGGGTCCCGGGGCAAGGTGAGGGCCGCCACCGCACCCGGACCGTCGGTCCGGTTGGCCAGTGAGATGCTCCCGCCCATGCGGTCGGCCAGGTTCCGGCAGATGGCGAGCCCCAGTCCGGTGCCCTTGCTCTTGGTGGAAAAATAGGGATCAAACAGGCGATCGGCCACCTCGCCCGAAAGCCCCGTGCCGTTGTCCTCCCAGATCATGGTCACCGTATCCCCGTCCCACCGCCAGCCGATCGCGATCCGGACGGGACGTTCCGGATCGGCGGCGTCCAGCGAGTTCTGCATCAGGTTGCCGAGGATCTTCTGCAGGGATTCGGCGTGGGCCAGCACCGGAGGCGGCGCGGGGCTGCCCACGGCGACGCCGGGGAACCCCTCGCTGCCCGTCTCCTCGCTGCCCGTTTCCGACCGGGGATCCCGGCCGCCGTAGGCGGCGACCACCTGCACGACCAGGGCCTGCAGGTCGAGAGGGGTCGACTCGAGCCGGTCGGGCCGGCCCAGCAGGCTGAATTCCGAGGCGATGCTGCGCAGAAGGGTGACCTGTTCGAGGATGCGCCCGACGGTGTCCGGCACGATCTGCTCGAGGCGGGGATGCCGGTCGGACCACGCCTGTCCGAGCAACTGCGCCGACAGCTGGATGGGCGTCAGGGGGTTCTTGATCTCGTGGGCGACCTGCCGGGCCAGTTCGGCGTTCAGGGCGAGCTTCTTGGTCTCCAGGAACTCGGTGATGTCCTCGAAGACCAGCATGGTGTCGGTGGAACCGTCCGGCACCGGCAGATCCGCCACCGCGCCCCGCAGGGTGCGCCGGCCGTCATCGGTGCGCAGTTCACCGGCCGCCGCCGGCCCCAGCCCGCAGAAACCGTCCCGCAGCCGGGCCAGGGTCCGGACCGTGTCCGCCCCCGATCCGAACGCCTCCAGGATGTCCCTGCCGGCCGGGTTCAGCACGACCAGGGAGTCGCCCTCCCCCAGCACGGCCACCCCCACCGGGACGCGGTCCAGGACCGTCGACAGGAACCTTTCCCGGGCCGCCAGGCGCTCGCGCGCCGTGTGCAGGTCTTCCCGCATGGACCCGAAGGCGGCGGCCAGCTTGCCGACCTCGTCGGTGCCGGGTTCGGGCAGAGGGGCGCGGTAGTCCCCCCTGGCGAGGGAACGGGTGGCCGCCGAGAGCAGGTGCAGGGGGCGGAAGATGTTCCAGGACATGATCCCCGCCAGGACCAGGGCCGTCAGCAGGATCAGGTTGGCCAGGCCCGTCAGGAACAGGACCGTGCGCTTGCGCTGGTCGTTGAACTCCCGCTCCAGGTCGGGGAAGTCGACCGCCAGCACGGCGGGGAGGCGGTACCGCGTCCAGGTTCCGCCCTCGCCGCGCCCGAAGGAGGGCAGCGGCATCGCTCCGGTGAATGCGAAGGGCCGGCCGGGCGCCGCGAAGACGTCCGGACTGCCCGGGTGCTCCAGGAGGCGGTTCATCATGCCGGGATCCGAGAGCAGAGGGGTGCCGCCGGAGAAATACCCCTCCGGATGGCTGGCCAGGACCGGGCGGCCGTTCTGCAGCAGGGTGGCCTGACCCCGGACCAGATCGGCCAGCCCGTTGAGCAGGCCGGCGCCCAGTCGCTGCCGGTAGAAGAAGAACCCCGAGGTCTTCCCGGCCTCCTCTTCGGGAGCGCCGGTGGCCCTCGCGGCCGACATCACGTCCGTCAGGTCGATGGGGATCACCGCGCCCAGATAGGTGTCGCGCCCCTCCTGGAGGACCACGAACGGGGCTCCCCGGCCGGCGTCGAGCAGCTGGCGGGCCTGGCCCTCGCTGAGGTTGCTGAGGGTCTCGTCGAGCAGCAATCGGCCGTCCGAATCGAACACCATGGCCTGCTGGAATTCGGCCGGCCCGGCAGGCCGGCGACCCGCCAGCTGTCCCAGCAACAGTTCGGCGATGTACTCGCTCCCCGCCAGGGTCCGGGCCTGCTCCACCAGCAGGCTGCGCAGCTGTTCCACCGCCAGGGACAGCCCGCCGCGGGTCCGGCTCCGGGCCTGTTCCTGCACCCGTTCGTGGCCCACACGGTCCACGCTGGTGCCCACGACCAGCAGCAGGAACAACCCCAGCAGGAGGTACCCCGCCAGGAAGCGCTCCTGGAATCCTGGACGCCACCGGACGGGAGCTCCACCCCCGCCGCCAAGCAGGAGGCGGACGCCCTGTCCCACGACCAGGGCCCCGAAGAAGAAGGTCAGGTGGAGCAGCATCAACCGGGAAAGATCCAGCAGGGCCGCGGTGCGGGACTGGCGCTGCAAGCCCAGCAGGAAGCCTTCCCCCCGGGTGCGGGCCGCGGCCCGCGGCAAGGGCTTCCAGAGCCCGAGCCAGCGGGCCCCGTCCGCCTCGATCTCCCCCCAGGCCTGGCGGCCGTCCGCCATCGCCGGGACGACCGCGGAATCATCGGTGGGAAAGGCCTCGCTGCCGGCGTCCAGCCAGCCGTGGGCATCCCCCCGCAGCAGGATGATGGGACGATCGACCTCGGCCCGCGGCCGGTAGGTCCTGCCGTTGCCGTTCTCCCCTCCGGTCACCTGGGCCTTGAGGGTGGCGATGCGCCAGGACCTGACCGGGATCTCGACGCGGATCCAGCCGCGGCCCTCCAGGCGTTCCCGCTCCCCGATCATGATGTATTCGGATCCTCCGCCGTAGCTGCGCAGCTCCGTCTGGAAGAGACTGCCCGGCCCCTGGGCCTCGAGGGCTCCCTCTTCCCTGACCCAGGGGGACCGTCGCACCACCTCGTACTGGAAGTCACCCAGGAAACCCAGGGTGATCAGGCTGGCCTCGCGCTCCTGCTCGTCCAGCAGCTCGACCAGGCAGGACACGCCCAGGTCGCTGAGGGCGGAGTTGCGCCACAGGCTCCAGGCCGCCTCGTCCCGCCAGATCCCCGTTGCGCGGGTGTCGGCCTTGCCCGAGGCCGCATCCTGGGTGGACATGTCCTCGAGGACGCTGCCCAGCAGGAACCGGGTCCACTCCTCGTCCGCCTCGGTGATGAGGTCGGACTTCCTCTGCAGCCAGCTGCGCTCGGCCTGTTCGTAGACGCCCCGCAACGACGAGTGGGTCCAGACCACCATCACCAGCAGCAGGGCCGGCCAGGTCCAGCGCCGCAGGAATCGGTGCCCGGCTCCCAGCCCGGGGGCCAGGACCCAGAACAGGAGGACCAGGACGGCGGCCAGGGCCGCCATCGACCAGGTTGCCGTTCCCGAAAGTCCGACGGCCGCGACTCCTCCGGCGAAGACCCCCAGCAGGGATCCCGCCTGCTCGGAAGGTGCGGCCTCCCGGCGACCCTGATCCCCCCGGACCAGGGCGGCCAGGACGGAAGCGGCGACGAACCCCGTCCCCATGAGGACCAGGTGCAGCCCCCAGAAGGAGAGGGAAGACAGCGGGACACCCGTCCCGATCAGCCGGGCGTTGGCGTTGGCGGCGACGAGCCCGGTGAATCCGCGCAGCAGCAGCAGGACGAATCCGCCGAACAACCCGAAGACCAGGGCGGCTGACGGTCCGCGACCCGCGAAGGGCGACCGCCAGGCCGGCCTGTCCCCCGTCATGCCCCAGCGGGCCATGAGCCACCAGCCGGAAAGACCCAGGACCGCCGTCGTCAGCAAGGCGTCCGCGACCGAGGCGAAAAG
The DNA here is from genome assembly GCA_018829565.1 of bacterium. Lineage (GTDB taxonomy): Bacteria > Krumholzibacteriota > Krumholzibacteriia > LZORAL124-64-63 > LZORAL124-64-63 > JAHJTW01. The sequence goes on along the minus strand of JAHJTW010000078.1, from coordinate 6,588 downwards.
ACCGAAGCCCACCGGCGTGGCGAAATAGGCCGGATCGCAGAGGCTGGCCAGGGAAGGCGGGTCGGCAGGGAACTCCTGGCCCGGGATGGAGAGTGGCAGCCAGCGGAAGAAATCGACGGCGGCGAGTCCTGCCCGACCTGCCCACAAGGCGAGGATCCACCCCGCTCCCGGCAGCAGCAGCCCGACCAGGACCGGCAGGGACAGCATCCAGACGCCGAACGAGGCCAGGAACAGGCGGACCCGGATCAGGTCACCGCCCTGGCCCCGTGCGCCCTCGGCCGAGGAGATCCTCGCCACCGGTTCGCCGTCGGCCGCGACCAGGTGGATGTTCCTCCCGGCGGAAGGGTCGGTCCGGCTCAGCTGGGCGGCCTTGCCGGGACTGAGGACCTGGAGGACCACCCCGGGGATCATCGGCTCCAGGACCCCCTCGTCGAGGGGAACCTGGAGTTCGGCCTGGACGCCCCCTGCGGTCACACCCAGGTCCCTCAGGACCCAGGAATGCCGTCCTTGCTCCAGCAACCGGTCGGCCCGGCCCGGGTTCTCGCGCAGCCAGGGGTCGCCCCGCGGGGTCAGGGGTTCGGCCCGTCTGGTCCAGGCCACCCTCTCATCCCCCCGCCAGAAAACCAGTTCCAGAGGAAAGCCGGGGGCGCCCGACCGGCTCCAGCGCTCCTGGACGGATCGGCCCAGGGCGAACAGGTCCCTGTCTTCCGCCCTCCCGCTCGCCAGCGCTCCCTGGAGATGGGCGCCGGCGGACTCGAGTTCCTCCAGCATCCCCTCGAGGGTCTCTTCCGCTGCGGCCAGGGCCTCCGCCGATTCGCCAGGGAATCGACCCGCGACCGGAACGGTCGTGGGGAACTGCGCCAAGGCCAGGCCCAGCTGGACGGCGAGCAGGACCAGCGCCAGTGGCTTGAGGGAGGCAAACCCCGGAGTCGCCGACCGGACCCGGTCCCCGCGGGCTGCGATCGCGGTGGCCGTCAGGGCGACCAGGACGAGGGCCAGGAATACTCCCGGCAGGAAGGGGTGAGGAGAAGGGGTGGCCTTGCCGGACGCGACCAGAAGCCCGCCCTGCCCGGCCAGGCAGAGGATGACCGCCGTGGGAAGTGCCCGGGCGCGCGCCGAGGCCATCGCGGCCTCCTACTTGATGGTGGTGATCTCGGACAGCATCCAGCGTCCCTCGTAGAGTTCCAGGACGAAGACCAGTTTCGTTTCCTTGACGTTCTCGGAACTGGGCCGGCGGGATCGCCAGGCGGCCAGCCCGTGGGCCCGCTCCCCCCTGGCGTCATCCTGGGTCCTCTGGAACCGGAAGGAAAGGGTCCTCTGGCTCTGGAAGAGGTTCTTGAAGAAGTAGAAGGCCTGGCTGGGGCTGTAGTGGGTGGAGCGATCCCGTTTCCCGGCCAGGTCCACCCTCAACCCGTCCGGATGCACCCGGTCGGCGAGGCCCTGCTGGTCTTCCTGCGACCAGGCGGAGGCGATGGCGGCGAAGACCTCGCCCGGACCTGCGCCCTCGACCGCCGGCGCGTCCTGGCCCGCGGCGGGCACGCCCAGGGCCAGGAGACACGACACGGACGCCGCCAGGATTCTCATCCGGGGCCCGGGGCCGTTCGGGGTCGCGGGGATCATCTTGCTCGCCACTCTCTCCAGGTTCAGGGCGCGGACCGATTCCGATCAGGTTCGGACGGGTCATGGTGGCAATCCCCATGCCATGCCCACACCTCGGCAATCTACCCCATGGGCGGCGGTTGGCGCCATGAATAACCGTTGCCCGCCCCCCCGAGCCGGCAAAACGGCCCTCGCCCTGTCCTCCTCCGGGGCCAGGGACGGAAATTTTTTCTAAACCAGAAAAACATAATTCCGATATTTTAAGCATGAAACCAATAAATTCAATCCCTCGAGGCCTCAAGGCCGCTTCCTTCGTCGTGATCGTGTTGCTTTCCCTTGTTCCGGCTGCCCAGGCCCAGGAACCGGCACACCCCCACGACCGCCTGGCCTGCACCCGGTGCCACTTCCGGGGCGGCCGTGTGGCCGCGGCGGGAATGGACGGCGGCGTCTCGCCCGCCGGCGTCCGCGATGAACGGAGGACCGACCGCTGCAGCACCTGCCACAAGGACGATCCGGAAGGCCTCGCCGCCACCCTGGGGTTCCACCGTCCGGGTTCGGACAACTGCGCCCGCTGCCATTCCTTCCACGAGGCCGGCAAGACCACCGGCCCCGGATCCGGCGTTGATCTGACCGCCGCCAAGCGGGTCGACGCCAGCCATTGCCGTTCCTGCCACGCCCCCGGGGCCGACCTGCAGGCCCTGTCCGCAGGACACCGCCAAGCTGCCGAACTCTACCACGAGGATACCGGGGCCCTGATCGGCAAGACCCTATCCGAGGGTTGCCTCCTCTGCCACGACGCCGATGGGACCTCGCCCTGGCTGGCCGCAACGGCCAAGGACATCTACACCGTGAGCGAGCACAGCAGTCATCCCCGGGGGGTCCTCGTGCGGCCGGGCACCGGGACCGCAGCGAGGCACATCCGCAAGGACCTGGATGCCCGGGCGCCCCTGTTCGGCGGCAGAATCGAGTGCCAGACCTGTCATCTGCTGACCGCCGGCAGCGAGGATCTCCTGATCCCGTTCGCCTCCAGATACGACCTGTGCCTGGCCTGCCACCAGACCGCCGGACCGGATTCCCCCGGCCAGGAGAAGGTGCTGGCGAACATGGTCGGCAAGCCGGGACCGTGATGATACCAAATATCAACTTCCAGAGCTAATCACCCCTGAATAATGGGAATAAAGAATTGATTCCCTTGACGCATGGTGTTATTTTCTTAACCAGATAGCGCGCCATGGCGGAGCCAGGGAACGTCCGGTTTTTTTTTGTTCTCTGGAAACCACCATGACATCTCCAGGGGCGGGAAGGATCCTGCGCGCCATGCCGGAGGCAGGCCCTGAACCTGAAGAAGGCGGCAATGGGCCGGTCCTCGCCGGCCGGGAACGACTTTGGTGAAACTCGATCATTCCACCCTCCATGCGGGATACAGGCACCGGGTCCGGCCGATCGTCGCTTCGGCCGCCCTGTTGTCCTTGATTGGTCTGATCGCCCTTCCTCTCGAAGTCATGGCACTCGACGGCCGCGTCGAGGTCCGGGGGGCCCGGCGCGGCGGCGTCATTTCGGGCCTGGATTTCACGACCACCACCCTGAACGAGGACTATCAGGTGGGCCAGCGCATCGGCCTCGCCCCGCGGCTGCTGCTGCAGATGGGTTATCTGGCCCGGCGGGAGAACATCAAGAGCAGCGGTGCAGGGCTGGATTCGGAGACCGAGAGGGTGTCCCTCGTCCCTTCCCTGAGCCTCGCCTATCATACTGGGTGGCTGCGCTGCGGCGCCGGTGGCGACGGGTTCCGGAAGGACGAATTCTTCCAGGGGGGCACGTCCCGGCGCGACGACCGGTTGAACTACTCGCTCTGGGCCCGCGGCGACGCCGGCAAGGTGAACGTGGACACCCGCTGGCAGGAAACGCGGGCCTGGCGCCACGAGATCCTCGAGGACAGCGAACTGCAGGACCGCAGCTTCAACCTGACGGCCGCTTACCGGGACGCCCGGGCCGGCAACCTGACCTACCAGTTCTCCGACACCGACCACGAGAACGTCCTGCAGGAATCCTCGAACCGGTTCCGCACCCACGACCTGAGCTACAGCGGATCGGCCGGGTTCGCCGGGGATCGCGGCAGATCGTCCATCCAGCTGCGCACGACGCACTTCCAACAGCGGAACATCTACCGGGAAGGGACCAGCCGCCAGTTGCTGGTGCCCCTGTGGGCCGGCTACATGCTGGATGACACCCCGGAGACCTGGGACCCCCTGGAAGACGACCCCCAGCAGGTCGCCTCGCTGGCCGACAACGACCGCCTGGGCTCCACCGGGATCAATCTCGGCGACGACGCCCCTGCGGTCCGGGAATTCGGGGGAGACTTCCGGAACCTCATCTTCGACTTCGGGGAAGCGGAGCCGATCATCGGCGCGACCCTCTACGTGGACCGCATCCTCGACTTCCCCGAGCTGATGACCTGGGCAGCCTACGCCACCAACGATCCCGAGGGACGCGAATACGGCGGCGCCCTCGGGGGCGTCACCGCCGTCTACCGGGAATTCCCCTCCGGGGAACAGGGCTGGGAGTTCACCTTCGCCGAACCGGTCTCCGCGCGCTTCATCAAGTTCGTGGACACCAAGCTGGGACAGACCGGACCGGGCATCTTCGTGACCGAGCTGGAAGTCTACCGGGCGGCGACGACCAGCGAGACGAGGCAGACCACCCGCCGGCACCGGTTGATCGGGGAACTGGGATACGACCTCCGCACGAATCTCGACGTCTCCTACAACACCGACATCTCCCTGCAGGAATTCGACGACAGCGCGCGGGACCTGAACGGGCAGTACCACATCTTCGGCGCCCGCTGGCGCCCGGGGACCTGGTCCCTTTCCGGACGCTACATGATCAACAAGCTCACCAGGGACGGCCGGACCAGCACCGACGCCACCAGCGAGCAGCTCTCCCTGGCAAGCGACCAGACGCGCAAGGGGCGGATGAGGCTCTCCTGGCTGCGCACCGACGACCGCAGCGCGGGGCGCAACCAGACGACCGACAACTACACCCTGCAGGGTTCCTGGGACGTCTTCCCCGACCTCGAGATCGTCCAGCAGATGGGTTACGGGAGCAGGGATTTCCAGCTGGAGGACACCGAGTCCTCGACCTGGTTCACCACGACCTCGGTCCGGGGCTCGCCCCGTCCGAGCGTCCAGGTCGACCTGCGCCGGACCGATCGCTGGGTCACCGACCAGACCGGCGGCAGCGGCTTCACCGAGTTCAACCAGACCGAGGGCATCCTCAGCTGGGCCCTGCTGCCGCTCCTGCGCTGGTCCAGCCTCGCCCGCTACCAGCAGCGCGGCGGCGATTCGGACTGGGTGCTCAGGAACAGCCTGAGCTGGTCCCCCCTGCCGGGGGGGCGCCTGGTCCCCCAGTTCTACCTGAACGATTACCAGGACACGGCCACCGAGATCATCCAGCGGGGAGGCGGAGCCAACCTGACCTGGCGGGCGACGGGAAGCCTGCTGTTCGAGGGTGGCGCCGAGTGGCAGTACACCAGGCAACTGGGGCAGCGGAGCACCCCGGTCAACCTCCACTTCAGAGGAAATTGGACTTTTTAAGTCGTGCTGTTCTTTATTGATTCGAAGCCGGCGTCACGCCGATCCGGAGGAACTCCGATGCAGAGATTCCGTGCCCTCGCCTTGCTGGCCCTGCTGCTCCTGCCCGCCGTCGGCTGTGCGCCCGGCGCCACCTCGTACGTCCGCGACGACGTCGACTTCAGCTACATCAGGCGGGTGGCTGTCTTTCCCTTCCAGAACCTGGCCCAGGACGTCCACGCCGGGTCGCGGACGTATTCCATCTTCCTGGCCGAACTGCTCGAACAGGACGGGCTGGTGGCCGTCGAACCCGGCGAGGTCATGAGCGCCATCCGGGAACTCCGCCTGAACACCGGCGGCCCCCTGGACCAGCAACAGGTCGTCGATCTGGGGCGCGCCCTGCGGGCCGACGCCATCTTCTTCGGAACCATCGAGGACTACGGCCTGGACAGCACCGAGCGCGACCGCGTCTACATGATCACCGCGTCGTTCTCCCTGGCCGAGACCGAGACCGGGTCCAACATCTGGAGCAGCCAGGTCCACGAGACAGGTTCGAGCTTCCTGCGGAAACTGTTCGGCGGCGGCTCGGTCAGCATGTACCACGTCACGCGCGCCGCGGTCCGGGACGCGCTGGAGTCCCTGTTTTGAGCCTGCGATCACGGCATCGTCTTCTCCTTTTGCTGGTCCTGCTCGGCGGGGTCCAGGGCGCCTGGGCGATCGGGGCGGAAACTCCCGCCTCCGCCGGCGGCCCGGCCCCCGACGCCTCGCCGCGCGCCGCCCTGCTCCTGTTCATGACGAGGGACCAGTCGGTCCTGCCGCCTCTCAGCCCCGCCGAGTTCCGCCACGCCTGCACCACGCACCTGCGGGACAACCTCGCCGCGGCCGGGTACGACCTGGTCGCCCAGGACGAGATCATGCCCCTGCTCATCGACTGGCGCGTCCGCGACGGATTCGCCCTGCGCGCGGGCTTCCTCGACGACTGCATCCGGCTCCTGAAGGTCGGGCGCATCGTGGTCGTCGACCTGGTGGTCAAGCCCGCGGACGTCCTGCTCCTTTCCCGCACCGTCTACACCCGCACCGGGACCCTCGCCGCCGTGGATCTCGACCAGGTCGCCCTGGGCTTCGGTGAGGGTGACCGGGACCAGGACGACGGGACCCGCTGGCTCGCCTCCCTGCGCGAACTCTGCGACCACTACGGTATCCGCGACGTACGCCATGCCGTCGAGGACTATGACGCTGCGAGGGCAGTATGAACGCGCAACGTGCCGCCGACCTGAAACACTACGGGGAGGCTGTGTCAGCCCTACGCAAAGCCACGGACAACCTCATAGCCGAGCGTGCGCTTGCCGACCGGCTCGCCGAAGCGCTGCGGCATCTGGCCCGCCATTTCCTCGACGGAGACTACCGCCGCTATGACTCGCTG
>JAHJTW010000344.1 GCA_018829565.1 bacterium | reverse complement strand
GGTCAGGCGTTATGGACGGGTCTTCCAGACCGGCAGCATGCAGCGCTCGGACTGGCATTTCCGGTTAGGGTGCGAGCTGGTCCTCAACGGTTACATAGGCCAGTTACAACACGTAACCGTTGGCGTAGGCGGTCCTCCCCAGGATAAATCACTGCCGGCAGAGCCGGTACCGGATTATCTGGATTGGGACATGTGGGTAGGCCCGGCATTGTTGAGGCCTTACAACTCGGAGCTTTCGCCTCATCTAAGCTGGGACGGCTTTCCTAATTGGCGCAATCACAGCAGCTTTGGCGGCGGCGGGATGACCGACTGGGGGGCGCATCACTTCGACATCGCCCAGTGGGGTATGGGTATGGACGAGAGCGGCCCGGTTGAAATCATTCCTCCCGACGGTAAAGATTACACGGTGCTTACCTATAAATATGCCAGCGGTGTTACGATGACCCGCGATAAGGCCAACGGAGTTTTGTTCACCGGCACTAAAGGCAAAGTCGAGGTCAATCGTGGACATATCCGCACCTGGCCTGAGGAACTGAAGAACCAGCAAATCGGCCCCAATGAAATACACCTTTACGAGAGCAGGAACCATTATGTTGACTGGCTGGATGCTATCCGCAGACGCAGCAGGCCGATTTGCGATATAGAGACCGGCTGCCGTTCGGTAAGCGTTTGTCATTTAGGCAATATAGCGTACAAGCTTGGCCGGGGGCTGAGGTGGGACCCTGAACATGAGGTGCTTATCGGAGATGCCGGGGCCAGCCGATTGCTTTCGAGGCCAATGCGCAGCCCGTGGCACCTGTAGAAATTTACTATTTATTATTTACTATTGATTATTGAAAATGAGCTGTTGTTTCTGAAATAGATGCTGAAATCCGATAAAATCGGGACTAACAGGCGTGTTGGATAAAAACGAAAGGAATGAAAATGAATAAGATGCGAAAACTGATTGGCATTGCACTTCTGGGGCTGTGGTGTTTGTCATTGCATGTGCATACCTTGCAGGCGGTTTCACCGGCGAAGCTGCGGGAAGTAACAGCCGAAGAAGTGCAAAAGATAGAAGGCGCAATGCCGAGAAGGGCGACCGTTAGGGACACCAGACCGCGGAAGCTGCTGGTTTTCTGGCGGTGTGAAGGATTTTTCCATACATCGATTCCCGTGGTCAATAAGGCACTCGAATTGATGGGCGAAAGGACCGGGGTATTCGATGTTGTCATCACCGACGACTATTCGGTGTTCACGGCCCAGAAGCTAAGGCAGTTTGACGCGGTGTGCCTGAACAATACAACGGGCCTGAAGTTTAATCCCGAAGAGACGCCTGAGCGGTGCAAGGCCCTGATGGATTTCGTCAAAAGCGGAAAAGGCATAGTAGGTGTCCACGCGGCCACGGATAATTTTAACCAATGGCCGGAGGCAAGGGAAATGATGGGCGGGAAATTCACCGGCCATCCCTGGACAAGCGGCGGGACCTGGGCGATTAAGCTCGATGAGCCAGACCATCCGCTTATGAAGGCCTTTAAGGGTAAGGGATTTAAGATAAAGGACGAGATTTATCGAACGGATGCGCCACTGTATTCGCGAGACAAGCAGCTTGTTCTGATGAGTCTGGATATGAGTGATGAAACCACGCGTAACGTCAAAGGATTCAAACCGACGGATGCCGATACCGGTATTAGCTGGGTGAAGAGGCTGGGCAATGGACGTATATTCTACTGCTCATTAGGACACAATGACCATATCTTCTGGGACCCGGCGGTGCTGCAGCATTACCTCGACGGTATCCAGTTTGCATTTGGTGACTATAAAGTTGATACGAAACCGAAACCTATGGTTAGTTCAGGAAAGGGAATAGAAATGGCGGAATTACAGGAATTACTGGAAAAGGTAAAGACTTATGATTGGGGCCAGAGCCGATTGGCGCTGACCGAGGTGAGCGATATCATAAAAAAGGCACACAGCTCACCTGCGGAACTGAAAAAGATTGAGAAAAGTCTGCTGAGTGTGCTCACTTCGGATGCGAAGCGGGCCGGCAAGCAGTATGTCTGCAGGGAGTTGAGCATTATCGGCAGCGGTGAGTCTGTGCCGGTGTTAGGTAGAATGCTGACCGATGAAGAGACCTCTGATATGGCGAGGTATGCTCTGGAGCGAATACCCGGTACGGCTGTCAATGAAGTATTGCGAAAAGCTTTGAGGAAGGCAAAAGGCAAACCGCAGGTCGGCATAATCAATTCATTAGGTCAGCGCCGAGACAAAAGAGCGGTTCGTGCTCTGAGCAGACTAATTGACAATTCCGACCAAACGGTAGCTGCCGCCGCTGCTGCCGCTCTTGGCCAGATAGCTGATTCCAGGGCCACCGAGGCGCTGTCAGCAGCAAAGGATAAGACAAGCGGCAAATTGCGAAATCTGGTTTTGGATTCTTATTTGAAGTGCGCCGACCAGCTTGTGGCCGAGGGCAATAAAGCCAAGGCTTTAGCTATCTACAAAGAGCTCCAGAAAGGTGATATGCCCAAGCCGATACGTACCGCTGCACTGCGAGGTATGATTAGCGCAGCGAAAAGATAAAGACAAGAAATGAAAATCAAGTGCACAAGTCAGAAGTCAGAAGACAGTCCACAGGATGCCTTACGGCAAAGTCAGAAGACAGAAGTCAGAAGTCTTGTAGGGTGGGGCCTGCCCCACCAACTTCGTCTCGGTGGGCTAAAGCCCACCCTACGGCTTAGCGCGGCGAAAAGATAAAGACGAAAAATGAAAATCAAGTGCACAAGTCAGAAGTCAGAAGACAGTCCACAGGATGCCTTACGGCAAAGTCAGAAGACAGAAGT
>JAHJTW010000077.1 GCA_018829565.1 bacterium | reverse complement strand
GGCGGAATTGGTAGACGCAAGGGACTTAAAATCCCTCGAAGCGTTGCTTCGTGCCGGTTCGAAACCGGCTCCCGGCACCATCGTCCCGCCGCCCCGGTCCAGATCAGGAGTCGATCTTGCGCCTGGCTTTCCTCTCCATCGGCCGCCACATCCATACCGAGCGCTGGATCCGGTGGTTCGCGGCCCGCGGCCACGAATGTCATCTGCTGACCGTGCAGCCCGGGCCGGTCGCGGACGTCGAGGTCCACGACGTCGGGAGCACCTTCGGGCCCAAGCCCTGGCGATACCTGCTCTCGCTGCGCAAGGTCAAGTCCGCCCTGGAACGCATCGGACCCGATCTGCTCAACACGCACTTCCTCACCGGCTACGGCTACTGGGGACACTTCTCGGGATTCCAGCCCAACGTGCTGACGGTCTGGGGCGACGACGTCTACGTCACGCCCTTCGAGAACCGCTTGAAGAACCACCTGGCGAGGAGGGCGCTCGCCTCCTGCGCGGCGCTGACCGGGGATTCGCTGGACATCCTCCAGGCGGCGTCCCGGCTGGGCGCCGACCCGCGGCGCAGCTTCCGGGTCCTGTGGGGCGTGGACTTCGATCGTTTCCGGCCCGCCGACGCCGTCGAGTGGCGCCGGTCCCGGGGATTCGCCGACGACCAGGTCGTCTTCTTCTCCCCGCGCAGCTACACCCAGCCCTATTACAACATCGACACCGTCATCGCCGCCGCGGCGGCGATGACGAAGGTCGAACCGCGGGCCCGGTTCCTGTTCTCGGGTTACGAGGGCGATCCCGAACCCTTCCGGCGCCGGGCCGCCGCCGCCGGCATCGAACCGGTGATGCGCATGGTGGGCCGGTTGCCGCATCCCGAATTCGCCACGGCCCTGCAGGCCTGCGACGTCTTCATCTCGGTGCCCTCGGTGGACGCCACGGCGGTCAGCCTCCTGGAAGCCATGGCCTGCGGATGCGCCTGCATCGTTTCGGACCTGCCCTCGGCGTGCGAGTGGATCACTGACGGGCGGTCCGGTCTGGTGGTCGCCCCGCGGGACGTCGGCGGGCTCCAGGGCGCGATGCTGGCCCTGGCGCGCGACCCCGGACTTCGCGGCGCTCTGGGGGAGAAGGCCCTGGAAACGGCGCGCCGGCATGCCGGGTTCGAGGCCAACATGCTGCACGTCGACCGCATCTTCGCGGCCCTGACCGGCGGGGACGGGGGATTTCCCGACGACGTCGGCGTGCCTGCGCTCACCCGTTCGCCCGGAGCTTCGTGATGGATCTCTCGGTCGTCATCCCCACCCACAACAAGCAGGCCCTCCTGGCCCGGACCCTCGAGGCCCTCGGCCGGCAGGATCCCGGCCCCGGCGTCCGCTGGGAGGTCGTGGTGGTCGACGACGGGAGCACCGACGGGACGGGCGGTCGCCTCGAGGAACTGGCGAGGACGTTCCCCGTCCACCTGACGGTGGTGACCCCGCCGGAAAACGTGGGCAGGGCCCGCGCCAGGAACCTGGGCGCCCGGGCCGCCCGCGGCCGGTTTCTGGTCTTCCTCGATGACGACATCATGGCCCCGGACGGATTGCTGGCCGCCCACCTGCAGCTCGTCCGCGGGCGTCCGGATCTCGGGACCATCGGCTTCGCCGTGACCGATTCCGACCTGATCGACGCGCCGCATTTCCATTACCTGGACACCCGGGGCGTGGCCCGCCTGCCCGCAGGGGTGGCCCCCGCGCGTTACTTCGTGACCCAGAACGCCGGCGTGCCCCGGGAGGCCTTCCTGGGGATCGGCGGATTCGACGAGGAGTTCTCCGGCTACGGATTCGAGGACATGGAACTGGCGTTCAGACTCGAGGACCTCGCCGGCCTGCGGTTCCACGCGCTGACCCGTCCGGTGCCGGTCCACATCCATCATCATTCCCTGGAAGAATACCTGGCCAAGAAGATCGAGTGCGGCGGCCACACCCTGCCCCGGCTGGCCAGGCTCCACCCGGGCCGGATCGGGGAGATGCGCCTGGGCGCCGTTCTCGACGCGCCCGGATGCGAACCAGGCCCGGGGACCCGTTTGCTGCGGGCTCTGCTCGACGGGCCCTTGCCGGGCTGGGCGGAGCGCCTGGTTGCCGGCTGGCCTACCAGGGGGAACCGGCGTCCGGTGGCCTTCCCCCTTTATTGCAAGGTCATGGGATTCGTCATCCTCGGCTGTTTCCGGAAGGGTTTCCGGGAAACCACCAGTCACGACAAATAGGCGCGAAAAAGAGACAAAATGACATACTGACAGTGACTGCCATTTCTGTCCGTCATCCGCCATCCGTGTCTTCTTGATCTAAGTTGTTCTGCTAAAAGATTTTAATATATGATACCTGAACCCGGCTTCTGGCATGTGCCTTGTAATTGTCTACCCGAACATTCTGGAACCTCCCACACTCGCAAGGAGTCTGTCATGGGCAAGATCATCGGAATCGATCTGGGGACCACCAACAGCGTCGTCTCGGTCATGGAGGGCGGCGAACCCCGGGTCATCCAGAACAAGGAAGGCAATCGGACGACGCCCTCGGTCGTCGCGTGGAACAAGAAGGGCGAACGCCTGGTCGGCCTGCTGGCCAAGCGCCAGGCGGTGACCAATCCCAAGGACACCGTCTATTCGATCAAGCGGTTCATGGGGAGGCGTTTCGACGAGGTGGGCACCGAGATGACCGAGGTCCCCTACGAGGTCGTCAAGGGGGGCAACGGCGAGGCGAGGGTCAAGACCAGTCACGGCGAGTTCTCCCCTCCGGAGATTTCCGCGCAGGTTCTCCGCGCCCTCAAGGAAACCGCCGAGGAGCATCTCGGGCATCCCGTGACCGAAGCGGTGATCACCGTCCCGGCCTACTTCAACGACAGCCAGCGCCAGGCCACCAAGGACGCGGGCAAGATCGCCGGGCTCGAGGTCAAGCGCATCATCAACGAGCCCACGGCCGCGGCCCTGGCTTACGGCCTCGAGAAGAAGGGGGAGGAGACCATCGCGGTCTTCGACCTCGGCGGCGGGACCTTCGACATCTCCATCCTGGAGATCGTCGACGGCGTCTTCTCCGTGCTGGCCACCAACGGCGACACCCACCTGGGCGGCGACGACTTCGACCAGAAGATCATCGACCATCTCGTCGACACCTTCGTCAGCCAGGAGGGGATCGACCTCAGCAAGGACGCCATGGCGCTCCAGCGCCTGAAGGAGGCGTCGGAGCAGGCCAAGCGCGAGCTGAGCTCGTCCACCCAGGCGGAGATCAACCTGCCCTTCATCACCGCGGACGAGAACGGTCCCAAGCACTTCACCTACACCCTGACCCGGGCCAAGTTCGAATCCCTGGTGGCCGGCCTCATCGAGCGCTCGGTCAAGCCCTGCCTGAACTGCCTGAAGGACGCCGGCCTGACCCCCGCCGACATCGACGAGGTCCTGCTGGTGGGCGGATCCACCCGGATTCCCGCGGTCCAGGCCAAGGTCCAGGAGCTCTTCAAGAAGGAGCCCAACCGCACGGTCAATCCCGACGAGGTGGTCGCCATGGGGGCGGCGATCCAGGGCGGGGTGCTCGGTGGGGAGGACATGGACATCGTCCTGCTCGACGTCACGCCCCTGAGCCTGGGCATCGAGACCCTGGGCGGGGTCATGACGCGGCTGATCGAGCGCAACACGACCATCCCGACCAAGAAGAGCCAGGTCTTCTCCACGGCCGCGGACAACCAGCCGACCGTGGACATCCACGTGCTCCAGGGCGAGCGCGAAATGGCCCTGGACAACAAGACCATCGGGCGCTTCCAGCTGACCGGGATCCCCTCCGCCCCCCGCGGGATACCCCAGATCGAGGTGACCTTCGACATCGACGCCAACGGCATCCTGTCCGTGAGCGCGGTGGACAAGGCCACGGGCAAGGAGCAGTCGATCAAGATCCAGGCTTCGAGCGGCCTGACCGACGATGAGGTCGAGCGGATGGTGAAGGATGCCGAGGCCCATGCCGACGAGGACAAGAAGAAGCGTGAGCTGATCGATGTCCGGAACGAGGCCGAAGCCCGGGTGCACGCCGCCCGCAAGAACATCGAGGACCTGGGGGACCAGGTGGAGGCCGGGGACAAGGAGGACGTCGAGAGCAAGATCAAGGCCCTCGAGGAAGTGGTCAAGGCCGATGACGTCGCCATGATCCGCACCGCGAGCGACGCCCTGATGAACGCCGTCCAGAAGGTGGCGGGCAAGGCCTACGAGAAGGCCGGCGCCAAGGATGCCTCCGGTGGGGCGGCCGGCGCCGCGGAGGGCGAAGGCGGACAGCCGTCCGGGTCCGACGACCAGGACGGCCCCGTCGATGCGGATTACGAAGTCGTGGACGATGAGGATAATCGTTGATTGTTTTCAAAAACGTGGTAAACTGGGGTGCTTGAGTCCGCTCTGCACCCCGGTTGAAACATCCTCAAGTCATTGTTCGCAAACGGGTTGAAAATTTTGAAAATAGAGGTTGACCGGGAAAGAGGAAAATATTACTCTTTTGGTTCACATTAAATCCCGACCCGAGTCACCCGCAAGCGACCGACCGAGCTTGGGCGCCGGAACCTGGAACTTCTCGACGAGATCCGGCGTATGAATGGATTCGAATGTCCATCGGATAATTTGACCTTCAAGGTCAAGTAAAGTCGCCGGGAACGGGCGGAAGCCCTCCGGGCGAATAGACGGGAGGAAGCGACGTGTACGAAGTCGAACTCAGCAGTGATCGTCGGGAAGATCCCAGCCTGCAGCATTATCTGCACACCATCGGGAAGCACCGTCTCCTGACCAGGGAGGAGGAGTTCGAACTGGCCCGTCGGATCCGCGAAGGGGACAAGGAAGCCCTCGACAGGCTGGTCAACTCCAACCTGCGCTTCGTCGTGAGCGTCGCCAAGAAGTTCCTGAACCAGGGACTCAGCTACATGGACCTCATCGCCGAGGGCAACATCGGCCTGATCACCGCCGCGAAGCGGTTCGACGAGCGCCGCGAGTTCCGGTTCATCTCCTACGCCGTCTGGTGGATCCGCCAGGCCATCCAGAAGGCCATCGCCGAGCAGACCAACACGGTCCGCCTGCCCATCAACCGGTCGCAGCAGGCCCAGAAGATCAAGCGGATGGGCCAGGCCCTCGAGCAGAAGCACCACCGCCAGGTCGACGAGGATGAGATCGCCGAGGCCATGAGCCTCGACCCCCGGAAGCTGGGGCAGATCCGGGCGGCCAGCCGCCCCTTGATGAGCCTCGACCAGCCCATGTATGACGATGACGTGACCCTGGCCGACACCCTGTCCAATCCCGAGGAAAAGAACCCCTACCAGGGGTTCGTGACCGATGAACTCGAGCAGGAGCTCGCCGGCGCCATGTCCCTGCTCTCCCGCCGGGAGAGGGACATCGTCATGCGGTATTACGGGATCGGGACCGAGGAGACGGCCTCCCTGGAGACCATCGGTCAGGACATCAACCTCTCCCGGGAGCGGGTGCGTCAGATCCGCAACCAGGCCCTGAGCAAGATGCGCCAGCATGGTTTCGGAGAACGGCTTGTGGACTACCTGACCTGATTGCCGGGCCCCGCGGTTTTCCTTTGACATGGGCGGGAAATGCTGTTTATTTACCCGCCACGGTGGGCGATTAGCTCAGTTTTGGTTAGAGCGCTTGTTTGACAGACAAGAGGTCACAAGTTCGAGTCTTGTATCGCCCACCACCGCATTTTTTTCGCAGCCCAGGCCCGATGCCGCTTCCCGGCCGCGGGCCTTTTTTGGATGATGGCCCCGCACCTGAAGCGGCGGCCGACGGATGCCCCGCAGGGGCGTGAGGTGGATTGATCATGGCAGCATTGACGATGACCCTGCCCGACGGTCAGAACCTCGAGATCGAGGAAGGCAGCCCCTACGGGGAGGCGGTGCGTCGGATCGGTGAAGGCCTCTACCGCAACGCCCTGGCGGTGGCCGTGGACGGCGTCTACCATCCGCTGGCCGAGCCCGCCCGCCGCGGGGGCGCCCTCACGGTCCTGACCCGCTCCGGGGACGAGGGCCTGTCCGCCCTGCGCCACTCCACCGCCCACCTGCTCGCCTGGGCCGTCCAGGATCTCTTCCCCGGCACCCGGTTCGCCTTCGGGCCGGACATCGAGAACGGATTCTACTACGACTTCGACCGGGAGGAACCCTTCAGCGAGGCGGATCTCGCGAAGATCGAGGCCCGCATGGCCGAGCTGGCCCGGACCAAGGTCCCCATCGTGCGGGAGGAGGTCACCCGGGCCGAGGCCGAGGCGCTGTTCGAGGGCCAGCCCTACAAGCTGGACCAGATCGCCAACCTGGGCGAGGAGCAGCTCTCCATCTATCGCATGGGGGATTTCGTCGATCTGTGCGAGGGGCCGCACGCCCCGGACACTTCCGAACTCAAGGCCTTCAAGCTCCTGAGCCTGGCCGGGGCCTACTGGCGCGGCGACAGCAGCCAGCCCATGCTCCAGCGCATCTACGGGACCTCGTTCTTCAAGAAGAAGGACCTGGACGCCCACCTGGAGATGCTGGAGGAAGCCAAGAAGCGGGACCACCGCAAGCTGGGGCGCGAACTCGATCTGTTCGGGATCATGGACGAGGCGGGTCCCGGACTCAGCTTCTGGTTCCCCCGCGGCGACATCCTGCGCGAGCAGATCATCGACTACTGGAAGGCCGTCCACCGGGAGCGCGGCTACGTGACCGTGACCACGCCGCACATCTCCCAGGCGGGGCTCTGGGAAACCTCGGGCCACATGCAGTTCTACCGGGACGACATGTACGTGTTCGAGCAGGAGGGGCGGCAGTACGTGGTCAAGCCCATGAACTGCCCCGGGCACATCCTCATGTTCAAGCGCATGTCGCGGGGCTACAAGTCCCTGCCCGTCCGCTACGCCGAACTGGGGACCGTCTACCGCGCCGAGGGCAGCGGGACCCTGCACGGGCTGTTCCGGGTCCGCGGCTTCACCCAGGACGACGCCCACATCTTCTGCACGCCCGAGCAGCTCGAGGACGAGGTCTCGGCCTGCCTCGACCTGGTCAAGATCATCCTGGGCCGGTTCGGATTCGACGACTTCAAGGTGGAGCTTTCGGTCCGGGATCCGGAGAACAAGGCGAAGTACGCCGGTTCGGACGAGGAATGGGCCGCCGCCGAGGCCTCCCTGGTCCGGGCCCTGGAGATCCACGGGCTGGAGTACACCAGGGAAGAGGGGGAGGCCGTCTTCTACGGCCCCAAGATCGACGTGAAGCTGATCGACGCCCTGGGGCGCCGCTGGCAGGCCAGCACCGTCCAGTTCGACTTCAACCTGCCCCGCCGGTTCGACGTGACCTTCACCGACCGCGACGGCGAGAAGAAGTACGTCTACATGGTCCACCGGGCCATCATGGGCTCCCTGGAGCGTTTCATCGGCATCCTGACCGAGCACTTCGCCGGGGACTTCCCCCTGTGGCTGGCGCCCGAGCAGGCCAGGGTGCTCTCGGTCAGCCGGGACCAGCACGCCTACGCCGAAGCGGTGGTCGGGCGGCTCAAGGCGGCCGGGATCCGGGCGGGGTCCGACGTCCGGGACGAGAAGATCGGATTCAAGATCCGGGAGGCGGAGCTCCTGCGGATCCCCTGGATGCTCATCGTGGGAGGCCGGGAGATGGAGAACGACGAGGTCTCCCTGCGGATCCGGCACCTGGGCGACCAGGGCGGGCGCAAGGTGGACCAGGTGGCCCAGGATCTCCTTGACGGAATTGCCGAAAAGCACTAGATTACGCGATTGCACGCGGAAGGGCCTGGGAAAGCCGTTCCGTGCATCCAAGCAGAGGTCCGCCCTCTCACCGTAGCTGGCCCCCTCAGATGGGGGACGGAGCGGTTCAGGATCCCGGTCCCGTCCTGGTATTCATCAGGAGCGGGCGGCGGCGGACCATGGTGTCCGCCTTTTTCTTTGCCGGTCGGCCGGCGGGCGGTCCCGACCCCTACAGGAGGTTTGGCTTATCAAGGGAAACAAGGTGACCCGGGTCAACCGGATGATCAGGATTCCCAAGGTGATGGTCGTCGACGAGGACGGCGAACAACTGGGAATCCTCGATACGGCCGAGGCCCTGGCCAAAGCCGAGGAGCGGGGGCTGGACCTGGTGGAGGTCGCTCCCAACGCGCGCCCGCCCGTGTGCAAGATCATGGACTACGGGAAGTTCAAGTACGAGCAGAGCAAGAAGGCGCGCAAGGCCCGGCAGGCTTCCCACACGGTCAAGATCAAGACCATCCAGTTCAGGCCGAAGACCGACGATCACGACTACGATTTCAAGAAGAAGCACATCGTCAAGTTCCTCGAAGCGGGGAACAAGGTGAAGATCGTGATGCGTTTCCGGGGCCGCGAGATCACGCACATGGATCTGGCCCTGGAGTTCCTCAACCACCTCACGCAGGAGGTGGCCGAGTACGGGGTCAGGGAATCCCAGCCCCAGCGGGAGGGCCGGCTGATCACCTTCGTGCTCGCCCCGAACAAGGCCAAATAGCCCGTCCGTCGTCGGACGAAACCGGTTCGAAGAGCGCTCGCCGTGCACGGCCCCTGCAGGGGCGGAGGCCGCCGGGTGCGGAAGCGAAAGAGGCAGGAATCATGGGTAACAAGATGAAGACCAACCGGTCCGCCGCCAAGCGGTTCAAGTTCACCGGCAGCGGAAAGGTCAAGCGCAGCAGGGCCTACACGGGCCACCTGTTCACCGCCAAGAGTCCCAAGCGTTTGCGCAACCTGCGCAAATCCGGGGTGCTGGCTCCCAGTGACGAAGCCCGCGCCCGCCGGATGCTGGCCGGCAACAAGTAATTCCCGTTTCCCGCCCCCGGTGGGGCCGGCCAACAAGGAGGCAAAGCAATGCCCAGGGCAACAAACAACCCGGCCGCCAAGCAGCGGCGCAAGAAGTACCTCAAGCGGGCCAAGGGATTCGTCGGGGCGCGCAGCAACCAGTACGTGACCGCTCGCGAATCCGTCGACCGGGCGCTGGCTTACGCCTACCGCGACCGGCGCAACAAGAAGCGGGATTTCCGGCGCCTGTGGATCACCCGGATCAACGCCGCCGCCCGCCTCAACGGGCTCAGCTACAGCCACTTCATCAACGGGCTGAAGAAGGCCGAGATCGAGATCGACCGCAAGGTCCTGGCCGATCTGGCGGTGCACGATTCCGCCGCTTTCGCCAAGCTGGCCGAGGCTGCCAAGAGCGCCCTTTGATCGCAGGCGGGACGCCGTCCGGTCCCGTGATCATGTCACCCCCCGCGGGCGCCGGCCTCGATCCGACAGGCCGGCGTCTCGGTTTTTCCGCCGGGGTCATCGGCGGAGCAAAGGACCCAAGATGAAGGAAACCATCGCCCGCCTGCATGCGGAGGGCACGGCCCGGATCGAATCGGCGGCGGGGCTGGATGAGCTCGAGAAGGCCCGGGTGGCCCTGCTCGGCCGCAAGGGCGAACTGACCCTCCTGCTGCGCGGGCTGAAGGACGTTCCCGACGCCGAGCGGCCCGCGGTGGGCGCGGAACTCAACCGGGTCAAGGTCGCTCTCGGCGACCTGATCGACGCCCGCCTGGCCTCCCTGAAGGCCGCCGGGCCCGCGACGGGTACCGGTCGCTGGGATCTGACCGTCCCGGCCGGTCCGGTCACCGGGCAGGGGACGATCCATCCGCTCACCTCGGTGCTCGAATCCATCTGCGACATCTTCTACGGGATGGGCTTCACCCGGGGCGACGGCCCCGAGGTCGAACTCGACTACTACAACTTCACGGCCTTGAACTTTCCCGCCGACCATCCCGCCCGGGACATCCAGGACACCTTCTACATCAACGAGAAGGTGTGCCTGCGGACCCAGACCTCGCCCGTCCAGGTGCGGACCATGGAACGGACCGAGCCGCCCCTGGCCTGCATCTTCCCGGGCAGGGTCTACCGCAACGAGAACGCCGACGCTTCCCACTCCTCGGAGTTCTTCCAGATCGAGGGGCTGGTCGTGGACCGGGCCATCAGCATGGCCGACCTGAAGTCGACCGTGGACACCTTCGTCCGGCTGTTCTTCGGGGCAGCCGAGCCGACCCGCTTCCGTCCGCACTACTTCCCCTTCACCGAGCCTTCGGTCGAGGTGGACATGCAATGCGTGTCCTGCCGCGGCGCCGGGTGCGGCGTCTGCGGCCAGACCGGGTGGCTGGAGATCATGGGCGCCGGCATGGTGCATCCCAACGTGTTCAAGGCCGCGGGCTATCCCGAGGACAAGTACACGGGCTTCGCCTTCGGCATGGGAATCGATCGGATCGCCATGCTCAAGTACGGGATCGACGACATCCGCCTCCTGTACGAGAACGACCTCCGTTTCCTGCAACAATTCCGAGGTGTCCTGTGAAGATCAGCCTGGACTGGCTCAGTGATTTCGTCACCTGGGACGACTCCGCGGCGGGCCTGGCGGCCAAGCTCACCTCCGCCGGCCTCAACGTCGAGAGCGTCGAGGAATTCAAGCAGTCCTTCCCCGGCGTCGTCGTGGCCCGGGTCCTGGAACAGGGCCGGCATCCGGGCGCCGACCGCTTGAGCGTCTGCAAGGTCGACGACGGCAGCGGCGAACCCGTCCCCGTGGTCTGCGGGGCGCCCAACGTCAGGGCGGGCCTGACCGTCCTCTTCGCCCGCGTCGGGGCCGAGCTGCCCGGGGGCCTGGTCCTGAAGAAGACCAAGATCCGGGGCGAAATCAGCCAGGGCATGATCTGTTCGGCGACCGAGCTGGAACTGGGGGACGACTCATCCGGCATCATGGAGCTCGACACCGACCTGCCTCCGGGAGCGAGCGCCGACGAACTCTTCGGGTTCTCGGACACCGTCCTGGACATCGAGGTCACGCCCAACCGCCCCGACTGGCTGAGCCATCTGGGCGTGGCGAGGGAAGTGGCCGCCATCTACGGGACCAAGGTCTCGCTGCCGCCTGCCTGGGGCTCCCAGCAGAGCGGCGAGAACCTCGGCCTCACCGTCAAGGTTGCGGACTACGCGGACTGCCCCCGTTACATGGCTTTCGCCGCCCGGGACATCACCGTCGGGCCGTCGCCCGCCTGGATGCAGCGGCGCCTCATGGCGGTCGGCAGCCGGCCCATCAACAACCTGGTCGACATCACCAACTACGTCCTGTTCGAGCTGGGCCAGCCCCTGCACGCCTTCGACAAGTCCAAGCTGTCAGGGACGACCATCAGCATCCGGCGGGCGGGGAAACCGACGCGGGTGACGACCCTGGACGACGCCGACCGGGAGGTCGATCCGGACACCCTGCTCATCTGCGATCAGCGGGGACCGGTGGCCCTGGCCGGGGTCATGGGGCTGGCGAACACCGAGGTGAGCGAAGAGACCACCGAGGTCCTCCTCGAGAGCGCCTTCTTCAATCCGGGCCTGGTGCGGACCGCCAGCCGGGGTATGGGACTGATCAGCGAGAGCAGCTACCGGTTCGAGCGGGGGGCCGACTGGGACATGGTCGAGAAGGCCGCCCAGCGCGCCCTGCACCTGATGCAGGAACTGGCCGGGGCCGTGATCGTCAAGGACTGGGCCGACCGCCAGGATCCTGACCGCAAGGGCCCCGAGGCCGTTCCCCTGCGCATCTGGCAGGTCAACCGCATGCTCGGCACCCGCATCACCACGGACGAGGCCGCCCAGCTGCTCCAGCGATTGGGCCTGAAAGTCCAGCCCATGGGCAACGCCCAGTCGAGCAACGCCAGCGCGGTGAACATGATGGTCCAGGTGCCTTCATTCCGCAGGGACCTGCTGCAGGAGGTGGATCTCATCGAGGAGATCGCCCGCAGTTACGGTCTGGACAACATCCGGTCGGACGAGGGATTCCGGGGCAGCGGAGGGGGGTTGCGGCGTCCCCTGGACGTCGCCCTGGGCAAGATCCGCCACTGGCTGGCCGCTTCGGGCTACCATGAGGTGGTCACCTCGAGCTTCGCCGGCCCCGGGGAAACGGACAGGCTGGGTCTGCCCGAGGACGATCCCCGGCGGGAACTGCTCGCGGTGGTCAATCCCCACCATGGGGGGGACACCCAGCTGAGGACCGCCCTGGTCCCTTCACTTCTGCGCGTGGCGCGCCACAACCTCAATTCCGGAGCCCGCACCCCCTTGCGCCTCTTCCAGATCAACCGGGTTTTCCGTCCGGGGCAGGAGAGAACCGACCTGGGGCCGCAGGCCGACGACCGCCTGTTGCCGGCGGAACCGGCCTTCCTCCAGATCTGCATCGCCGGCGATCGCACCGTGGGGATGGACGGCATCCCGTCCGACCTGCTGGCCCTCAAGGCGGCGCTGGAGGATCTGGGGGTCCTGCTGAGGTTGCCCCTCGCGCTGGAACCCGGTCCCGCCGAACCGTGGCTCGAGGCCGGGGCCCAGTGGGTCGTGAAGGACGGCGAGGGCCGACGGATCGGATCGGCTGGGCACGTCGCCTCCCAGGTGGCCGAGTCGTTCGGCGTCGAGTCGCGGGTGGCCGTCGCCGAAATCGACATGGAATACCTGAAGATGTCCCCTGAAGATGTTCGTTACAAGCCGTTTACGCGCTTTCCCGTCGTGAAGCGGGATCTTTCCCTGCTGGTGCCCCAGGGGGTCGCCTACCGGCAGGTCGAGACGGTCGTGCGGGATTCCGGAGGGGAGCTTCTCGAGTCGGTCGAGCTCTTCGACGTCTATCGCGGCAAGGGATTGCCGGAAGGAACCGGGGCCTTTGGAATTCGCTTGATGTTCAGGTCGGGTAAGGGTAACTTGAAGGGGAAGACCGTTGACAGGGCCATTTCAATCATTCTGGAAGCCCTGAAGCGGGAACTGGATATAGATACACGAGCTTAGCCGGGCGCGGTCCATCCCCGCCCACCAGACGCCGGAATTTCAGGGATGAAAGAGTCGCGCCATGGAAAGCAATCTGAGCATTCTGGAAGCCAAGGTCCTGGAAGCGGTCGGCCTCATCAAGGAACTGCGCGCCGAGAACGTACGGCTCCAGGGCCGCTGCCAGGAACTCGAGGCCGGTCTCGCGGGGCAAGAGGAAGAGAAAGCACGCCTTGCCAGGGAATTGGCGGAGGCCCGGGAGGGCGCCGACCTGGTCGAGGCTTACGAGGAGAAGAGGAAGGAAATCGAGGACAAGGTCGGAGGGCTTCTGCAGCAGCTCGAAGCTCTGGGCTAGGTTGCGCCGGCTTCCTGCCGGCAGGGGAAACGGTCGAGTTTGGAACCAAAAAGCGTAACAGTGACCATTTTCGGCAAGGAGTACACCCTCCGGGGTGACGCCGATCCCGGATATGTGAAGGAAGTTGCCGATTTCGTCAGCGAGAGGATGACGGAGGTCGCAGGGCGGACGCCTGTGGCATCCACGATGAAGATCGCCATCCTCGCCGCTGTGAACATTGCCGACGAGCTGTTCCGCGAACGGCGTAGCACCCTGGAGAACCAGGATGCCTTTGAAGATAGATCTGTTCGGATGGCGAGGCTTCTGGACGCCGAGGTTTCGCGCGGCCGCCCCCATGGAATCGGTGGTGATTCCCTGCCCGGCACGTGATGTGTCGTACAAGTGAGCCAACACTTCACTCATGGGATTCCGGAGTTTCCGGTCCAAGGACAGGCCTCCCCGGAGGACTTCCGCGGTCCGGAACAGGAAACCCACCTGGAGCAACTCGGTTCAGTTGCTTCCGACGCACACGACCGGGCGGGGTAGCCAGCCGCATCCACTCCTGATTTCCTCCTTCTGCCTGGATACATGAGAGGAGTGGCCATGCCGCAGGTATCTGCGTACGTCTTCGGCTGCATCATCGCCGTCGTCTTTTTCCTCCTTGGCTGGTTCACCTTCAAGAGGAGCTACGAGAAGCAGCACGGACAGGCTTCCGCCCGCTGCGACCGCCTGCTCGATGATGCCCGGAAGGAGGCTTCCGCCCTGGTCAAGAGCGCCCAGCTCGAGGCCAAGGAGGAATTCTTCCAGGCCCGCCAGAAGTTCGAGAAGGACACGGAACGGGATCGGCTGGAGAGCCGGCGCCGGCAGGAGGCCCTGGATCTCCGGGAGGACAACCTCAACAAGAAGGTCGCCTTCATCGACGCCAAGGAGACCCGGCTCGACGCCCAGGAAGAGGATCTGAAAGTCCGGTGGGACGAGGTGGAACGGGCCCGCGTCCAGGCCGAGCGCTTCCTGGAGGAGCAGAACCTCAAGCTGGAGCAGATCGCAGGCATGACCGCCGATCGCGCCAGGCAGCAGCTCATGGAGAACATGGTGGGGGAGGCCAGGATGGCTGCCGCCCAGTCCATCAAGCAGGTGCGCGAGGAGACCGAGCGGTCCTCGCGGCGGGAGGCCATCAAGATCCTCAGCCTCGCCGTCCAGCGCTACGCTTCCGAACACGTCGCGGAGAGCACGGTCTCCGTCGTGGATCTCCCCAGCGACGACATGAAGGGCCGCATCATCGGGCGGGAAGGACGCAACATCAGGGCCTTCGAGCTCGCGACCGGGATCGACGTCATCATCGACGACACGCCCGGCGCCGTGATCGTCTCGGGATTCGATCCGGTGAGGAGGGAGGTCGCCCGCCAGTCGCTCGAGATCCTCATCCGGGACGGCCGGATCCACCCCGGCCGCATCGAGGAAGTGGTCAAGAAGACCGATCAGGAGATGCAGGAGCGCATCCGGGAAATCGGGGAGCAGGCCTGTATCGAGCTCAACCTGCAGAACATCCGACCCGAGATGTTCCCCTACATCGGACGCCTGCATTACCGCTCGAGTTACGGGCAGAACCTCCTGAACCACTCCAAGGAGGTGGCCGCCGTCGCGGCGATCATCGCGGCGGAGCTGGGGCTGGATTCCCGCCTGGCCAGGCGGTGCGGGTTCCTTCACGACATCGGCAAGGCCGCCGACCACGAGATCGAGGGACCGCACGCTGTCATCGGGGCCCGGCTTTGCAAGAAGTTCGGCGAGAACGATTCCGTGATCAACGCGGTGGGAGGGCACCACCAGGACGTCGAGGCCGCCACCCCGTACACCTTCATCACCGCCGCCGCGGATGCGGTCTCGGCCTCCCGACCGGGAGCCCGCCGCGAGAGTCTCGACTCCTACGTGCAGCGTCTGGAGAACCTGGAACAGATCGCCGACAGCTTCGAGGGCGTGGAGAAGTCGTTCGCCATCCAGGCCGGGCGCGAGGTCAGGGTGCTGGTGAACCATACCAAGGTCTCCGACGCCGATGCCGCCGTCCTGGCCGAGGAGGTCAGCCGCAGGATCGAAGGGGAACTGGAATATCCCGGGCAGATCAAGGTGATGGTCATCCGGGAGACGCGGGCCACCGCATTCGCCAAGTAGCTTCGGGACCGGCGACGGGGAAGGGATGCCATGGAAACCAAGCTGCTCAAGGGCGTGCCGGTGAGGGATGCCGTTTTCGACGACCTCCGGAACAGGCTGCGTTCCGCGCCCCGCAGTCCCGGACTGGCCGTGGTCCTGGTCGGGGACGATCCCGCCTCCCACGTCTACGTCAAGCACAAGGAGAAAGGCTGCGAAACGGTCGGTTTCCACCACGTGACGCACCGTCTGCCCGCCGACACTCCCGAGGCCAGGGTGCTGGAATTGATCCGGGCCCTCAACGACGATCCCGCCATCGACGGCATCCTGGTCCAGCTGCCGCTGCCAATGGGCATCGACCAGGACAAGGTTCTGCTGTCGGTCGACCCGGCCAAGGACGTGGACGGCTTCCACCCCGAGAACCTGGGCCGGCTCGTGGCCGGCAGTCCCCGGTTCGTGCCCTGCACGCCCAAGGGCATCCTGCGGCTCTGCAGCCATTACGAGATCCCGGTGGCCGGTCGGACCGTCGCCATCGTGGGCCGCAGCGTCATCGTCGGCAGGCCCCTGGCCCTGCTGATGTCCCTGAAGGGCGCCACGGGCAACGCCACCGTGACCATGTGCCACTCCGGAACCCGCGACCTCGCAGGGATCACCTCGCGGGCCGACATCGTCGTGGCCGCCATGGGAGTCCCCTGTGCCCTGGGACGCGAAGAGATCGGCGAGGGCGCGGTGGTGATCGACGTGGGAATCAACCGGATCGACGACCCGGACCATCCCAAGGGCACGCGCCTGGTGGGGGACGTGGACGCCGCGGCCGTGACCGGCCGTGCCGGGGCGTTGACCCCCGTACCCGGCGGCGTCGGACCCATGACCATCGCCATGCTCCTGGAAAACACCTTCGAATCCATGGCCCGGGCGGAGGGGTGGGATGGAGGGCGTTGAGCTCGGCCGCGAACTGGCCGCCGAACGCAAGATGGTCGACCAGGCCTTGCGCCGCCTGCTTCAGGGAGAAGCGGACGTGCCCGCCCGGTTGAAGGCGGCCATGCGCCACAGCCTGCTGGCCGGCGGGAAGAGGCTGCGTCCGGTCCTTCTCCTGTGGACCTACGACGCCCTGCAGGGCATCGGGCGGGGGACCGTCGCCGGCAGGGACAGCGCCCTCGTCGCGGCCTGCGCCCTTGAAAGTCTGCACACCTATTCCCTCATCCACGACGACCTGCCCGCCATGGACGACGACGACCTGCGCCGGGGCCGGCCGACCTGCCACGTCGCCTTCGACGAGGCCACCGCCATCCTGGCCGGGGACGCGCTGCAGGCGTTGGCTTTCCAGTGGCTGGCCCAGGCCGGAGGCACAGATTGCGCCGCCCTGGTGGGCCTGGTGGCGGCCGCCGTGGGCCCGGCGGGGATGGTGGGGGGGCAACAGGACGATCTCGACGCCGAGGGCATCCTGGCCACCACGCGCCACGTCTCACGGATCCACCGGCGCAAGACGGCCATGCTCCTGGCCGCATCCCTGGAAGCCGGCGCCCTGCTGGCCGGGGCGGGGACGAGGCAGCGGCAGGAAATCCACCGGGCGGGCGTCGACCTCGGCCTGGCCTTCCAGGGCGCCGACGATCTGCTGGACGTGACCGGGGACGCCGCCTTCCTGGGCAAGAGTCCCGGCAAGGACGCGGCCCAGGGCAAAGCGACCTGGATCCGGGCCGAAGGGCTGGAGAAGGCGACCATCCGGACGCAACGCCACGGGCTGGCCGGCATGAAACACCTGGCCGCCGTCCTGCCTGCCGGCCCGGCGGCAAGCAGGTTGCTGGGATTGGCCGGTTTCATGTGGCGAAGGGACAGGTAGCCGTGCCCTGGACCGTCCCCGTCTGGGTCCTGGTTCTGGCCTGCGGGCTCTGCGGGCAGTTGATCAAGGCGGCGGCCTACTGTGCGATCCAGCGGAGATTCAGCGCCGTCGTCCTGGTGCAGAGCGTGGGCCTGCCCAGCCTGCCCGCCGCGGTCCTGGCCTGCCTGGTCACGCTGATGACCATGAACCACGGCTGGGGTTCGCCCGAAGCGGGATTCGCCCTGGTGTTCGCCGTGATCGGAATCCATGACAGCCTCAAGCTGGGCGGAGCCAGCAGGCGTCACCAGGAGGCCCTCTTCGCCATCGTCGACCATCTGCAGGCGGAGGACCGCTTCCCGAACCTGGCCGTGAGCTACCTGGATCCCCGCACGCATCACCCCCTGCACATGGTGCTGGGGGCCGTCCTCGGGGGCCTTTTCGCTCTGGCGTTCGGGGGCGCATCGGGTTAACCTAGGCTCTGATCCGATTCCAGGTCGAACACTGAAAGGACCGGCTGAAGATTCCCATGGCCCCACTTTTGCCCAGAATCAAAAGTCCCCAGGATCTCAAGGATCTCACGCTCCAGGAACTGGAAGCCCTCTGCGCCGAACTGCGCGAGGAGATCATCGCCACCGTGTCCAGTTCGGGCGGCCATCTGGGTGCGAGCCTGGGAGTCGTCGAGCTGACCGTGGCCATGCACCGGATTTTCTCGACGCCGCGGGACAAGATCCTCTGGGACGTGGGCCACCAGGCCTACGGGCACAAGCTCCTGACCGGGAGGAGGGAGTCCTTCCACACCCTGAGAAGCAGGGACGGGGTCTCGGGATTCCCCAAGCGGAGCGAGAGTCCCCACGACATGTTCGGGGTCGGCCACGCCAGCACCGCGATCAGCGCCGCCGTCGGATTCGCCGTCGCCAGGGATGCGCGCCGGGAGGACCATGCGGTGATCGCGGTGGTGGGCGACGGCGCCCTGACGGGCGGCCTGGCCTACGAGGGCCTCAACAACGCCGGCCAGATCCAGACGGACATGATCGTCGTGCTCAACGACAACAAGATGAGCATCTCCCCGAACGTGGGAGCCATCTCCAAGTACCTGACCCGGATCACCAGCGGGAAGCACTACGTGCGCCTCGAGGCCGACCTGTGGGACATGCTGGGCAAGGTGCCTCACGGGAGCAAGGCCCAGGAACTCGCCAGCCGGATCAAGGAGAGCCTCAAACAGCTGGTCGTACCGACGATCCTGTTCGAGGAGCTCGGGTTCAAGTACTTCGGCCCCCTCGACGGCCATGACCTGCCCGTCCTGCTGCGCACCCTGCGCGCCGTCAGGAAGCTGAAGGGCCCGGTGCTGATCCACATCCTGACCGAGAAGGGCAAGGGCTACCGCTTCGCCGAGGAGGACGGACAGCGCTACCACGGTGTGGGGAAGTTCGACCGCGCCGAGGGCATCAAGGTGGTCACCCCGAAGGTCCCCAGCTACACCGACGTCTTCGGGGACGCCCTGGTCGCAGCCGCGGAGCGCGATGACCGGATCCACGGGATCACCGCCGCCATGCCTTCGGGCACCGGATTGACCGGGTTCCGGAAAAGGTTCCCCGACCGCTGCCACGACGTCGGGATCGCCGAGGGGCACGCCGTGACCTTCGCCGCCGGCCTCGCCTGCGAGGGCCGCCGTCCGGTGGTCGCCATCTATTCCACGTTCCTGCAGCGCGCCCTCGACCAGGTGATCCACGACGTCGCCCTCCAGAAGCTGCCCGTGGTCTTCGCGGTGGACCGTGCGGGAGTGGTCGGCGAGGACGGGCCGACCCATCACGGGGTCTTCGACCTGACCTTCCTGCGCATGGTTCCCGGCATGGTGGTCATGGCCCCCCGGGACGAGGACCAGCTCCGTCACATGCTGGCCACCGGGCTCGCCCACGACAAGGGGCCGAGCGCCATCCGCTACCCCCGGGGATCGGGGATCGGCGCAACCCTCGAGGGCGAGGCCGTGCCCCTGCCCCTGGGCCGGGCCGAACTCCTCCGCGAAGGCAGGGAGGTCTGTCTGCTGGCGGTCGGTTCCATGGTGCAGCCCGCCCTCCAGGCCGCCGAACGGCTGGCCGGCGAGGGCGTCGAGGCCACCGTCGTCGATGCCCGGTTCATCAAACCCCTGGATGAGGACATGCTGGAACGGGTCTTCCGGGATCACGAGCTTGTGGTGACCATCGAGGAGAGCAGTGTTGCAGGCGGGTTCGGCGCAGCGGTCCTGGAATGGTCGTCCGGACATCCTGCCGCCGACCGGCCCCAGGTCGTGACCCTGGGCATCCCCGACGCCTTCTGCGAACACGCCGGCCGGGGAGAACTGCTGGCATCCATCGGGCTGGACGCCGAGGGGATCCACGGGCGCGTCCGTGATCTGCTGAACAGGTCTTTCGACCGGAAGAGGGCCCAGAACGCTTCATGAACGCCGCTGGCGCATTCCCCCTGGAGAAGGTCAAGGTCGTCGGGCTGTTCGGGAATCCCGCGAAGGGTGAACTGCTTCCTGCCGTGGAGGTCATCACCCGGCTGTGCGCCCCCGCCGGGGTCGCCGTGGTCGCCTCGAACGATCTCGCCGGAGCCCTGCCGGCGGACATTGCGTGCTATCCCAACGAGCAACTGGTGGACCGGGCCGACGTGGTGATCGCCCTGGGCGGGGACGGGACCATGCTGAGGGCGGCGCGGGTTCTCGGACTTTCGGGCGTGCCCTTGCTCGGGGTGAATCTCGGATCGCTGGGTTACCTGACCGACGTCCCCGTGGAGGAGCTGGGGGAGGCCGTCGCTGCGCTGCTGGCGGGGGAGTGCCACCTCGACCGGCGCTCCCGGGTCTACGGCTCGGTCTGGCGGCAGGGACGATCGATCGCCACCACCAACGCCCTGAACGACCTGGTCGTCAACATGGGGCCCTTGCCGCGAGCCCTGGACATGGAACTCCGGCTCGACGGGGATTCCCTGGGGCGGTTCCTGGGCGACGGCATCATCGTCAGCACGCCCACCGGGAGCACGGCCTACAGCCTCTCCGCCGGCGGTCCCATCTGCCATTCCGCCGTGCCCTGCCTCCTGCTCACCCCGATCTGTCCCCACGCGCTGGGGATGCGGCCGCTGATCATCGCCCGGGACACGAGGATCGAGCTGGTCCTCCACGAGACCGGCGCAGGCGCCGTCCTGACCGTCGACGGGCAGAAGACCCATCTCCTGGAGGACGGGGACCGCATCGTGTTCGAGGAGGCCGACAACGAGGTCTCCCTGGTCAAGTTTCCCCAGAGCCATTTCTACCGCGTCATGCGCCACAAGCTCAACTGGGGCGGAACCAAGCGATCAGGCCGCAAGGACCCGTGATGCTCCAGGAACTGCGTATCGGCAACCTCGCTCTCGTCGAGGAGACCAGCCTCACCCTGGGCCCCGGCCTGACCATGCTGACCGGGGAGACCGGAGCCGGGAAGTCCCTCATCGCCGGCTCCCTCGGGCTCCTCGCCGGCGGCAAGCCCGCGGCCGACCTGATCAGGACGGGCGAGGAACTCGGGTACGTGGAGGGCCTCTTCGACCTCGGCGAGGACCCCTCCACCTTGGCCGCCCTGCGGGAGCTCGGCATCCGCGTGGCGGACGACCGGCTGCTGGTCCTGCGCCGCGAGCTGCGCCGCGAGGGACGCAGCCGGGTCCTCATCAACGGCCTCGTGAGCTCCCTCGCCCTGCTCGAAGAAGTCGGCCCCCTGGTGCTGAGCATCCAGAGCCAGGATCAGCAGCGGGTGCTGGCCCGGCCCCACTTCGCGGGGGATTTCCTGGACGGTCTGATCGAGGCCGGTTCCCTGCTCGACGCGGTCGCCCGGGCCCGGGGCGGATTCCGTGCCCTCGAGGAGGAACTGGCCGCGCGCAGGGGAGAAGCCGACCTGGCCCGGGAGCAGCTGGAGATGTGGGAGTACCAGGCCCGTGAGCTGAGGGAGGCGGGACTCGATCCCGACGAGGAGGGTGAACTCACCGAGCGGATCCATTTCGGACGCAACGCCCGCAAGCTGCTCGACGCAGCCGCGGGCGCCGGTCGCCTGCTGGCCGACAGCGAACCTTCGGTCTCACAGCTGCTGGGGGAGGCCCTCGGTCTGGTCCAGGGGGTCGCCGGTCAGAGCCAGAAGCTGGCCCGGGTGCTGGAGCTCCTGCGGGACGCGGAGGCGGCGGTGGGGGAGGCCGGTTCGGAGCTGGAACATTACCTGGACGCCGTGGAGATCGATCCCCGCCGCCTGGACGAGCTGGAGGAGCGCAAGGCCCTCTACGAGGACCTCCAGCGGAAGTACCGCCGCGACGTCCCGGGCCTGATCGTCCTCCTCGAATCCCTCGAAGCCCGCCTGGCCCGGCAAAAATCGGCCGACAGCGATCTGGAGGAGCTCGCCGCCCGTTTCGAGTCCGGGCGCCAGGCCCTGGCCGACTCCGCCAAATCCTTGCGCGACCTCCGCCGCAGAAAGGCCCGGGCGGTCGCCGCCCGGGCCGTGGAGATCCTGCGTCCCCTGGCTCTTCCCCATCTGGAACTGGAGTTCGAGATCGCCCCGGATCGCGATCCCGGCGGGCCGGTCGTGATCTCCGGCCACCGGTGCCGGGTGACCGACAGGGGTGCGGACGTCGTCAAGCTGCTGGTCCGGACGAATCCCGGCGAGGGGTTCGGGGAAGTCCATCGGATCGCCTCGGGCGGCGAACGCTCCCGCATCTACCTCGGGCTTTCGGTCCTTGAGGGAGGGCGCGGCGTGCCCCCCCTGCGTCTCTTCGACGAGATCGACGCCGGGCTGGGCCTGGAAGGGGCCATGCCGGTGGCCCGGCTCCTCGAGAGCCTGGCCCGCGCCGGACAGGTCGTCTGCATCACGCACCTGCCCACGGTGGCGGCCCGGGGCGCCCGGCATCTGACGGTGACCAAGGAAGTCAAGGACGGGCGGACCACGCTGCGGATCCGGCAGGTCGAAGGCGAGGAAAGGCTGATGGAGATCGCCCGCCTGCTGGGCGGAAAGGAGGGCGGGGAAGGATCGAGCCGGCTGGCCTACGCCCGGGAACTCCTGGCCGCCGGTCTCGAGAACCGGGGAGAGGGCTGACCATGATGCGATCCCCGGCGCGGCAAACAAAATTTGACGATACCGGGGGCATGCCCCATACTTGCCTGTCGCACGGTGCGCCCGTAGCTCAGCTGGATAGAGCGTCTGCCTCCGGAGCAGAAGGTCGTGGGTTCGAATCCCGCCGGGCGTACCATCCCTGCACCGTCCCTGGTCCCGGCCTGCACTCATGATGATCCTGCGCCTCATTTCCCTGTTCCTGCTCTTCCTCGTGGGGCGTAATCTCTTCCGGGCGTGGCGACGGCTCGAGTCGCAGACCCGCCGTCCGACGCCTCCACCGCCGGCCTCCGGCCCGCAGGAGTCCGCAGACGGCTTCCTGACCGACCAGGACATTTCCGATGCCGATTACGAAGAAATCCCGTAGGCGCAGCGACCTGTTCGAGTCCCGGTTCAGGGACGGGAGCAGCGTCAATTTCCCCCTGCGCCAGTATCTGCGGTGCCGGGAGGACTTCACCAGCGGACTCGTGCACCTGGCCCTGCTTGGTGTCTTTTGCTTAACCCTCGTTGGATTCGGTCGAACCATCAATCACCTGTTCCAAGTCCATGGCTCGGACCTGCACTGGATATACCGGGTTTCCGTGCTGGTGGTGATTGCCGTCGCAGTGCTGGGGGTGATCAGGCGTATCTGGATGAAAATCCAAAATTTGCGTGAACTGCGAAAAGCCATGGCTGGTTTCCGGTCGGATTTTCGCAATCTTGACCTCTGAAAAGGCGGGAATGGCAATGGCCAACCTTCTTGGCAAATTGGAGAACAAAACCGCTCACCTCGGCGTCCTTGGCCTGGGCTACGTGGGACTTCCGCTCGCTGTTTCCTATGCCAAAGCGGGATTCAAGGTAACCGGGTTCGATCTCGACCTGGAAAAGGTGGCGGCAATCGAGCGTGGGGAAAGTTACATCATCGATGTGCCCTCGGAGGATTTGCGGGAGACCGGGGCAAGCGGAAATTTCAGAGCGACTGCGAACATGCAGGAATTGAGGAACGTCGATACCGTCAACATCTGCGTGCCCACCCCGCTGGGCAAGACCCGGGACCCGGACATCTCCTACATCCAGGCGGCGGTGGAATCCATCGCCGCCGCCATGCACCCGGGGATGCTGATCATCCTGGAGAGCACGACCTATCCCGGAACCACCGAGGAGGTCATCCTGCCCCGGCTCCAGGAGACGGGCCTGGCCGTGGGGGAGGACTTCTTCCTGGCCTTCAGCCCCGAGAGGGTCGATCCGGGCAACCCGGTGTACAAGACGACCAACATCCCCAAGGTCGTCGGGGGAGTGACGCCGGCTTGTACCGAGGCCGCCGTTGCTTTGTACGAAAACATCATGGAACGGGTCGTGCCCGTATCGACCGTCCGGGTGGCCGAAACGGTCAAGCTGCTCGAGAACACCTTCCGCAGCGTCAACATCGGTCTGGTGAACGAGATCGCCTTGATGTGCAACGCCATGGACATCGACGTCTGGGAAGTGATCGAGGGCGCCGCCACCAAGCCGTTCGGCTTCATGCCGTTCTATCCCGGGCCGGGCCTGGGTGGACACTGCATCCCCATCGATCCCTTCTACCTTTCCTGGAAGGCCAAGCAGTCCGGTTCCGAGGCGCGGTTCATCGACCTGGCCGGCCAGGTCAACGGCTTCATGCCCAAGCACGTGGTCAACCTGCTCGTCCGCGGTCTCAACGACCGGTCCCGCTCTGTCAAGGGCAGCAAGGTCCTGGTCGCCGGCGTGGCCTACAAGGCCGGCATCGACGACATCCGGGAATCCCCGGCCCTGGACATCCTGGAAATCGTCGGCGAAATGGGCGGCAAGGTCTCCTGGTACGACCCCTTCGTCCGGGAGATCCCCGAGCCCATTCCCGGCGACCGTCTCAGGGAATGGTCCCCCGCGGCGATCGCGGGATTCGACGCCGTGCTGGTGATCACTCCGCATCCGGGTGTGGATCATTCGATCCTCGTGGGGGCGGCGCCTCTGGTCCTGGACACGCGCAACGCCCTGAAGGGACGGCGGGCCGACAACATCATCCGACTGTAGGGAGGCAGAACAGGTGGCGAAGTACCTGGTGACCGGAGGAGCGGGTTTCATCGGCGGACATCTGGCGCGGACCCTGGTGGAACAGGGGCACCAGGTCGTGGTCCTGGACAACCTGTCCACCGGCCGCAGGGAGAACATCGCCGACCTCGAGGGCCGTCTCACCTTCGTGACCGGCAGCATCACCGACCTGGAGACCGTGGAGGGATGCTGCGAGGGCGTCGATTGCGTCTTCCATCAGGCCGCCCTGCCCAGCGTTCCCCGCAGCGTGGCCGATCCCCTGACCAGCGACGAGCACAACGTGGGCGGGACCCTGCGGGTCTTCTGGGCGGCTCATCGCCGGGGCGTCCGGCGGGTGGTCTTCGCCTCGAGCAGTTCCGTCTACGGGGACACCGAGGTCCTGCCCAAGCATGAAGGCCTGCCGCCCCGGCCCATGTCGCCCTACGCGGTCAACAAGCGGGTCTCCGAGCTCTACGGTTCGGTGTTCAACGATCTGTACGGCCTGAGCACCATCGGCCTGCGCTACTTCAACGTCTTCGGGCCCCGGCAGGACCCCGCCAGCCAGTACGCGGCGGTCGTGCCGAAGTTCATCACGGCGTTCC
Source organism: bacterium (assembly GCA_018829565.1). Classification (GTDB taxonomy): domain Bacteria; phylum Krumholzibacteriota; class Krumholzibacteriia; order LZORAL124-64-63; family LZORAL124-64-63; genus JAHJTW01. The sequence continues at coordinate 9,478 of JAHJTW010000077.1, read as the reverse complement.
TGGAGGGACGCGCGCCCGTCATCCACGGGGACGGGCGGCAGTCCCGGGACTTCACCTTCGTCCAGAACGTGGTGGAGGCGAACCTGGCGGCCTGCGCGGCCGGGCCCGGGGCCGGCGGGCGGGCCTACAACGTCGCCCTGGGCGGGAGGATCACCGTCAAGGACCTCTGCCTGAGGATCCGGGATCTGGTGGGATCCGCGGTCGAGCCGGAATACGACGCCGGCCGGCCCGGGGACGTGAGGCATTCCCAGGCGGCGGTGGACCTGGCCGCCGAGCACCTGGATTACCGGGGATCGGTGGATCTGGACGAGGGGCTGCGGCGGACGGTGGCCTGGTATCGCGATCAGGCCGGTTGATCGGAGTCCCGTTCCGGCCCGGGCGCCTGGAACCGGGAGCGGGCAGCCAGGAAGACGGCGAGCCCCAGGGCCACGGCCAGCCAGAGGGTGAACAACCGCACCAGCAGGGCTGCGCTGGCCGCAACGGCGGTCGGCAGGGCGAGCTTCCCGAGCAGCCAGATGATGGTCGCCTCCGTTCCCCCCAGTCCTCCCGGCAGGAAGGACAGGGAGCCGACCAGCGTGCCGGCCGCATAGACGAACACCGCCTCGCCGACCCCCACCGGAAATCCCAACCCCTTGCAGACCAGCCACAGGCCGAGACATTCGCAGAACCAGGCCAGGGAGGTCAGGGTCAGGGAGAAGGCGAGTTGCCGCACGGTGAGCAGGCTGGCGAGGGATTCCAGGGACTCGTCCAGGCCCAGCCGGTGCTTCTTCAGGAGGGCCGAACCCGCCGCTTTCTCGACCAGCCTCCGGCGGATTCCCGGATGCCTGAAGAGCAGCATGACGGCGGGCAGGCAAGTGGCGGCCGCCAGGCCGGTTCCCAGCCCGCTGACGGGCCCCGGCCAGAAGACGATTCCCACGATGGCCAGCAGGAGGACCGCCAGGAAGTCGTACAGCCTTTCGGCCAGGACCACGGGGATCCCCTTGGCCAGGCTGACGCCATGGGTCTCGCCGAGGATCCCGGCCTTGAAGACCTCGCCGATCTTGCCGGGAGTGATGACCATGACGTAAGCGGAGAAGTAGAGGCCGAGGGAGGTGGCCAGGGGAATCCTGACTCCCAGGCTGCGCAGGTAGACCTCCCACCGCCAGAAGCGCAGGAGATAGTTGGTCAGGGACAGCAAGCCGACCATGGCCAGGATGCCGGCCGGAACCGCGCGCAGATTATCCCGCATGTCGGACCAGCCGAAGACCAGGGCGCCGGCCGCGTACAGGGCGATGGAGAAGCCCAGGACGACGAAGGATCGGGTCACGAAGCGGCGGGGCAGTTGCAAGCTGATCTCCCGTGGCCGTATACCGGTCCGGCCGGTTCCGAATCCTCCCGGACGGTTCCGCGGAGGCGCCTGCCAGAATGGCCCAGGCGGATCCGGACGGCAACGGCGAATCCGGGTAACCTGAACAATGATATCATTTTGTTTGTAAAATTGAAATAATATAATATCCATGATACAATGAAAGCGGAGGTGAAGTTCCGTGACGGCGCGATGCGCAACCCTGTACCTGCCCCTCAAGCGCCTGGGTGACGTCCTGGCGGGACTTCTGGGCGTCGGCCTGCTCCTGGTGCTGGGGCCCCCGATCGCTCTCTGGATCAGGCTCAGGACCGGCCTGCCGCCTCTGGTGTCCCGGACCCTGGTGGGCCCGGAGCGGCGCATCGGAGCCATCCCCGGGACCTGTTTCGATCGCCGACGGGTGGTCATGCCCGGAAGTCCGCTGGCCTGGCGGACCTTCCGGACTGCTGTGGCCGGTTCCGGACAGGAGGTCCCGGCGGGTTGGGGGCGGTTCCTGGAATGGTCCGGTCTGGACCTGCTGCCCATGGCGCCCGACCTTCTGAGGGGCAGATTGTCCCTGGTGGGTCTCGCTCCCCTCGACCTGGAAACCTGCACCCGCAATCGCCTTCAATGCTCGCCGCTCCTGAGGGCCAGGAAGGGGCCGGTGGGCCTGCTGAACCTGGCCAGGCTGGAGGATGAGCCCGCCGCAGGGAGGGCGGGGGTCATGCGGCGCCTGGCCCTCGATGGTGACTACGTCCGGCGCCGTTCCCTGGGCTTCGATCTGGCCATCGTGCTGTTCACCCTGCTGTCGGGTCCGCCCGAGCGCGCCCGTTCCCGTTGACGCCGAATCGCGCCTTGCCAGCCTCACCCCGGCGCACGATAATGCAGCATCCCTGTCCTGGTGATCATCGCCGCGGGCGCGCCTGCGGTTTACCTGTCCCGAGGTGTCATGAGGCCGGTCATCCTTGTCGTGGACGATGATGTCCTCATCCTGGAGTTCCTGGACAAGACCTTCGCGGAGGCGGGTTACGACGTGCGGCCCGCGCCCAGCGGGAAGGACGCCCTGGCGATCCTGGAGGAGATCCAGCCCGACCTGGTGTTGCTGGACCTGATGCTGCCGGACATGAGCGGGGTCCAGGTCCTGGGGATCATCAAGGAGAAGTATCCCCTGCTGCCGGTGGTCATCGTCACGGCCTACCGGGAGACGGACACCGCCGTCCTGGCGATGAAGCTCAGCGCCGCCGACTACGTCAACAAGCCCATCCAGCTCGACCGGCTGCTCAAGGTGACGAGGAAGGCCCTGGCCGAATCGGCCCTGCGCCGTGAAAGGGCAAAGGAGGAGCGCGCCGCCGGGATCTTGGCCGGATCGGACAACGTGGTGCCCAGCCGTTCTCCGGTCCTGCGCGACATCTACGACACCATCGCCCGGATCACCCGGGGCCACACCAGCACGGTGCTCATCCTGGGGGAGTCGGGGGTCGGCAAGGACGTGATCGCCAACCTCATCCACCGGTCCTCCTCCCGGGCGGACGGCCCCTTCCTCGAGATCAACTGCGCCTCCCTGTCGGAGACTCTCCTGGAGAGCGAGCTGTTCGGACACGAGAAGGGGGCCTTCACCGACGCGGTGGTCCAGAAGAACGGACTGCTGGAACTGGGGGACAAGGGGACCGTCTTTCTCGACGAGATCGGCGAAATGCCGCTGCAGGTCCAGGTGAAGCTCCTGCGCGTCCTGGAGAAGACGATCTTCCGGCGGGTCGGAGGCACCAGGGACATCCAGGTGGACGTCCGCATCATCGCGGCCACCAACCGCAACCTCGCCGAATACGTGAAGCAGGGCCTGTTCCGGGAGGATCTCTTCTACCGCCTGAAGGTCGTCCAGCTGAACCTGCCGCCGCTGCGCTCGCGGCCCGAGGACATCCTGCCCCTCGCCGAGTACTTCGTGGGCCTGTTCAACGAGCGGTTCGGCAAGCGGTTCCGCGAGATCCACCCCGAGGCGAAGGAAGCGCTCCTCGCCCACCACTGGCCCGGGAACATCAGGGAACTCAAGAACCTCATCGAACGGGCCGTCCTGCTCGAGGACGGACCGGTGCTCCTGAAGGATCACGTCCTGGTGGCGCCGGACGCGGCCACCGAACAGGGGCTCGCCGACCGGATCGACGCCGCCCTCGGCCGCCCCCTGCCCAGGGCCGGAATCGACCTCGAGGGGATCGTGGGGGAACTCGAGGAGGCCCTGGTCCGCAAGGCCTACGCGGACGCCGAGGGGAACCAGAGCCGGGCCGCGCGGTTGTTGCGGTTGAACCGGGACAAGTTCAGGTACAGGATGCGCCAGTACAAGATCAAGGAGTAGAGAGCCTATGACCGCCCGCCGCTGCCTTGGGACCGCCCTTTTGCTGGGGCCGATCCTTTTCGCCTGGTTAGGAGCGACCGGCTGCGGGGTTTATTCCGCCAGCAGCGGCCGGGTCGACGAGTCGCTCAAGCGGGTCGCGGTGGAATACCTGGAGAACCAGACTCCTGAACCCAGCATCGGCACCGAATTGACCGACCTGATCATCGCCGCCATCCAGGCCGACAACACCCTGAAGGTGGTGGGCGAAGAGGCCGCGGACAGCATCATATCCGGCCGCGTGGTCCAGTACGATCTCAAGGAGGCCTTCGCCCGCGGGGACCTCACCGTGACCGAATACCAGGTCCAGATCGCGGTGGTTCTCAGCTTCGTCGTCAAGGCCACCGGGGACGAGAAGTTCAGCGAGAAGCAGTTCACCGGGGTGGGCAACTACGTGCTCGACGATCCCCAGGGGACGAGCGAGGAGACGGCCAAGGTCGAGGCCATCGACCAGATCGTCAGGGACATCCTGGCCCAGGTCGTGGAGGACTGGTAACCATGGTTCAGCCCGGCAAAGGCAAATCCGGAACGGCTCCGGGTCTCGACGACATCGTCGCCCAGGACCTCAAGACGGGGAAGTTCCGTCCCGTCTACGTCCTGGCGGGGGAGGACTCCCTCCGGATCGAAGGCGTGGTCGCCAAGATCCGCAAGGACGCCCTCGGGCCCGCCGGGGCGTTCAACGACCATGTTTTCGACGGTGAGCAGGTCCCGTTTTCCCGAATCCTTCAGCAGGCCCTGAGCCTGCCCATGCTTGGCGGACGCCAGGTGGTCTACGTCAAGCACGCCGGGGGAGTCCTGGACCGCCAGGAGAACGCCGATCATCTGGAGAAGTATCTCGGGAATCCGGTGCCCGAGACCATCCTTATCTTGACCACGCCCAAGGCCGACCGCCGGAAGAAATGGGTCAAGATTTGTCTGGAAGCCGGTTATTTTTTTGAATTTACAGCTCCGACCGGGGAAAGCCTGATCCAGTGGATCCTCAAGGCCGCCGGCAGGCTCGGGTTGCCGCTGGACCGCGATCAGGCCCAGTTGCTGGGCGACCTGCTGGGCGACGACCTGCTCAGCATCAAGAACGAGCTGGACAAGCTGGCGCTGCTGTTCGAGGACCGCGGCGAGGCCCTGACCGTGGCCGAGCTCAACGCCGTGATCATGGATCAGGCCGAGCTCAAGGGATACGAGATCACCGAGTTCCTGCAACCCGGCCGCGCCGGGGACGTCCTGAAGACCTGGTACCGGCTGGCCGAATGGGGCCGGTCGCCGTACGAGATCGCCCCGCTGGTCCTGAACCGGATCCGCCGGGGATACCTGCTGCAGCACGCCAAGTCCGAGGGCATGGCCGACCAGGAGATCGGCGCCTTGACGGGGCAGAGTCCCTGGTCGTTCCGCTACCTGAGCAGCATGATCGACAACATGGGCGTGCGGGGCATGGCTCGGGGGCAGATCGAAGCCCTCGAATGCGACCGCCAGATGAAGAACAGCCCGCTCAGGGAAGGGGCCGTCTTCGAGCAGGCGATCCTGCGGCTGTGCCGGGAGGACGGGGTTTCATGAGGGCGTTTTTCGGTTAGTTAACATAATATACATTATACGCAATTCTGTAAGTGACGGGATACAAGATACTGGCGTTCATGGAGTTGGCTCAGGATTGTTCGATGGGAATGCGCTCGGCCAGCTCGTCCAGGTAGGGAATCCGCCACTCCTCGCCGAACAGGGCCTTGGCGAAGCCCAGGGCCGACAGGGACAGGAACAGGACGAAGAGCACCAGGCGCAGCAGGATGACCACCAGGAATCCCAGGAGCGGGATCAGCCCGATGGTGGCGTCGATGATGAGGATCACCAGGAAAGCCAGGATCTCGACGCAGAGCAGCGCGAAGCCCTGGCGGCAATGGCGGGCCAGGAACGCCGATTTCTCGGTGGCCAGGCAGGGCACCAAGACGAAGACGGAAAGATAGCAGATGGCGCCGAGCCAGCGATCCCGGACCGTCACGGAATTGTCCATCGTGTCCTCCTCCCCTTGCTGGATCCAGTAAACCACATGAGGGGGGATTCGCCAATCTTTTCGGTCCACCAGTCCTCAGGAAAGGTCTCCCGAAATGCCATCCCGAAACTTGATCGGCAACTTGATGAGGAAACTGAAGGGGGAATGGGAAGGGGTCGACATGCTGGACCTGGTGCCGCAGGTCCTGGTGGCCACGGCCCCCGACAGCAGCCCCGACAGGATCATCCTGCTCCAACCACGGTACTCGGGCCCGGTCTGGGGAAGAATCCTGCAGCCTTTGCTGCCGGAGGACAAGAAGTTCGTCAGGGTACCGCTCGATCCCCGGGGATCCCTCATCTGGAGCCGGATCGATGGCGAAACCGCCATCAGAAGCATGGCTGAGGGGTGGGAAGACCACTTTCCCGAGGATGCCGAACATGTCTACCACCGCATCTGCCTCTTCCTGGCCAGGATGCGTGAGCTGGGATTCATCTCGTTTCTCAAGCATGTGATATAAGCGATTATTTCCCAATTTCTTGACTTTTTTTTGCCTTTTGATCAAACCTGTTGAGTTTTCTCCGGAAAAATGGGACAATCAGACCGATATCGGGTGTGGGGCTCTCGCCTCCCTGCACCCCCCATATCGACCACACCCGGCGAGGTGTCGACAACCGGCTCGTTGGTAATGATTCGCACAATCCTTGACCTAGGCATCCTGCTCTCGCGTCAGGTGCTGGTTGCGTTTTTCCTGCTGGGGGGGCTTGTGGCCCTCCTCGGTTGGTTGCGCCCTGCCTTGCTGCCGGGCTGGTCTTCCCGGCACCGGCTGCTGGTGACGGTCGGCGGCTGCCTGCTCGCCGCTGTCTTCCTGGGAATCGGCGTGTGGTATCTGACCCTCGAGGGTTTCGCCGGCGAGGTGGAACCGCTGGTCACGAGCAATTCCTGGCTGCTCGAGCAGGGACAGGAACTCTACCACCCCATCGACGGGGCCCAGCAGTACAGCGTCCTCTATGGCCCCTCCGTCTTCCTGACCAACGGGCTTTTCCTGAAGGTCCTCGGCCCCACCCTGACCTCCGCCAAGGCGGCCTCGTTCCTGGCCGGAGTCGCCAGCATCCTCCTCCTCTTCGCGGCGGCGAGCCGAAGGCGGAACGACCCCATGCCCTGGGCGGTGACGGGGTGCGCCATCCTCCTGTTCTGGTCCCACGGTTTCGGGATCTACCTGGTGCGCCCGGATTCCCTGCTCGTGTTCGCCGCCGCGTTCGGGATCTTCATCGTGAGCCGGGCCGGGCCCCGCTTCGGGGTGGCGGGTCTGGCGGCCGTCCTGGGCTTCGCGGTCAATCTCAAGGTCCATGGAGGGCTGTACTTCCTGCCCATCCTTTACCTCGCCTACCGGCGCTGGGGACCCAGGAGCCTGTTCTGGATCCTGACCGGTTCCATGTTCGTCGTGGCTGCGCCGTTCCTTCTGCATCCCCGGATCTCCTTCCTGAACTACCTGGTCTGGCTGCAGAACGCCACCCTGCACGGCCTGACGGTGCAGGATCTGGGGCTCAACCTGCGGTTCACCTTCCTGCTTCTGCTCCCCCTCCTGGGATTGGCTGCCCGGACGGGCTTCAGGCGGGGGATCTGGCGGGGACAGGGAGGCCTGCTCCTCTCGGTGTTCCTGTCCCTCGGGCCTGTGCTCGTGCTGGCGGCCAAGCCGGGCGCCGGTCCGGTCCACCTGCTGCCCCTGGTCCCCATCATGGCCTTCGTGCCTGCCCTGGTCTGGATTTCGGCCCGTCCGGCCGATCGCGCCCTCCCCTCTTCCCGGCGCGTCCCTGCCCGTGGGCTGATGGCCGGGGCGGCCCTGACCATCGCCATCGCGGGACTGGTCAGCGAATACCGGGCGACCATGCTGGTGGCCTGGCAGCAGGATCAGGCGCCCGATCTGGCCGCTGAAGTGCGCGGCATCATGGCCAAGTATCCGGAAATGAACATCGGCATGGCCTGCGGAGGAGAGAACGCCAGCTTCCGCTGGACCTGGATCCGGCCCCTGCTGGTCTTCGCCGACCACCCCGTCCTGATCGACCCCATCTCGGTCATGGACTGCTGTCTCGCCGGGCGCCCCCTGCCCCCCGCCACCCAGGAGGCCCTGGGCCAGGGCGTGGTGGATGTCTGGCTGGTGCCCCGGGAGCAGACGCCCTTCGAGAAGGTGAACTGGTACCCGCCGCACGAGCCCATCTTCACGCCCGAGTTCAGGCAGGAGTTCCTGGCCCATCACGACAAGGCGGACCGGACCGAGCACTTCGACCTTTGGTTCTGGAAGAAGGATGAAGGCGAGCTCCTGCCCGACCGGCCGGACTGGGCGAACGCCGCCAGCGTGCAGAGCGAGGTGCTCGCGCCCTGATAGGGCTTCGCATCGAGGCTGGGTGGGAAACGCTTCGGTTGGGGATGGTACCCCCGGCGGGATTCGAACCCACGGCCCCCAGATTAGGAATCTGGTGCTCTATCCGGCTGAGCTACGGGGGCACCCAGTGGTGCGGTTGCCCAAAATAGACGGGCTGTCAGTAGTTCACAAGGGAAAAAACCGGGCCCAGCGCGGCCAGCTTCCCCCTTCCCTGCAGGTCGTCGAGTTCGACCAGGAACACGAAGGCCGCGACCTCCGCACCGGCTTGTTTCACCAGCGCCGCCGCCGCCGCAGCGGTTCCTCCGGTGGCCAGCAGGTCGTCGATGAGGACGACCCTGTCTCCGGGCTCCAGGCTGTCCAGGTGCATCTCCAGCACGGCCTCGCCGTATTCCAGGGCGTAGGCGGCCGCCAGGGTCCGCCCGGGCAGCTTGCCCTGCTTGCGCAGCAGGACCAGGGGCCTGCCCGCCCGCAGGGCGATCGGAGCGCCGAAGACGAAGCCCCGAGACTCGATGGCCCCCATGGCGTTCCACTCGATCCCTTCGAGGAGTTCCTCGAGGCCGGCGACGGCGGCCGCGAAGGCGGCGGGATCCTCCATGACCGGGGTGATGTCGCGGAACAGGATGCCCGGCTTGGGGAAGTCGGGGATGGCGCGGATGGCGGCGCGAACGATCTGCTGGCAGGTCATGGTTCCTCCGGGGTTGCTTGTCGGGGGCCGTCCGGGGCAGCATAACCGCCGGTCTGATGGCTGGGAAGTCCTGGTTGTGGCGGACGGGAATACCGGGACCGGAGGGCATGAAAAAGCCCCGGTCACGGGGCGTCATCCGCAGAAAAAGTGGTCGGGGCGGAGAGATTTGAACTCTCGACCTCCTGCTCCCGAAGCAGGCGCGCTAACCGGGCTGCGCTACGCCCCGACCGAGAAGAAGATTCGCCGGAAGGCCTTCACCGCCACAGGGAAATGACGCCCTGCGAGACCAGCGTGACCACGATCCCGGCGATCAGGATGCCCAAAATGATACAAGGTATCGCCATCCGCAAGGGAAGTTTGAAGAGATAGGCGGCGATGGCTCCGGTCCAGGCTCCGGTCATGGGCAGGGGGATGGCGACGAAGAGGATCAGTCCCAGGCTTTCGTACCTCTTGATGACGTCGCTGCGGCTGACCGTCCTCCGGAACAGCCAGGTGAAGAACCGGTCCCAGACCCGGAACCTGCGCAACCGTCGCTCGACCGGGCCCAGCAGGGTCAGGATCGGGATCACCGGCACGAAGTTCCCGGCGACCGCCAGCAGGTAGATCAGCCAGGGCTGGGTCATGCCCATGGCGTAGCCGGCGGGTATGGCGCCGCGCAGCTCGAAGACGGGCAGCATGGCGATGCAGAACACGGCCAGGGGCGCCGGAAGGTGGTTGAAGTACTCCATCAACTG